>JADGOC010000130.1 GCA_017883165.1 Acidobacteriota bacterium
GACCGCGGCGTCCTTGTCGAGCGCATATGACAGGTCCACCAGGGTGCCATCGACCACGCCGGCAAACGCCGCTTTGGCGAGGTTCGGCGAGATCCCTTCCGCGACGGCGCGCACGGGCGTGCCGGCTGGGACGGTGCGGGTCGACCCGTCGGGAAGTGTGACCGTGACCTGGCTCATGTCGGGGGTTGCGTGAGGCCTTCGCGTAGCGTGGTAGGCACGGGTGGACTCGAACCACCGACCTCCTGCGTGTCAAGCAGGCGCTCTAACCTCTGAGCTACGCGCCTACACTATGAAATAAGGCGTCAAGACGAACGCTCAGTATAACACGCGACTTAGGCCGCCTTCTTGTCGTCTTTCCCGGCCGCGCGCTCGAGCGCCTTGTCGAGAACCGGATCCGTGGTGGGCGCGGGCTGGCCGAATTCGACCTCCGGCTGGTCGACGGCGACGCCCGGCTCGAGCCCCTTTTCGTGAAGCGGGCCGCCGTTCGGCGTGAGATAGCGCGAGGTGGACAGCCACAGGCCGCTGCCATCGGGCAGCTTGATGAGTTTCTGGGTCGCGGCGCGGCCGATCGTGTGTTCCCCGACCAGCTCCGCGCGCCCGTTGCCGGCCAACGCCGACGCAAAGAGCTCGGCGGCGCCCGACGTGCCGGTGTCGATCAAGAGCTGGATCGGCAGCGTGATCGCCCCGTCGCCCGGCGCCGCGGCGATCGTCTCTTTTTCGCCGCCCTTCGTCTCGCGCATGGCGAGCGTGCCCTTCGCGACGAAGAGGCGCGCCAGCGCAAGGCCTGTGTCGACCGCGCCGGTCGAGTTTCGCCGCACGTCCACGATCAACTGCGTCGCGCCGTTCTTCTTGAGGTCCGCGACACGCGACTTCACCTCGTCCACCGCTTTCGGCCCGAGCGCCGCGATCCGCACGTAGCCGACGCCCGGCGCGGCCATGCGGGCGGTGACCTCCGCGCCCGACGGCGCCTCGCGCGTGAGCTCGACGATGTGCGGGTCGACGGCGTTGCCGCGGATGATCGTGAGCTTGACGGTCGATCCCGGCGCGCCGTGCAGCGCGCGCATGCCTTCCCAGACCGACATGTCGCGCGTCGGCATGTTGTCGATCATGCGGACGTAATCGCCCGTGCGCAGCCCCGCCTTCGCCGCCGGCGAGTTGTCGCGGGCCGCGATGATGCGCAGATAATACTGACGCGTCAGCTCGACGCCGACGTCGCCCGCCGCGAGCGGCACGCTGCTCTCGGCCTGCTTCACTTCGGGGGCTGACAAATACGCGCTGTCGGCGTCGAGGCCGTCGGCGAGCCCGCGCATCGCCCCGTTCATGACCTTGTCGACGTTCACGTCCTCGACGTAGCTGCTCGTAATCGCCTGCGTCACATCGTCGAACATCTTGAGGCTCTGGTACGACGTGTCCTCGCGCGCCATGACCTTGCCGAGGAAGCCGCCGACGATCGCGAACACGATCACCGGAGCCGAAATGGACAGGACGATCATGCGGGTGCGGGAACTCATAGGCCTACCTTCTCTTCAGCCATTGTAGAGGATCCACCGGCTGACCGTCGACGCGCAGCTCGAAGTACAGCCCGGCCGGGCCGGTCGGGGACCGCCCGACGCTGCCGACCGTCTGCCCCTGCTCCACGCGCGCGCCGTTCTTGACCGCGATGTCGAGCAGGTTGCCGTAGAGGCTGAATGCCCGCGCCCCGTGGTCGACAATCACCAGGTTCCCGAACCCGGCAAACCGGTCCGCAAAGGCGATGACGCCGTCGTGAACGGCCTGGACCGGTGCGCCTTCGGGCGCCGCAATCTCTACGCCATTGGACGCCGCGCCGTGCGCGTCGGCGGTTTTCGCGAACCGCCGCCGCAGCGAGCCGCCGACCGGCCACGGCAGGTCGCCGCGGAACGGGCGGAGCGGAAGCGCCGCGTCGGCCGCGGGGCTGTTGGCCACATTGGCGCCGCTGGCGATGTCGCGCAATGCCGACTGCAGTTTTTGCTGGACCGCCTGGAGCTCGCCGGCCAGCTGCGCATTGAGGTCGCGGCGCCGGTCGATGTCGCGGATCAAATCGTTGCGCGCCTGGGCCGCGCGGTCGGCTGCCGCCTGCGCGTGCTGCGCGTCGGCGCGCAGCTTCTCGAGCGCCTGTTGACGCGACTCGAGCTGCGCCTGCGTCGTTTTCAGCGCGGCGAGCGTGCGCTGATGATCGGCGATGCGCTGGCGATCGAGGTCGGCGAGCGCGCCGACCGTGCGCGACGCTTGGCCGACGCTCCGGAGGTCGGCCGTCGAGAGCAGCAGACGCAGATAGCGGCCCTGGCCGAGCTTGTAGATTTCGACGAGCCGCGCGCGGAGGCCCGGGCGCTCGGCGAGATCTTTCTGTTCGAGTTCGCGCATCCGGGCCGTGGCGCTGGTCAGATCGGCGGCGACCGCCTGCACCTGCGCGTCGGCCTGCTTGAACTCTTCCGCCTTGATCTGCTGTTCGAGCTCGAGCTTGCGGAGATCGCCCAGCACCGACTGCTCCTGCGACGCGAGATCGTCGGCTTCGCGCTGCAGCGTCTGCAGCCGCTCGGCGGCGCGGCGCGCGAGCGCTTCGGTTCGCGCGCGGTCGGGTTGCTGCGCGAGCATCGCGGCGCCGATTGCCAGCCACCAGCCACCAGCGACCAGCCACGAGGTACGTTTAGAAGAGCGGCTTGCCATCAATATCACTGGGTATCGGCAGTCCGAAATACTTCAACACCGTCGGCGCCAGATCCATGATGCTCGCGAACGACGCGTCGATCGGCCGGCTCGAAATCAGCGTCCCCGGCGTCGACTTGTAATCGTACGCTCCGTGGTCGCCCGACCATTTCTTCATGTTGGGATAGATGATCCCCTCGGGCGCGCCGCCCAGGGCGGTCTGCCACGAGACGCGGTAGCCCTCGGCCAGCCCGACTTGCAGCTCGGCGGCATTGCCGACAAATGGACCGGTGTAGATGTCTTCACTCTTGTACACCGCGTCGACGATGCGCGCGCCGGTTTTCGGGTCGGCGAGCGTCAGGAGCTTCTGCGCGATCGCTTCCTGCACCGCGCGCGATTCCGCGCCGGGCGCCACGATGCCGTGGCCTTCGCGGCCCTGCAGGTTGAGATAAATCTGGCCGAGGCCCATCGCATAGGCTTTCGTGCGCGACCAGTCGACGTTCTCCCAGAACTGACCGCCCCCGCCGAACAGATCGCGGAGCTTCTTCTCGCCCGGCGCCTGGCCCTGCAGCGTCATGAAGCCTTCCTGCACGAGCCACGTGTTCAGGTTCACCGATTCGCGGAACGAGTGGAAGCCGTGATCGGAGACGATCAGGATCGGCGTCGTCGCATCGATGCGCGACATGACCTCGCCGACGAACTCGTCGCAGCGGCGGTACACGCGCTCGATCGAGTCGCCGAACTTCGCCGCGAGCGCTTTGTCGTACATCGGATGCGTCGGGTCGATGAGCCGCCACATCATGTGCTGGACGCGGTCGGTCGATTCGATCACGCCGACGAGCAGATCCCACTGTTGGCTGTCGAGGCGCTGCAGGATGACCTGCGCGCGGTCGTCGAACGCGCGATAGAGGTCGTCCATGAACGCTTTCTCGTCGAGCCGGTCTTCGTTCAACGGCCAGGTGGCTTCCGCCCACCCGAGCGTGCGATAGGCGCCGAGACGCTCATAGAGATCGGCGGAGAGCGACGCCGGTGCGGACATCGCCGCCGGCGGGTTATCCGGTTTCCAGTTGACGGGCGAGATGTAGAGCTGCAGCTCCTGGCCGGCGCGAATCAGATAGAGCTGCGCCATGCCGTGCACGCGCACCAACAGATTGATGGTGAAATCGAGGTTGATCCACTTGCTCCATTCACCTTCCTGCAGGTGAACGGTGCTGTCGCCGAGATCGATCGTCGCCGACTTGCCGGCCTTGTTCCAGTAGATGGTGATCGGCAGGCGCACGAACTCGCGCGCCTCGAGCTCCGCGATCCGCGTCTTGTCGACGTCGGTCGGATGCGGCGTGGCGCGCGCGTCGCGCAACTGCTGGCGGATGATCGGATTGGGCGGCCCCACGAGCTCGGTCTGCGCGTTGTCGCCGTCGAAGACCAGACGCTTGAGCAGCCCGCCCATCTCGGTGTCGCCCTCCTCGTAGCGGCTGAGATCGGTGCCGTAGTACGAGAACGTGCCCATCGTCCCGCGGATGTCGGGCAGCGGCAGGCCGGAGAGCAGCTCGCCGTTCGGGACGTCCTCGGGCGGAAACGTGACGGGCACCGTCAGCACGCTCGACCGGACGCCGGCGCGGCCCGCGGTCACCCAGAACGAGGTGCCGCCGCGGATGGAGGTGAGCTTGGGCGCCGCGATCGGGATGTAGTTGAGAATGAAGCGCGGCGGCTCGCGGTGCACCATCCCGAGATCGGGCATGTAGGTCTTGGTGTCACGAATCAGGAAGTCGTAGATGTTGTGCTTGCCCGCGTTCACGCCGGTCGCAAACGACGCCCACGCCGTCGGCGACTCTGGCGAATGCGTCGTCTCCAAGCGATGGAGCCCGCCCTGCTTGGCGAGCTTCTGCATGTTGGGCAGCTTGCCTTCGTCCATCCATTTCTGGACGAGGCGCGGATCCAGGCCGTCGAATCCGAGGATGACGAGCTTCTGGTGAAACTTTTCGGGCACGCGCGAGGGACCGCAGGCGATGGCCAGCCCGAGACAGACGGAGAACAGGACGACAGACAGACGTGTCACAGGCGTTTCGGGGGAGTCGGAATTATAGCACCCGGATTACACTAGCGCGTGTGACCGCCTCTCGTCGCGTATTGGGCATCGACGTGGGCGGCCGTCGCGTCGGGCTGGCGATTAGCGATCCGTCGCGCACGCTGGCCCGTCCGCTGTCGACGCTCACGGTCGACGGGCCCGACGATGCAGTCGCGCGGGTCGCCGCGGAGATTGCGCGGCTCGCCGGGGAAGAGGACGGCCTGGCGACGATCGTCGTCGGCGCGCCGGCGCGGCTCGACGGGACGCCGAGCGCGCAGACGGCCACGGTCGACGCCTTCGTCGACGCCTTGCGCGCGAGAACGACGCTGCCGATTATGCGGGAGGATGAACGGTTGACGAGCCGGGAAGCCGAGAGCCGCCTCGCCGTCCGCGAGCGCGACTGGCGCAAGCGCAAGGCGCTCATCGACGCGGCCGCGGCCGCCATCATCCTGCAGGATTATCTGGACAGAGACACGTCCGGCTGAAGCAGGAGTACGACGTACGGTCATGAGAAAGCTCGCCCTCGTTCTTCTTCTGCTCGTCGTTGCCGCCGGCGCCGTTGGCGCGTGGCTCTATCAGCGCGCGCGCGAGCCGTACCGTGGGTACGCCGGCGTCGAGCAGTTCGTCGACATTCCGGCCGGCTCGGGCAGCCGGGCGATCGGCGATCGCCTCGTGTCGAGCGGCGTGATCCGCGACGTCACGACGTACCGGCTTGCGCTCTGGATGAACGGCGAGGGGCGGCGTCTCAAGGCCGGCGAGTACCGCTTCGATCAGCCGATGACGCCCTCCGCGGTCATCGCCAAGATCGCCCGGGGGGACGTGTTCGTCATCCCTGTGACCTTTCCCGAAGGGCTGACCGTCGCGGAGATGGCGGCCATCTTCGAGTCGCACGCGCTCGGGCCGGCGTCGGCGTTTGTCGCGGCCTCGAAAGACGCGTCGCTCGTCGCGGCGATCGATCCGGCAGCGCGCGATCTCGAGGGATATCTCTTTCCTGAAACGTACGCGTTGTCGCGGCACACCGACGCGCCGCGGCTCGTGCGGCTGATGGTCGATCGGTTCCTGCGGGTCTTCACGCCCGCGATGAAGCAGGCGGCCCAGTCGCACGGCCTGACCGTCCGCCAGACGATGACGCTGGCATCGATCGTCGAGAAAGAGACGGCGCGCCCTGATGAGCGTCCGCTCGTCGCGTCGGTCTACGAGAACCGGCTGCGGATTGGGATGCCGCTGCAATGCGATCCGACGGTGATTTACGCGCTGGCGAAAGCGGGGAAATACAACGGCAATCTCACGCGCGAGGGTCTCGCGTTCGACTCGCCGTACAACACGTACCGCTATCCTGGTTTGCCGCCCGGTCCGATTGCCGCGCCCGGCAAGGCGTCCATCGACGCGGCGATCCATCCGGCGGAGGCCGATTTCCTGTATTTCGTCAGCCGCAACGACGGCTCACACGTGTTCGCGCGGACGCTCGAGGAGCACAACCGCAACGTCCAGAAGTATCAGGTCCAGTATTTTCGCGAGAAGCGCCAGCAGGCGGGCAGGTAGAGCAATGAAGCATTTCATGATGGCGTGTGGTGTCCTGGTCGCGCTGGCCGTTGCGCCCGATTCCACGTTGACGCAGGTGCGGACGTGGCGCACGCAGCACGAAATGGCGATTCTGCGAGAGCTGTTCGATCTGCTGTCGCTGCCCAACGTCGCGACCAACCAGGGCGACATGGCGCGCAATGCCGACGCGCTCACACAGATGCTCGCGCGCAGGCGGTTCACCGCCGAGATCCTCCCGACGTCGGGCTCGCCGGTCGTGCTGGCCGAGCGCCGCGCGCCGAACGCCGTCCGCACGCTCACGTTCTACTTTCACTACGACGGCCAGCCGGTGGATCCGCGCGAGTGGACGCACGGTCCGCCGTTCACGCCGGTGGTCGTCACGGGTCCCGCCGCCGATGCGCGCACGCTGACGCTCGCGCAGCTGACCGGCCCAATCGACGGCGAGTGGCGCATCTACGGCCGGTCGTCGTCGGACGACAAGTCGCCGATCGTGGCGTTTCTTGCCGCGATCGACGCGCTTGACGCGTCCGCTGCGCCGCTGACGTCGACCGTTCGCGTGATCCTCGAAGGCGACGAAGAGGCCGGGTCGCCCTCCCTCGACGCGATCGTCCGCGCGCACGGCGATCGCATGCGCGGCGACGCGCTGATGATGGTCGACGGCCCGCGCCACGCGAGCGGCCGCACGACGCTCAATTTCGGCGCGCGCGGCGTCATGGCCGCCGTCATCACGGTGTACGGCGCGAACCGCGATCTCCACAGCGGCAACTACGGCAACTGGGCGCCCAACCCGGCGCTGGCGCTCGCGCGGCTGCTGGCGTCGATGAAGGACGAGCGCGGCCGCGTCACCATCGCCGGCTTCTACGACGATGTGGTGCCGCTGACCGCGGCAGAGCGGCGGGCGATCGAGGAGATTCCGGATGTCGAGCCGTCGCTGATGCGGGCGTTCGGCTTCTCGCGTCAGGAGAACGCGTCGCAGCGCCTCGAGCTGTGGCACAACCAGCCCGCGCTGAACGTCAACGGTCTCGAGTCGGGGACGGTCGGCGGCCAGGGCCGCACGATCATTCCCGCGGACGCGAGCGCGCGCCTCGACGTGCGTCTCGTCAAGGCGATCGATCCGGCACGGCAGTTCGAGCGGATCGTGGCGCACGTGCGCGCGCAAGGGTTCTTCGTGGCCGATGCCGAGCCCGACGCGGCGATGCGCGCGGCGCATCCGTGGATCGCGCGCGTGACGCGTGTCGGCGGCTATCCCGCTGGCCGCACGTCGATGGACCTGCCGATTGCCGCGTCCATCGTCAAGGCGCTGTCGGACGCCGCCGCCGGCCCGATCGTGCGCCTGCCGACGCTCGGCGGCAGCCTGCCGTTCTACGTGTTCAGCGACGTGCTGAAGGTCCCGACCTTCGGGCTGTCGGTCGTCAACTTCGACAACAATCAGCACGGGCCGAACGAAAATCTGCGGATTGAGAACTTGTGGGGCGCCGTGGAGTCGATGGCCGCCCTGCTGACGATGCCGTAGCTAGCGCTCGCCCCATTTGAGCTTCTGCCGCAGCACTTCGAAATAGCTGCGCGTCGACGGGCGAATCAGCCGCAGCGGACGGTCGGTCCGGCACACGCGAATCTCGTCGTCGGGTTGCAGTTCGAGGCCGGCCTGGCCGTCGAAGGTGATGAAGACCTCGTCGTGGTCGTCCATCAACGGCTGCACGCGGACCGCGGACGACGCGGGGATGACGATCGGCCGGTTGGTCAGCGTGTGCGGCGCGATCGGCGTGACGATCACCGCGTCCACGTTGGGCCGCACGATCGGACCGCCGGCGGCGAGGTTGTAGGCCGTCGAGCCCGTCGGTGTGGCGATGATCAGGCCGTCGGCCTTCACGCGCGTGACGAACTCCTCCCCAATCCACACTGAGAGATCGATCATCCGCGAGCGCGCGCCCTTGGTGATGACCACGTCGTTCAGCACGATGTGCTCGGCGAACGTCGCGCCGCCGCGGATCGTCGTCGAGCGGAGCATCAGGCGCTCCTCGATCGGTGCCTGGCCGCTGAGGGCGGCCTCGAGGGAGGGATAGATTTCGGGCAGCGTCACCTCGGTAAGGAAGCCGAGGCTGCCGAAGTTGACGCCGAGAATCGGGATGCCCGAGCCGGCCTCGCCGATGCGATCGGCCATGCCGAGGAGCGTGCCGTCGCCGCCGAGGACGAGCACCAGGTCCACTTCGTCCACGAGCGCGCGCTTGTCGGCGACCCTCCGGCCGGGCGCGGGCGGCATGAGCGCCGCCGTCGCGGTTTCGAAGACCGCGGTGACGCCGCGCGCGTCGAGCCAGGCGGAGATCTCGAGGAGATGCGGCGCCGCGGCCCGCAAATGGGACTTGGCGACGATCCCGACGCGCGAGACCGGCGCGAGCGGTTGGGTGGAGGTCATCGGCTTGTCATCGATCGTAGCGCAGGTCGTCAGGTCCCTAGGCCCGCCGTGCGCGAAGATGCAGAAAAAATTCCTGGTTGCCGGTCGCGCCGGTGATTGGAGACGGCGTCATGCCCAGGCGCTGCAGCCCGATGGCCTCGGCCGCCTCGGTGACCCGCGCGATCACCGCCTCGTGGACCGCCGGGTCGGTGACCAGACCGCGCCGCCCGACCTCCTCGCGCCCGGCCTCGAATTGGGGCTTGACGAGCGCCACGATGTCGGCCCCAGGGGCGAGAAACGGCGGGAGCGCCGGCAAAATGAGGCGCAGCGAGATGAACGCGACGTCGACGGTCACGATGTCGACCTCGTGCGGCACATCCGCGCTCGTGAGCGCCCGCGCGTTGACGCCCTCGCGGACGATGACGCGCGGGTCGGTGCGCAGGCGCCAATCGAGCTGGCCGTGGCCGACGTCGAGCGCGATGACGCTGGCAGCTCCTCGCTGCAGCAGTACGTCGGTGAAGCCGCCGGTCGAGGCGCCGACATCGAGGGCGCGGCGGCCGGCGGGATCCACGCCGAAGACCTGGAGCGCGTGCGCGAGCTTGACGCCGCCGCGGCCGACGTACGGATGGTCGGGCACGGCGAGCTCGATTCGGGCATCAGGGGCGGTGGGCGCGCCGGCCTTCGAGACGACCTGGCCGTCTACCCTTACCTGGCCGGCGAGAATGAGCGCACGGGCGCGTTCACGCGACGCCGCTAACCCGCGATCGAGGACAAGTGCGTCGAGACGGGTTGTTTTCGGCAAGCCAGGCAGCAGGATTTCACGGCGGCGGTGGAGATGGCAAATTGACAGCCGTGCTATTATTTATACAGGCAGTACGATCAAATAAATAGGCTCTTTTATGTCCCCTCGCCCTTACCGCCTCGGTCGCCGCGAAGCTGCGGTCGAAGACACCCGGGCGCGCATTCTTGCCGGCGCGCGCGACGTGCTCGGCGAACACGGCTTCGCGGGGTTCACGATCGACGCGGTCGCCGACCGCGCCGGCGTCGCACGCATGACGGTGTACTACCAGTTCGACTCGAAGGGCGCCCTGTTGGATGCTCTGCTGGACGCGCTGGCCGCGGGCAGCCTCGTGGATCGCCTGCACACCTCCCTGGGCCGGGTTAGCCCGGTCACCCGGATCGACCCGCTCGACGTGCTCGACGAATTCATCGCCGCCTTTGTCGGCTTCTGGGCGAGCGACCGCGTCGTGATTCGGCGCCTCCGCAGCCTCGCGGGCCTCGATCCCGAAGTGGAAGGCGCGGTCAGCGCGCGCGACGCGAAGCGGCGTGCGGGGCTGCGCGTCCTCGTCATTCAGCTGATCGACACCCTCGGCCATCCGGTGGATGCGTCGATCGAAGACGTCACGGACCTGCTGCACACCCTGACGAGCTTCGAGACCTTCGATGCGTTGGCCGGCCGATCGCGTTCGCCGGAGGATGTCGCCGCGCTGCTGATTCGCGTGGCGCACGCCGCGCTTGTCGCCGACGCGCCCGTGTCCGCCTGAAGGCGGACGCGGAGTCCGCAGAAACAGCGTCAGCTCTTGCGGTGCAGGACCCAGTCGGCGATCGCGCCGAGCCACCCGTCGGCCAGCCGGGCCTCTTCCAGCGCCGCGTGCGCGCGCGCGATGCACTCGGCGGCGAGCGTCCGCGAGCGATCGAGGCCGAAGAGCGCCGGATAGGTCGGCTTCGCCGCCGCGGCGTCTTTGCCGGCGGTTTTCCCGAGCTGGCCGGCTTCGCC
>JADGOC010000306.1 GCA_017883165.1 Acidobacteriota bacterium
ACCGACGGGCGCACAGCACGCGCACGAGCGCCACCGAGGTCCGCGAGCTCGTGTCCATCGCGATCGACCGCACGTCCGCAATCGGCCGCTTCGTGTACAACGCGACGGACGCGACCGGCCCGCGGGAGGCGATCGCCAGGCCGGGCACAATGTGGTACCGATGGCCGTCTCCCTCTGGACCGCGCAGATACTCGATCGACGGGATCAGGCCGACGTCGATTTCGCCTTCGTGGAGGAGCACCGCGCATCGCGAGGGAAGGTCGAACCGCACCTCGAAGCGCGGCGATCGATCGAGACCAAACACGAGCGGCCGTGCGTTGAGATAGCCGACGGTACCCAGACGGACGCGGTTCGATGATTTCGACAGGGTCACCGGGAGCGCTCGTCCTGAGCGTCGCGGGCGTCGAACCGGCCGTTGCGCTCCACGGGCTCCTGGCCAGCCGCGCGGATGTTCCGGCGGATCTCTTCGAGCGGCGCCCGCCGGAGACCCTCGCTCATGTCGTCCCGCGCCGACACGGCGTCGACGTCGTCGGCGCCGAAGGTGAGCGCGACCTGCGCGAGCTTCGGCCCGTACAACGCCCAGTCCACCTGAATCGATGACACGTTCTCCACGAGGAGACGCGCCAGCGCCACCTGCTTCACATCGTCGAACCCGGTCGTCGGCACCGCCGGGTTGACCTCGCGCGGCAGAGGGGCGAACGCACGCACGACGCCGACCGCCTGCTGGAGATCGGAGACGCGCTTCAACAGCGACGGCGTGTCGGAGGACGGCAGTCGATGAATGGTCAAGCGCGCAAGCGCGAGACCGGCGATGTTGGTCTCTTCGATGGACCGCCGGGCGTCCTGCAGCCGATCGAACGGCGCCTCGGCGATGAGCTCCAGCCCGGCCGCGCGGAGATCCTCGAGCAGCGCCCGCAGCGTGACGCCGTCCCGCGCCGCGAGCTGCTCGAGATCGCTCAGCGAAAACGCGGACACCGGCACCCCGTTCGCGCGCGCGGCCACATCACTCACGCGCGCGACGGCGGCCGATCGGCTCGCCGGCATGCCGACGATGCGGATTTCTCCGGCGGCGGAGGGAAACGCCAGGCTCCCTTGCGGATCGGCCGGCACGTCCGCGACACGCACAAACGTGGTCTGCGTGCCGTGCAGCCGCCGCCGAACCTCATCCGCTCGCATGCCGAGCGTGATGATGTCGGCGGTCGCGGTCAGCGTCGTGAGCTCTGAATCCGACACCGGCATGGCTAGGCCACCGTGGGCCCGAACAACAGCCCGACGACCAGGGCGAGTCCGATCGCCAGCGCCCATCCGATCACGCAGACGATGATCGCGCGGCCGGTGCTCGTGTAGTCGAGGGCCTGACGCACGGCGACAATCATCGCCGCCAGCATCCACACGGCGCAGAGCGCGAACGCCGGGATCGTCACGCCCGGCAGCACGCCGAAGAGGCGGAGGATGCCGGGGGCGGTCGCGAAGCCGGTAGTCCGCAGCAGCTCGCCGACGTCAACCTTGGTCTGCGGCTCGGGCAGCAAGGCGCCGCCGACCTGTAGTGTGACCAGCGCCCACGCCGCCCACGCCATCAACGCGATGATCGTGATGAAGGCAATGTTGGCGGGACTGCTCCCGCCCAGCCCGCGCGCGCCGATGCCCGCGCTGAGGCTCGACAGAACGACGACGATCAGCGCCTGCACGGTCGCGCCGCGATCGGCTTCCACCTCTTCATAGATGGCCGCATCGAGCGACACGGCGCCGATGAGCCGCTGGAGAAAGGAGTTCGTCGGAGCGGGAGTCATGCCAGAGGCGTCATGGATGCGCGACGGTCACCGTGTAGCTCACCGGCGCCGTTTGGTTTCCCACATCGTACACCTGAACGCAGAACGTGCCCGGGGTGACCTCGCCGGCCACCTGCGCCAGCGTGCCGGCCGTGGCCGTCGTCGAAGCGCCGGGGAGCAGCGTGCAGCCAGAGGCCCCGCCGGGCAGACCGACGCCCAGACCCATGGGAACTGGAGCGGCGGTGAGCGTCGCGCTGACCACGCCGGTCACCGCAACGGTGAAGGTTTTCGAGTCGCTGCCGTTCACGGCGACCGTGCCGTTGAACGTCTCGGTCGTGAGCCCGCCTGTCGTCGTCGTGGGGCTCGTGCTCGCGCTGCCGCACGCCGAGACCATCAACGCGAGCGCCAGCGGCGCCAGCCGAATGTGTCGTCTCGTCATGAATGGATCACGGAGATTGAATACGTGACCGGCTCGACCAGATTGCCGACGTCGGAGATGGATATGCAGAACTTGCCGGATACGGTCGCCGTTCCCGACATCAGCGTCGTTGTCCCGGCCACGGCGGTCGTTGTGCTGGCGACGAGGCAGGTGGCGGTGGCGCTACTCGGCGTGCCGATGCCGATGCCGAGGGCGGCGGCAGGCTCGACGTCGTCGAGCGTCACACGGACGCCGCCCACCTGATTCACGTCAAAGTTCTGCGTGTTGGTGGTCAAGGGGCTCAGCGTCCCGGTGAACGTTTCGGTGATTGTGGGTGGAGCGAGCACCGGCGCCGCCGGTAGCGCGGGATCGCTGCAGGCCGCCGTGAGCGCCATCATGCCCACAGCCGCCGCCATGATCATCGTCTTCGTCTTCATGGTCTTCATGCCAGAGGTCCTTCGACCGGTTTCTTGATCATAGCTGGTTACTGCACGCCGAGGGTGACGCCGGTGGAATGCGTGAGCGTCCCGACCACGCCCGAGATGTTGACGGTATACGTGCCGGACGGCGTCGCCCCTCCGGCCGTGGGCAGCGCCACACCGGTGCCGACCAGACCCACTGTGTGAGGCGCCCCGGCGGCGCTGGCGGCAATGGTCAGCGTCCCGGTGATCGCACCGGCGATGGTCGGCGTCATCCGCACGGAGATGGCGCAGGTGGCGCCCGCCGCGAGCGAGGCGCCGCAGTTGGTCACTTCGCTGAAGTCGCCG
>JADGOC010000131.1 GCA_017883165.1 Acidobacteriota bacterium
CACCTTCGCGCGCGCCACCATCACGAAGCACGGCAGGCGCGTGGCCAATGTCCAGGTGCGCGCGTGGCAGGGCGACGCGAACCGTGAGAACGTTGCGGGCCGAGAAGCCGGGATCGATGCCGCGCATGGTCGAGAAGCTTCGGAGCATCAGGCCGGCGCCGGCCAGCAGCACGACGGCCAGTGCGATTTCCGATACGACGAAGGCGTGGCGGAGTCGTCGGTTTCTCGTTCCCGAGCCGACCTGCCGCGCGCCCTCCTTCAACGATTCCTGAACATCGGGGCGCGAAATCTCGAATGCCGGCGCGAAACCGCAAATCGCCGCGGTCAGGATCGACACCGTCGCGGTGAAGGCGAGCACCGGATAACTGATCTGGATGTGGCCGAGCGTCGTGAGGTCGACGGGGCTGATGGCGCGAAGAAAATCGACGCCCCACTGCGCCACGAGGAGCCCGGCCGCGCCGCCGGCCGCGCCGAGGATGAGGCTCTCAGTGAGGAGCTGGCGGATCAGGCGGCCCCGCGACGCGCCGAGCGCCGTGCGGATCGCGATCTCGCGCGACCGAATCGCGCCGCGCGCGAGCAGCAGGTTCGCGACATTCGCGCACGCGATGAGCAGCACGAACGCGACCGCGCCGGTCAGCACGAGCAGCGCGCCCCGCAGCTCGCCGGCCAGCTCGTCGCGCAGCGGCGCGAGGCGTACGCCCCAGCCGGTGTCGAACGCGGGCCATTCGGTCGTGAGCGTCGAGGCGATGGTGTTCATCTGCACTTGCGCTTCGCCCATCGTCACACCGGGCTTGAGGCGTCCGATGGCGCTCATGTAACGGCCGCGCGGCTGGTGCTGCGCTTCGGTGAACGCGAAGGGCTGCCAGAGGTCGGGAGGCTTGCCGACCAGCGTTCCGCTCTTGAGGAATACCCTAGTGTCGGGCGGCATCACGCCGACCACGATCGTGCTGGCGCCGTTTAATTGAATAGACCGGCCGACGAGCCCCTGGTCGCCGCCGAAACGGCGTTGCCACAACTCGTAGCTCAGGATCGCGAAGTCGTCGTGGCCGCGCGGGCCCTCGTCTGGCGCGAAGGTGCGGCCGAGCATCGGCGTCGCACCGAGCGTCGAGAAGAAGTCAGGGGTCACCGCCTGTACGACGAGCTCTTCAGGCCCGCTCGAACCGGTCAGGTTTTCCGTGAAGTCGTAGAACGCCGCCATCTGCTCGAACGCCGTGGCGCGGTTGCGCCAGCGCAAAAAGTTAGCGGGCGAGATGACGTTCGGCAGGTTGGGACGGCGTACGTTGGTTTCCCACACAACGACCAGCCGGCCCGGGTCGCGGTACGGTAGGCGCTCAATCAGGATGGCGTTGACGATGGTGAAGATCGCCGTGTTCGCGCCGATGCCGAGCGCTAGCGCCGCGACCGCGATGACGGTGAATCCGGGCGTCCGCAGGCACATGCGAACGGCGTAGCGGAGGTCCTGAATGACTGTGTCCATGGCTTTGCGGCGATCAGATCGCCATACGCGTGCCAGGGTTGACGCGACTCGAAGGGGCTTTTCTGGCGCGAAAACAGCGATCGCCCAGCAACGCGCCGCTTCGCCGTCCGGTTGTGGGACGGGACCGTCCGAAAGCGAAGCGCGGCTACTCGCCGATATCCCGCAAGCCGGGCCGAATCTGGATGGTCGTCGACGTGCCCACGAGTGTCTTGTCGCGGTGTTTCAGACGGAACAGGACTCGCAGCGGCGAGACACCGCCGTGTTTGTAGGAGTGATCCATCGTGAAGCGGCGTTTGATTTCGCTCTTGCCGGACTGGTAGGGCTCGCAGTCGCTGTTGGACTCCGAGCGCGTGTCGTCGCCCCAGTCCCATTCGACCGTGGGGCAGTAGAACTCCTCGTAGTCGTTGGCGCCGCCGACGAGTTCAGCGGTGAAGACGACGCGTGCGGGCGCGATCGCCATCAGCGGCTGCGCCTTGAGCATCAGCTTGGGACGGGCGTCGCTCTCTTTCGAATTTTTGTCCTTATCCTCTTTTTGGTAAGCCGACGCAGCTGACAACATCATCGCGATCGCGATGCAGGTCGTGCCGGCCCAGGCAAAACGCGGAAGGTTCTTCATGATGTTGTCCTTGACAGTCCGACGGGATGCACGCATTGTACCGTCGCTAGGTGGGCCGGGCAAGCGGCATCAGCGATAATGTCACAATGTCTCCGACGATGACTTCTCCCGCCATTGGCTGCTCGGGCGCGCCGCTTGCCACGATCGACAGCGACCTCTTGATCGTGCCGTGGTTCGAAGGGGAAGGCCCCTCGGCGGTCGCCGCGGTCGATCTCGCCACGGGCGGTGAGATTGCGCGCGCGCTCGCCTCGGGAGAATTCGCCGCCCGTCCGTACGACTTGTTCGTCGCGACGGTGACCGATCGCGCCTGGCGCGCGCGCCGGATCGCGCTTATTGGCGCCGGCGGCGTCGGTTCCACCGGGGGCTTCTCGAGCGATCTCGTCCGCAAGCTCGCCTCGTCGGCGGGCGCGGCGGTGCGGCAGCGCCGCGCCGCCCGCGCCGCGTTCGTGCTGCGCGACGACAGCCAGCCGCCTGATGCACTGCCCGAGTTCGCGCAGGCGGTCGCCGAGGGGCTGACGCTCTCGGAATTCAACGTCGGCAGTTACAAAACCACCGAGCCGGCGCCGGCTCCCGCGCCCGCCTGGACCATCGTCGTGCCGGGCGACGACGGCGTGGCGCGAGCGTCCGGCGCGGCCGCGCGGGGGCGGCTCCTCGGCGAATGCTGCAATCTGGCCCGCGGGTTCGCGAACGAACCGGGCAACACGCTGACGCCCCGGGAATTCGCGCGGCGCTGCGAGGTCCTGGCGACCGAGGCCGGCGTGTCGGTCGAGATTCTCGACGAGCATCAGATCGAGAAGCTGGGAATGGGCCTCCTGCTCGGTGTGGCCCGGGGCAGCAGCGAGCCGCCGCGTTTGATGGTGTTTCGCTACGAGCCGCCGGGCGCGCCAGTGGGCCCAGTGCTCGGTTTGGTGGGCAAGGGCATCACGTTCGATACCGGCGGGATCTCAATCAAGCCGGCCGACGGCATGGAGCGGATGAAGGATGACATGGCGGGCGGCGCGGCCGTGGCGTGCGCGATGCGCGCGATTGCGCTGCTCAAGGCGCCGATCCGCGTGATCGGCGTCGTGCCGACGACCGAGAACATGCCGGGCGGACGCGCAATCAAGCCGGGCGACGTGCTCACGAGCGCCAGCGGCAAGACGGTCGAAGTGATCAACACGGACGCGGAAGGTCGGCTCGTGCTCGGCGACGGCCTCTGGTATGCGCGGCAGCTCGGGGCGACGCATCTCGTCGACATCGCCACGCTCACCGGCGCCTGCATCGTCGCGCTCGGCAAGATCACGAGCGGGATTTTCGGCGCGCCGATGCCGTGGGTCGAACAGGTCCGCCGCGTCGCGGATCGCGCCGGCGATCGCGTGTGGCCGCTGCCGCTGTTCGACGAGTACCGCGATCAGTTGAAGAGCGATATCGCCGACATCATGAACACCGGAGGCCGGCCTGCTTCGTCCATCACCGCGGCGATGTTCCTCAAGGAATTCGCCGGCGGCCTGCCGTGGGTGCACCTCGACATCGCGGGCACGGCGTGGGCGGAGGAAGCCAGACCCTATCTGCCGAAGGGCCCGAGCGGCGTCGGCGTGCGCACGCTCGCCGAACTGGCATTCACCAGCGGCGATTGGAACTAGCCTACGCAGTCGCCGATCATCGTCAAGCTCGTCGAACCGAGCCGGCATGACCCCGGCATCGCCGATGTGGTCGTGGGCGCGCTGGGACTCACCGGCGCGCTGGCGCTCCTGGCCGTCGTGTGCGGCGCGCTGCTCGGCGCGCTGCTGTTCTGGGTGCGCGCCCGGCAGCGATAGCGCCGGGGCGGCTATTGATGCGCGATGGCGGTGACGCCTTTGAGCGAAGTCTGGTACTTCCGGATGGCGTTGAGCAAGGCGTCGGCAATCCGCTGCCGGTACGCCGAGCTGCGCAGCAGCTTGGCGTCCTGCGGGTTGGTCACGAAGGAGATCTCCGCCAGCACACTCGGCATCGCCGCGCCGATGAGCACCACAAACGGTGCCTGCTTCACGCCGCGATCCTTGACCGCCTTGTTGCCGCTGCGCAGCTTGTCGAGCATCGCCTTCTGGACATCGGTGGCGAAGTCGCGCGACTCGTCCAGCTTGTTGTTCAGCGCAATCGCCTTCACGAAATCCGGAAGCGCGCCCATCGACTGCGTGGACTCGGCGTTCTCGCGGGCGGCGACGGCCGCCTCGGTCTGATTGTTCGCAAAGTTCAGAAAATACGTCTCGATGCCGCGCGTCTGTGCGTTCGGACTCGAGTTGACGTGAATCGACAAGAACAGGTCGGCACCCTCGCGGTTGGCGATGGCGGTCCGCTCGGGCAGCGGCACGAACTCATCGGTCCGGCGCGTGAGAATCACCTCGACGCCCGAAATCTTGCGGAGCAGCGCTTCGAGGCGCAGTGCGACGTCGAGCACGAGATCGGCTTCGGTGACGCCGCGCGCCTTGGTGCCGGGATCGTGTCCGCCGTGGCCGGGGTCGATGACGATTCGCGAGACGCCCAGCCCCAGTTGTCGCGAAATGGACAGCCCACCCGGGATGTTCCTCGTCGGCAGCGGGGTTGGCGCCGGCGGGGCAACGGTAAAGGCTTCGGTGTGTGTGCCGCTGGCCGGGGCTGCCGCGTCTTCGGTGGCGCGGGCCGCCGCGAGGAGATCGGTCGCGCGAGGTGGGAGCGCGGGCAGGCGGCGTCCCAACTCGGACATCACCGGGCGCGCGCGAAGTGTGGCGACCAGCGGCGCGGGCGCGACGGGCGAATTGGCCACAGCCGCGCGGGCGCAGTCGATCACCAGGCGATACGGATTGTAGAGGGCGTACACGCTGTAGCTCGAGACGCCGGCCGCATCGAGCACGACGCGTGTCGTGTTGTTGGGATGGCGGCCGATGCGAATCTGGCGTACCAGATCGGTGTCGCCGTCGAAGCGCAGCGTCTGATCGAGCAGCGGCGGCGCAGCGCGCACCGACGGCAGATCGACGAAGACGCGCGCCGGGTCGGCCAGCCGCTCGTCATGAAACGGGACCTCGGCGTCGAGTTCGATGGTGACGCGCACGGCGTCCGGCAACGGCTCCCGGTGAACGCTCTTGATCGTCGCGACCCGAGCGCGAGAGTCTACGCTCGAGCGCGAGGTGTCAGTGCGCGCGGGGGTGGGGCCACGCGCGCCAGTAGAAGAAGCCGGGTCGGCGTCAATTGCGAGGACCTGCGGTACCTGTTTCGCGAGCTTGCTGGTCGGGTACTGCGCGGCGAGCGCGCGCAGCGCACGAATGCCGGCCGTCTTGTCCTGCGGCTGCCCGAAGCGCGCGAAAGCGTCGAGCGACAGGCGTCCAGCCTGCCACAGCGCGTTGTCGCTGTAACCGCTGGCCGGATAGCGGCGCACGATCGCTTCATACGCCGCGACGACGGCACGCACGGTCTTGAGGGTGGCGTCAGCCTGATCATCGGCCGACACCGCGAGCACCGGACGCACCGCCTGCTCGCGCGCGAGCGTGTCCGCATACATCGCCCTGACCGTCGCCGCCGAGAGATCCGCGGCGGCGAGTAGGGCGGCGAGTGCGAGGACGAAGGTTCGTCTAGCCATGGGCGTACCTGCTGTCACCGGAGCTGCGTGTCCACTTCCTCGAAGTACTGCTTGTCGACGAGCACCTCGCGCGGCTTGCCGCCGGCGGCCGGCGACACGAGGCCTTCCATCTCCATCATGTCCACCAGACGCGCCGCGCGGCTGAAGCCGATGCGCAGCCGCCGCTGCAAGTAGGAAATCGACGCCTGGCCGCTCGTGACGATGATCCGCGCCGCTTCGTCGTAGAGATCGTCCTTGTCCAGCTCGATTCCGTCGGCCATGGTCTTCTCCTCGGCCGTGATCGTCTCGTCGTACACCGGCTTGCCCTGCTTGCGCAGGTAGCTCGCGAGCCGCGCGCTCTCCTGCTCGGAGATGTACGGCCCATGCAGCCGGATGAACCGAGACGACGCGGGCGGCAGGAACAGCATATCGCCGCGGCCGAGCAGAGACTCGGCGCCGTTGCCGTCGAGAATCGTCCGCGAATCGATCTTCGACGACACGCGGAAGGAGATCCGCGCGGGCAGGTTCGCCTTGATGAGCCCGGTGATCACGTCGACCGACGGCCGCTGCGTCGCGAGAATCAGATGAATGCCGACGGCGCGCGCCATCTGCGCCAGCCGCGCGATCGATTCCTCGACCTCGTTGCTGGCCACCATCATCAGGTCGGCGAGCTCGTCGATCACGACGACGATGAAGCAGAGCGGCTTGGGCTCCTTGCCGTCCTTCGGCGTCCGCTTCTCGGCGATCTGCTGTCGGATGTTCCGGTTGTATTGCTCGATGTTGCGGACGCCTTCCGCGGCGAGCGTCTTGTACCGCTCTTCCATTTCGCGCACGGCCCACCGCAGCGCGTTGGCGGCCTGCTTCGGATCGACGACGACCGGCGTCATGAGGTGGGGAATGTCGTCGTACATTCCGAGCTCCAGCCGCTTTGGATCGATCAGGATCAGCCGCACATCGTCTGGCGTCGCGCGGTACAGGATGCTGGTGAGCATGGCGTTGATGCCGACCGACTTGCCGGCGCCGGTCGAGCCGGCGATCAGGAGATGCGGCATGGCGGCGAGATCGGCGACGTACGGCTCGCCATGGATCGTCTTGCCGAGCGCGATCGTCAGCTTGGACGACGAGCGGCGGTAGACCTCCGATTCAAGAAGCTCGCGCAGCGAAATCTGCTCGCGCGTGCGGTTCGGAATCTGGATCCCGACGGTCGATTTGCCGGGGATGCGATCGATCAGCACCGACTCAGCCTGCATCGCGAGACAGAGGTCGTCCGAGAGGCTGGTGACTTTCGAGTATTTCACGCCCGCGTCCGGCTTCAGCTCGAAGGTGGTGACGACCGGCCCGGGATGGATCTGCACGACGCTGCCTTCGACGGCGAACTCGCGGCACTTCTCCTCGAGCAGGCGCGCGCCGTCCATGAGCTCGCGCTCGTCGACTTTGCGCTCGGTCTTCGGCGCGTCGAGCAGGGCCAGCGGCGGCAGGGCGTAGTCGCCCTTGCGGCGCTCGGCGGGCGCTTTGGCCAGCGGCTCGGGATCGGCCAGCGGCAGCGCGGGCATGTTCACTCTGGGCGGTTTCGCCGGCTGGAACGATTTGACGCTGCCAAAAGCTGGCGCGGCCACGGGCGCGTCGTCCTCACGCTTCGTCGAGGGTTTGGGCCGAGCAAGCTCGGCCCCGACAGCCTGACCAACCTCGGCCCCCGCGATCGTCGGCGGGACGCCCTTTTTGGTGTGCTTGGCGACCACCTCGCGGCGCTGTTTCTCGCGGCGCCGGTCCTCGCGCCACGCGCGGAACGATCCAATCGCTTTCGCGCCGCCGTCACGTGCGCCCTCGATGACCGCGCCGAAGAGGCGGCCGAACGAGAAGTGCGTGGACATGATGATGGCCAGGAAGATCAGCGTGACGATGACGATCACCGAGCCGGTGCGATTGAGATACTCCGACAGCACCTTCGCGAGCCACTCGCCGGCGTAGCCGCCCGCGCGGAACGATTTGCCGGACACCTCGAGGTTGCCGAAGACGAGGCAGAGAAACGCGCTGATGCAGCCGAAGAGCAGCCCCGCGCCCGCCACCTTCGTGCCGGCGGCGTCAACCGCGCGGCACCAGAAATAGTGCCAGCCGACGACGACCAGGACCGCTGGAATCACGTACGACGCGTAGCCGAAGAGTTGAAACGACAGTTCGGCGAAAAACGCGCCGACGCGTCCCGCGAAATTGACGGGCGCCGCGTGCGAGCCGGAGCTGAAGAACCACACCGGGTCGGTCGGGTCGTAGCTGGCGAGCGAAATGACCCAGATGAGCGCGACCGCAAACAGCGCGACGCCCACGAATTCGCTGACTCGACGGGAGGCCTTGGATCCACTCACGTATCAGATCTCCATGATGACGGGGAGGACGAACGGGCGGCGGCCCGAACGCTTGCGCAGGAACCGGCGCAGTTCGACGCGCAGCTTCTCTTTGATCAAGCCCTGATCGGTGCGTTCTTCGATGCTGGCCTGCTCGACCACCTCCGAGAGGACGCGCACGCCGTCGGCGAGCAGCGCCTCGCTGTCTTCCATCACGAAGCCGCGCGTGATGATCTCGGGCACGCCCTCGAGGGCGCCCGTCTGCTTGTTGATCGCCACGACCGACACGACGAGGCCGTCTTCGGCGAGATGCCGACGGTCGCGCAGCACTTCGTCGCCGACTTCGCCGGTGCGCGTGCCGTCGATCAGCACCCGGCCGACCGGCGCTTTGCCCGCGATGCGCGCGCCCTGGGCGTCGATGTGCAGGACGTCGCCGTTCTCGGCGAGCAGGATCTCGGGTTTCGGATCGCGTCCGGCGAAGACGCGCTCGGCAATGCGGGCGTGCTGCGAGAGCTGCCGGTACTCGCCGTGCACGGGGACGAAAAATCGCGGCCGCACCAGCGACAGCATGAGTTTCAGTTCCTCTTCGCTGCCGTGGCCCGAGACGTGCACGTGCTTGATGCCCTCGTGGATCACGTCGGCGCCGCGCCGCGCGATGTGATTGATCACGCGGCCGATCGCCTTCTCGTTGCCGGGAATCGAGCGCGCAGAGAGGACCACTGTATCGCCTGGACCCACCTTGACGTGGCGATGATCGTCGATCGCGATCCGCGACAGCGCCGACATCGGCTCGCCCTGCGATCCCGTGCACAAGCACAGCACGTCCTCGGCGGGGTAGCTGCCGACCTCGGAATCGCGAATCTGCACGCCGCCTGGTACGCGGAGGTATCCGAGCCGCTGGGCGATCTCCGAGTTCCGCTCCATGCCGCGGCCGATGAAGGCCACCTTGCGCTCGAACTGCGCCGCCAGGTTCACGAGAATCTGCATCCGGTAGATGCTCGACGAGAACGCCGCGACGATCAGCCGCCCGGTGGCGCTGGTGAAGATCTCCTCGAACGCCTCGACGACCTCGACCTCCGAGCCAGTGAAGCCGCGACGATCGATATTCGTGCTGTCGGCGAAGAGCGCGAGCACGCCTGCGGTCCCCAACTCGGCGAAACGGTGGACGTCGAAGTGCTGGCCGTCGATCGGCGTCTGGTCGATCTTGAAATCGCCGGTGTGGACGACCACCCCCGCAGGGGTGTGAATGGCCAGCGCCACGCAGTCGGGCATGCTGTGGGTGACGCGAATGAACTCGATCTCGAACGGCCCGACGACGACGCGGTCGCGCGGGCGGACCGGGTGCAGCCGGTCCGCGATGTCGATATCGTGTTCCGCCAGCTTGTGCTCGAGGAACGCGAGCGTCAGCGGCGTCGCATAGATCGGACCGTCGACGAGCGGTAGCACGTACGGCACGCCGCCGATGTGATCCTCGTGGCCGTGCGTCAGCACGAGCGCGGCGACGCGCCCTTTCTGCTGCAGGTACGTGAGATCCGGCACGATCAGGTCGACGCCGAGCAGGTCGGTGTCGGGAAACATCACGCCCGCATCGACGACAATCGTCGTCTCACCCCAGGTGAGCGCGAGCATGTTCATGCCGAACTCGCCGACGCCGCCAAGCGGAACGATTTCGAGCATCCTGAATATGGGAGTACGGACCCACACCGCACGCGTTCCTGGCGGAACACTGGCGACGCAGGGAGCCGCGACGAACGCGGCTCAATCAGGCTGCTGGGCGCGCCTGAGTTAAACGAGGCGGGATGAACGACTTACAGGCGAAACTATAGCACAGCTCAACCGCTTTTCGCAGCAAAGACGTCGGCCACCCGGATGAGCTCGGCGATGCTCAGCGTCTCGGGCCGGCGGCGCCCGTCGATGCCGGCCGCCGCGAGCGCCCGGGCGGGGGGCAGCGTCGCCGCGCCCGCAAAGGCCAGCAGCGCATTGGCCAGGGTCTTCCGGCGCCGCGTGAATATCGCCTGAACCATCGCCGCGAAGACCGACTCATCCCTGGCCGGCGGGTCGGGCGGATGAAAACGCAGCTGGACGAGCGCCGAGCGCACCTTCGGCACGGGCCTGAAGGCCCCGGGGGGAAGCGCCAGCACGCGCTCGGCCGTGGCGTGATGGCCGATGAGGACGGTCAGGATGCCGTAATCCCTCGTGCCCGGAACCGCCGTCAGCCGGTCGGCGACCTCGCGCTGCAGCATGAGCGTGGCATCGGCCAGCGGGATGCCGGCGACGTAGAGATCCACCAGCTTGAACATGATCGGCGACGCGACGTTGTAGGG
>JADGOC010000307.1 GCA_017883165.1 Acidobacteriota bacterium
CCTTCACGATGGTCGCCTCGCAGATAACGACCACTTCTGGCTTGTCGTTCGTGTAGACGTACTTGTGCGTGATCTCTTCGTCGCTGAGCCGTACGTACTTCCGGACGGTCACGAGCACGCGATCCGGCAGGTCTTCGTAATTGTCGAATGCCTGGGCGTGCTTGCCTTCCGCCTGTGCGGCCTTGGCGAAAATGTTGATGACGTCGCGCCCCTCTTTGTCCTGGAGGACGCCGCGCGCCCAAACCGTAATTTCGTGAACCTTTGCCATAGACACCTCCTTAAGCGCTTCGAAAACTAAGTAATGTGTGATCCCGCGTTTCCTGAAGATCAGCAACCGTGGAGAACTGGGACTTCAAAGCCCCCCTCTCTATGTGAAAGAAGGGATCCATTCGATATCCTGGAAATGGACAGGGCGTGTATTTCGCCGCCGCGACTCCCATCGGCTGAGCGTCGCGAATCGACAGAGCGGCCCAGGGACGCCTAACTGGTTCGACCACCGTACCAATGTAGAGGGTCCCCACGCTCGGAAGAAATGAGGCGAATGAATCAGTTAGAGGGCCGGGGGGGCAGACCGTATGTGAATCTGGCGCCCGAAATCCCCCGGATGATCCCCCGCTCGACCATCCCCCGGCTGGGCCGCTGCCAAGGGCTGAATCAACGCATCTTCTTTCGAAACAATGACATAGGTGTCGTTTTCCCTGGCGGCTGTGGAGGAACTTCATGGATTCCAGGGTGCGGATGGCTTCCCGAGCGGTGGTACGAGAAACGCCAAGGGTATCGCTCAGGTCTCGTTCAGGGACGAACGGGGGTCGACGTGTGCTGGAGAAGGTCGGCGATCTGATCGATGTGTTCGCGCATGGCTTCCGCTGCGGCGCCGGCGTCGCGGTGCCGCAATGCCGCGACGACAGCTTCATGTCCCAGGATGGATCGGCCTGGACGGCCCTTCTGCTTCAGCGTGAGCTTGCGCGATTCCGCGAGCAGATCGTTCAGTGTGGCCATGAGGCTGACGACCACGCGATTGCGCGTGGCGCGCGCGAGGACGTGGTGAAAAGCCGTGACCTCGACGATAACCGATCGGCCGGTTTTGAGCTTCCTGCGTTGCGCGTCGAGGATGCGCTCTAGGTCGGCAAGGTCCTCGTCGGTGACGCGCGTGGCCGCGACGCGGGCGACGGCGGGTTCGAACATGCGGCGCACGTCCAGCAGCTCGTCCTGCAGCTCGTAATGGTAGCTCAGGACGGAAGCCAGCGGCGCGACGAGCCGGTCGACGTCGAGCTCCTGAGGAAACGTGCCCTGGCCGTGGCGCGTGACGAGCAGGCCGATGGTCTCCAGCGTACGGAACGCGTCGCGGATCGACCCGCGGCTGACGCCGAACCATTCGGCAAGTGCGCGTTCGGCGGGCAGAGCCTGGCCCGCCGGGAAGGTGCCGTCGAGAATCAGCACCCGGATGCGGTCGGCGATCTCTTCGGCCACCCGCGTCTTTCTGATCGGCTCGATTAGACCGGAGTCGCGGTCGCCGGACCGCCGCCGGGAGGTGATAAGGCGCTTGACACGACGGCGCCCGGATGTCAGAGTCACCCCCGTAACTGGTTCGACCACTGGTTCGACCACTTGGTTCAGTTTAGCACGGAGCCGAAGCACATGGGCGAATTCGTCACGTTCACCGTTACCGGATCTCCGCAGGTCTTGTCCCGCGCGATCGAGGAATACGCCCGCGGCCAGGGCCACGTCAACGCGCTCGTCGTACCGTGGGAGAGCGACGGCAAAACGCTGAGCATGGCGGTCACAGCGGTCAAGAGCGACGGATGGGCCATCGAGCACACGAACCTGGGCACGATCCGGCTGATCGATGCCGGGCAGGAGCGGACCGAGGTGGCCATCGCCGCCGAACCGCCGGACCATCCCGCGCGGCAGGAGCTCGCAGACGTCTTCGACCGCTTCGCCCGGCTGGTCCAGAGCCGATTTCAGGGGGCCTCAACATGAGTTACACCGAGCTCACCGTGTGGACGCGCGGCATCGTCATGGACAAGGAGGGCCGCGACATCGTCAATTCGATTGCCGCCGCCGGACGGCTCGAGGGCAAGTTCGCCCAGGCGATGGAAAACTACGTCGACAACCCCGATCGCACCAACGCGCCGACCCGCAAGTATTGCCGCCTCAGCGAGAGCGAGATCGAAAACGAGCTCACCTACGAGAACGACAAGCCGAATATCGTGGTGCTCGTCGAGCAGACGATGGTCAAAGGCTGGGATTACTTGCGCGGGATGCCGCCCGGCGGCACGCTCGTGATCAATACGCACTACACGCCCGAGTACATGATCCGGTTCGTGCCCGGCGCGGAACGGCTCGCCCAGATGGTGTGCGTCGATGCCGCGCATATCGCCCACCACAAGTGGTTGTACTACCGGCTGGGCGAGCTCGGCCTCGATCGGCTGTCGACCGAGGGCGCGGCGGAACGCAACACGGCGATCGCGCCCGACATCGCCGCCCCGGTCATCGCGGCGATCGTCAAGTCGACAGGCATCGTCAAGATCGAGTCGATCGAGCCCATGATCACGAACAAAGTGGCGTTCCGCGCCGCGCTCGACCAGTTACACGTCATGCCACTCGGACAAGCGGTGGCTTGACCGATAAGGACGCACAAAACATGTCGACCAAAGGTACTCGTATCCCCGATTGGCTGGCGGTTCCTTTTGCCGGAATCACACCGGCGCCGTCGCAGGAAAAAGGTCAAGACTTGTTTCCGACGGGCAACTGGCGCTCGACTCGGCCGGTGTATCGGGACAAGATGCCGCCCTGCAACAACGCGTGCGGCACCAACGAGAAGATCCAGGGCTATCTGGACCTCGTGAAGCGCGGCAAGTATCTCGACGCCTACGCGCTCATCAAGGAAGACATGCCGTTTCCGTCCGTGACCGGCCGCGTGTGCTACCACCCGTGCGA
>JADGOC010000308.1 GCA_017883165.1 Acidobacteriota bacterium
CGGTCGACGGCGTCCGACAGCGCGCCGGACCTGACAGCGACTGACCAGTGGGTCGCTGCCTTCAAGCAGAAACGGGACGAAGTGGTCAACCACTCCTGCCCGGGATAAGCCGAGAGGCTGGCGATGCCCGCGATGAGCATCGCCGTCTGAGGCGCTACGACTTCGGATTGCGGTTGTTGTGGCGGGCGCGGTAGATCTGCCGGCTGGTCTTGTTCAGTTCCTGATTGAGCTGTTTCTTCTCACCTGTCGTCAGCTTGCCGTCGTTGGCCTTCCGATACACCTTCTCCTGCGCGCGGATGGCCGCGTCGCTGGCGCGAAGCTTCGTCGCTTCACCCTTGGTGAGCTGGTCGTCCTTGTGGCCCGCCTGGAGACGGTCCTTCTGGTTTTCCAGCCGCTGATTCACGGTGGCGTGCGGATCGGTTGTCGGCGGCGTGGTTGTTGGCGACTGCGGCGTCTGCGCCGACGCAAGCGATGCCGTCAGGCCGAGGCCGAGCAGCGTGAGCACGATGCGATTCGTCATTGTCTCTCTCTCCTCCGGCTTTCCTGGGGGACGATGCCAGTCATTTGGGTTAGACCGGAGAAGCCGCCGGAGGTTACACAGGAGCGCGACGGTATAATCCGGCCATGGCCTCCCTGGGCAGTGCCCCTCACGCCACTGACCCGCAGGTCCGCATCGGACACGTCCACCTGAAGGTCGCCGACCTGAAGCGCGCGCTGGCGTTTTATTCCGGCGTGCTCGGCCTTGAAGTGATGCAGCAGATGGGCGACAGCGCGGCGTTTCTGTCCGCCGGCGGGTACCATCACCATCTCGCGTTGAACACGTGGGAGAGCCTCGGCGGCTCACCGCCGGACGCAGGCGCGACCGGGCTGTACCACACGGCGATTCTGTATCCCACTCGCGCGGCGCTGGCGGATGCGTTCCGCCGAGTCGTCTCCGCCGGCATCGAGCTGGAAGGGGCGGCGGATCACGGTGTGAGCGAATCGCTCTACTTGCGCGACCCGGACGCCAACGGTGTGGAGTTGACGTGGGACAAGCCGAAGGAGCAGTGGCCGCGCTCCGCGAACGGGCGGCTCGCGATGTTCACCCGCCCGCTCGATCTCCACGAGTTGTTCAGCGAGCCGCCGCCCGACTTGCACCTGAGCTCCGGCCCACGCGATCTGTGAGGCCTAGCACCCACACCCGGCCGGTGCCACGCCACGTACTGGTTGTGCCGCGCCAAGGCTCATCGTGCGGCGGCCTGCCATGCGGCCTGCGCATCGGGCGGCAGCTTGTTGGAGTGCTTCACGAAGGCGATGACCTTCCAGATCTCATCGTCGCTCAGGATACCGTCCCAGGCCGGCATGCCCGTGAGGCGATAGCCGTGCTTGGTGATCCACCAGAACTCCGCGTCAGGATCGTGCGGGACGCGGTTGACGAGCTGCGGGACGGCCGGACTGAACTTGTTTTGCAGCGGACTGATACGCGTGGCGGCACCGCCGTGGCAGATCGCGCAGTGTTGTTCGTACTTGCGCGCGCCTTCGATCAGATTCTCCGACGTGGGCTGAAATGGGTTCTCCTGTTTAGGGGCGTTCTTGGCGAGGTACGCGTCGATTGCCGTGTGGGCCAGCCGTCGCTCCAGCACGCCCGGAGGATTGTCGGCGCCGATCGGGAACAAGCCAAGGTAGAGAACCAAGTACGCACCGCCGAGCACGACGAGCAGCGTGACGACAACTCCGCCGAGAAAACCGCGCATCCTTCCCTCCATCGCAACCCTGGTCACCGTTGAACGTTCGGATTGAGTCTCCAAGTCTAACGAGGATCGCGCTCGATCACCATCAACGCGAACGATCCTGGCAGCACCGCGCCTCTGGCCCGGTTGCCGGTCGCGCCCTCAGGCGCTGGGCCGAACTTCGCGGAGACGATGAACACGCGGTGATTGGTGGGATCGAGCCCCATGTTCCGCGCCGCCGGAGCCGTCTGCACCATCTCGATGACGTGATACTGGTCTGCGGCGTCCTGATGAATCACGGTGAGCGTGCCATCCGCATTCGAAGCAAACGCGTTGCCTGAGGCCGCATCGAACCCGGTGCCGTCGACGCCGGTACCGATCGGGACCGTGGCGACCACTTTGCCGCCCTGGTAGTCGGACACGGCCATCACGCCGCTGCGGCATCCGCTGAACAGCCGATGGTGGGTGGTGTCGATCGCCATGGCGACCGGCTGCTTGCACGGGGCGGTGGACCAGCGCCGCGCCACGGTCGCGGTCTTCGCGTCGATCTCGACCACTTCGCTCGTATCGGTGAGATTCGCATACACCTTGCCGTCGCCGGCTGACGCGCCGTATTCCGGTTTGCCGCCGAGCGGAATGTTCGTGACGAGTGTGCCCGCGCGCGGATCGATTACCGTGGACGAGTGCGCGTCGCCGTTGAACGTGAAGACGCGGTTCGAGGCATCGTCGTAGATGATCGCGTCGGCGTCTTCGGCCGCGGGGATCCGGCCGAGCACCTTGAAGGTCTTCAGATCGAACATGACCACAGACTGGTCGTTGCCCGAGGTGGCAAAGCCATGGCCCGTGGCATTCGCCACCGCGGTCCCGTGCGCGCCCTGAATGCCGGTGACTTCGCCGAGCAGCGTCCCGTTGTCTTCGTCAACCACCATCACGCGATTTTGTCGGCCGATAAACAAACGGTGGTTCAGTGAATCGGGGACGATGTAGTCCCATCCACCGTCGCCGCCGAGCGCGTACGTGTGTGTGATGCGGTAGAGCGGGGATGACTGTGCGAGGAGTGGGGCTCCTGTAACCAGTGTCGCGAGTGTCGCCAGTATCAGGACCAGCACGAGATTGCGCATGACACCTCCAGCTTGGAGTCTACCCGAGCAAGATGACAGCAAGATGAACCCACGCGGGCCGGGCGGCGGAATGTCAGTGCCGGCCTTCCTCCGGTGGCT
>JADGOC010000132.1 GCA_017883165.1 Acidobacteriota bacterium
ACGTACGGATGGCCCGGCAACGTCCGCGAGCTGCGCAACATCGTCGAGCGCGCGATGCTGCTGGCCGAGGGGCCGATGCTGACCCTCGCCGATGTCCCGGTGGCGGCCGCCGCCCTCCCGATCCGGCTCACCGGGCAGGTCGATCTCCCCGCTGGAGGCATCGACCTCGAACAGCTCGAACGGTCGCTCGTCGTGCAGGCGCTCGAGCGCAGCGGGTGGAATCAGACGAAAGCCGCCGGCATGCTCGGCCTGAACCGCGACCAGATCCGCTACCGCGTCGAGAAATTCAAGCTCGGAAAGCCATCCTGATCGCGGGAGTTTTCTCCCAGATCAGTGGGGAATAGTCCCCGCCTCGCGCCCGCTTCGCGACCACACTGCTCGAAAACGTCAAAATCTCCCGGGAATCCGGCACCTCTGCCGGTGGCACGTCAGTTGCCCTCGAACCGTCCGTATGATTACCAAAGAACGGGTCGAATCGGTGCTCGCGCGGGTGCGGCCCTTCATGCAGGCCGACGGCGGCGACATCGAGCTGTTGGAGATCGAAGGGAACTCAGCCGACGTGCGGCTCACGGGTATGTGTGCCGGCTGTCCAAGCGCTCACATGACGCTGTATCTCGGCGTGGAGACGGCGCTCCGCGAGGAGATGCCGGAGTTCGAGACCCTGCGGCTGCGCTGAGGGATGCCATGACCACTTCCACTCTCGCGACCATGGACTCGGTTGTCGTCGGGCGCAGCGCGCGGATGCGCGCGGTGTTCGAGTTCCTGCGCGTCATCGGGAACAGCGACTCCACCGTGCTCGTCACCGGGGAGAGCGGCACCGGCAAGGAAGTGACCGCGACGCTCATCCATCAATCGAGCCGCCGCAAGCACCATCCCTTCGTCGCAGTCAGCTGCGCGCTCTTCTCGGAAACGCTGATCGAGTCGGAGCTCTTCGGCCACGAGCGCGGCGCCTTCACCGGCGCGATCAAGGATCGGCCCGGCCGCTTCGAGCTCGCCGATGGCGGCACCATCTTCCTCGACGACATCGACGATGTGCCGCTGTCGATGCAGGTGAAGCTGCTGCGCGTGCTGCAGAACCGGACCATCGAGCGCCTCGGCGGCACGCGCACCGTGCCGGTGAACGTACGGGTCATCGCCGGCAGCAAGCGTGATCTGAAGCAGATGGTGGTGGACGGCAAGTTCCGCGAGGACCTGTTCTACCGGCTCAACGTGCTGCCGATCGCGCTGCCGCCGCTGCGCGAGCGCCGCGAAGATATCCCGATGCTGATGGATCACTTCATCGAGCGCTACTTCCGCCGCCGCGGCGAAGACGTGCCGCCGGTCTCCGAGGCCGTCAAGCAGGCGTTCCTGCGCTACGGCTGGCCGGGCAACGTGCGCGAGCTGGAGAACGCCTGCGAGCGCATCGCGCAGACGTGCACCTGCGGCACGGTGCGCATCGGCTGCATGTCGGCGAGCATCCTGCTGCGCGCGGGCGGGCCGCCGCCGGATCTGTCGGCCGTCGCGCCGGCGTCCGCTCCGGCGAAGGACGCGGCGCCCGTGTCACTCGACGACCGCATTCGCGACTTGGAAGCGAATCTGATCGGCTGGGCGCTCAAGGTGAGCAACGGCAACAAGTCGCGGGCGGCGGAGCTGCTGCAGATCAAGCGATCGACGCTCGGCGATCGCATCAACCGCTGCGGACTCGGGCGCGTCGAGACCATCAGAGCAGACGGTGAAGCCACTTCGTCGACGCTGTCAGCCTCGTGAGCGGCGATAGGGGTTGCGAGGCGCTGCGCTAGGGAGGACGGCCGGCTCGGAAGGAAGAGGAACCTGAGGTGCGCGCCCACGCCGCACCGGCTGCACGTTGATCCGCCAGACCAGCCCGCCGCGGCGCCTACGTTGTCCAGCTCTGCAGCGTGCGGATGTAGTTCGCCCGCTCGAAGAGATCCTCATCGGTCGTTCTGCCGTCGACGCGGCCGCGCACCTCGTCGATTGACGAGAGCTGCTTCGACTCCATCCATCTGACCAGACCCTCGCGCATCGCGGTGAGATATGACGGGCCGTGGCGCAGGATGGCAGAGACCATTTGCACGGCGTCTGCGCCCGCGAGAATCGCCTTGATCCCGTCGGTCGGCGTCGCCACGCCACCCGTGACGGCCAGCGAACAGCGAACCCGGCCGTGCAAGGCCGCGAGCCACCGGAGCCGCAGGAGCAGCTCGGCGCTCGTCGACAGCTCGAGGTGCGGTACGGCCGTCGCGGCCCGCACGTCGATGTCGGGTTGATAGAAGCGGTTGAAGAGCACGAGGCCGTCCGCCCCAGCCTGATCGAGTTGGCGCGCCAGGTGCCCGAACGCCGTGAAGAAGGGGCCGAGCTTCACCGCGACTGGAATTCGGAGGCTGTGCTTCAAGTCCACGACGATGTCCCGAATCCGTGATTCGATCGACATCGCTGAGTCGTCGGGGTCGGTCGCCATCTCATAGATGTTCAGCTCGAGGGCGTCCGCGCCGGCCTGCTCGATGTTCGTCGCGAATCTGGCCCATGATTCGCCCGTCATGCCGTTGAGCGACGCCACCACCGGAATGCGCACGGTTTCCTTGACGCGCCGCACGTGCTCGAGATACGCCGCTGGCGCAAGCGGGTAGGTCTCGGGCCGAGGGAATCCTGCAATCGCGTCGGCGAACTGCGCGTCGAACGGATCCATTCGGTGAATCCGCTGGGACTCCGCCATGGTGATCTGCTCTTCGAACAGCGAGCGGAGTACGATGACCGCCGATCCGCCGTCCTCGAGCCGCTTCACGGTGTCGAGATGATCGGTCAGGGGCGACGATCCCACCATGAACGGGTGCGCCAGTGTCAGTCCAAGATAGGTCGTTTCCAGCTTCATAGAACCTTCCCCTCAGGAGATGTGCAACGCTGCTGCCCGGTGCCGTGCCGGATATCCGGCAGCGGCGCTGCCCGGACAGGCGATTACGACAGAGCGCGCGCGGATTCCGCGTGAGCTGCCGGGCACGTGCCTTGCGGACGTGCCCGCGGATCGCCGCAATTCCAGCGCGCGTTCATGCGCCACCCGATCGTGGCGTCCCGTGAGGAGGTTCGTCATGGCCGTCACCGCAACCGTCCAGGAATTCCTCCGTCGGGCCAACGTGCCGTACACCGTCTTTCAACACGTCCGAGCTTACACCGCGCAAGAGGAGGCGGCGGTCACGCATGTTCCTGGCCGCGATTGGGCCAAGGCGGTGATCTGCTTCGTCAACGGTGAGCCCATTCAGGCCGTCGTTCCGGCGGATCTCGTGGTCGATCTCGACCGGCTGGCCGTCGTGGCGCAAGCCACGTCGATCCGCCTGGCTGAGGAAGATGAACTGCGGTGGTTGTATCCCGATTGCGAGCGCGGTGCGATGCCTCCGCTGGGTCCGCTGTACAGGCAGACGGTCTATGTGGACCACGCTCTGGCGGACGAGGAGAACATCGTGTTCAACGCCGGCACGCACGGCGACGCGATATCGATGCGCTACGAGGATTTCGCCGCCATCACGCACCCGATCGTCGGCAGGTTCGCACGGCGTCCGCGACCTGCGTAATGGAGAACACGATGACAGACAAAACACGATGGGAATCGTTCAAGGCTGAAGGTGATCAGATCGTCGAGAAGGTCAAGCGACTGATCCACGAAGGCAATGTTCGGCGCGTGATCGTCCAGCACGATGGGCGCACGGTAGCCGAGTTCCCATTGACGGCCGGCGTGGTCGGCGCCGTGCTGGCGCCGGTGCTCGCGGCCATTGGCGCGCTCGTCGCGATGCTAAAGGACTGCACGATCCAGGTGGAACGAGTCGAAACAGGGACGGCGCGCCCCAAGAAGACGTCCCACGTCTCGTGACGGGGCGCCGAGCGCAAGGCACACGCACTTGTGCCATCGGGAGCCGGCTTCGCCGAATGTCCGGCGGGGTATCATAAAGGCGCAGACGTTTTCGTGCACCTGGGACTGCCAGGTGTACTGCGCCATACTGCAGGCGAAGTAGGGAGGTCATGGAGGACTGCATCACTGTCAACGTCAGCGGTTCGACGCTGCTTACCGATCCGCTGACAAACAAAGGCACGGCATTTTCGCCGGACGAACGGGCGGCCCTCCATCTTGATGGGCTGGTGCCGCCGGCGGTGTGCACGATCGATCAGCAGCTCGAGCGGGTCTACGAGAACTATCGCGCGAAACAGACCCCGCTGGAGCGTTACATCCACCTGGCCAGCCTGCAGGACCGGAACGAGACGCTGTTTTTCCGGCTCGTGCACGACCACATCGAGGAGATGATGCCGGTGCTGTATACGCCGGTCGTGGGCGAGGCGTGCCAGAAATTCTCGCACATCTACCGGCGCCCGCGCGGGCTGTACATCGCCTATGAACAACGCGACGCGATCGAGTCGATCCTGGCGAACTACGCGGAATCGCCCGCCGTCATCGTGGTCACCGACGGCGAACGGATCCTCGGCCTCGGCGATCAGGGCGTCGGTGGCATGGGCATCCCGATCGGGAAGCTCTGTCTGTACACCGCGTGCGCCGGCATCCCGCCCGATCGGACGCTGCCGATCATGCTGGACGTCGGCACGGACAATCCGGATCTGCTGAACGACCCGATGTATCTCGGCACGCGGCACCCGCGCATTCGCGGCACGGAGTACCAGGCCTTCATCGATCGGTTCATCGAGGCGCTGATACGCGTGTGGCCCGAAGCGGTGCTGCAATGGGAAGACTTCCTCAAGGCCAACGCGATCACGCAACTCGCGCGCTTTCGCGATCGGCTGTGCACGTTCAACGACGACATTCAAGGCACGGCGGCGACCGTGATCGCCGGCGTCTATGCGGCGCTGAGGCTCACGCGCCAGTCCATGCCCGACCAGCGCATCGTCATCGCCGGGGCCGGCGCCTCCGCGCAGGGGATCGCCGCGCTGTTCGTGGCGGCGATGCGCGATGAGGGGCTGTCGCTCGACGAGGCGCGAACGCGGATCGCCACCGTCGACAGCCGCGGCCTCGTGACGCGGGACCGCCCGAACATGGAGGAGTTCAAGGCGGCCTACGCGCGAACGGTCGACGAGGTGGCCGCGTACGCGTGTCGCGATCGAGCGCACATCACGCTGGAGGAGACGGTCCGCAATCTCAGGCCGACGATCCTCATTGGCACTTCCGGCACCGCCAGTGTTTTTACCGAGGCGGTCGTCGGCGCGATGGCCGCGATCAACGAGCGCCCGATCGTGCTTCCGCTGTCGAACCCGACCAGCAAGAGCGAGTGCACGGCGGAAGAGGCCGTGCGCTGGTCGGACGGGCGCGCGATCATCGCCACCGGCAGCCCGTTCGAGCCGGTCGTGTATTGCGGCCGGACGTATCGCGTTGGGCAAGGCAACAACGCGTTGGTGTTTCCCGGCGTTGGGTTGGGCTTGTGGGTCGGGCACGTCCGTCGCGTCACCGACGCCATGTTCCTCGACACGGCCCGAGCGCTCGCGGGCCAGGTGACCGAGGCGGACCTCGCGTCCGGCGCCATCTATCCACCGCTGTCGCGCATTCGCGACTGCTCGCACGCTGTCGCCTGCGCCGTCATCCGACGGGGCGTCACCGAAGGGCACGCCGCGCCGGCGGTGCTGAACGGCCTCGAAGACACCGTGAGCCGCGCGATGTGGTTTCCGCGCTACCGGCCGATCCGGTACGAACCGCCGCAGAGGCACCCGTGACAGGCCGTGGCGCGGAGCGTTCGCGCTGCCGGCGCTGTTGAATGTGTTGGCGACCCTCCGGCGGACATGCTCGTGACCTGGCTGCGCACGCGTCCAGACGCGCTCGTTGCGGCGTTGGCTCTCGTTGGCATCGTCGCCCACCTGACGCTGCGTTATGCGGCCGGAGTGAACCCATCCGTCGCGAACCTGCCGCTGCTTGCCGTGCTTGTCATCGGAGGCCTTCCTTTGGTGCTGCGCCTGCTGTGGAAAGGCGCGCATGGCGAGTTCGGTTCCGATCATCTGGCGGGCGTCTCGATTGTGGCATCCGCGCTGCTCCACGAGTACCTCGCGGGCGCGATCGTGGTGCTGATGCTCTCCGGCGGCGAAACGTTGGAGGCGTTTGCCGTGTCCGAGGCGACGTCCGTGCTGCGCGCGCTGGCCAAACGAGTCCCCACCCTCGCGCATAGACGAAAGGGGAGCGTCTTCGAGGACGTCCCGGTTGGCGATCTCGTCGTGGGCGACGAGGTCTCGATCCTCCCCCACGAAATCTGTCCTGTTGACGGCGAGGTCGTTCAAGGCCATGGCCGCATGGACGAGTCCTATCTCACGGGGGAACCGTTCAACATCTCGAAAGGCCCCGGTGCCATGGTGCTGTCCGGGTCGATCAACGGTGAGGCCTCGCTCGGCGTTCGCGCCACCAGAGTCTCGGCTGATTCCCGTTACGCGCGGATCATGCGGGTGATGCAGGAGGCGGAACAGCGACGGCCGACCCTCCGGCGGATCGGCGATCAGCTCGGCGCCTGGTACACGCCGCTGGCTCTGGCCCTCGCCGGGCTCGCCTGGTGGCTGTCGGGCAACCCGGTCCGGTTTCTCAGCGTGGTGGTGGTCGCCACGCCATGTCCGCTGCTGATCGCCATTCCGGTCGCGATCATCGGCGCCATCTCGACGGCCGCACGCCGTGGGATCATCGTCAGAGACCCCGCCGCCCTCGAGCAGCTGACGCTGTGTCACACGATGATCCTCGACAAGACCGGGACGCTGACATACGGCCGTCCGAGCGTGAGCGAGGAACTGTATGCGCCACCCTATACGCGCGACACGGTCCTTCCGATGGTGGCGGCCCTCGAACGGTACAGCCGGCACCCACTCGCGGGCGCCATCGTGACCGCCGCTGCGGATGCCCGCTATCCTTTGCCCGACGTCGAGTGGATTCGCGAAGAGGCAGGCATCGGCCTCCACGGAAAGGTGGGCGATTCGATCGTGCTGGTCACGAGCCGTGCGCATGCGGCCGCCCGGTTCGAGCTGCCACCGAGTGAGCCCACGGGTCTCGAGTGCATCGTCATGCTGAATGACCAGTACGCGGCCAGCCTCCGCTTCCACGACGTGCCGCGCGCCGACAGCCGCGGGTTCGTCGGTCACCTGGGACCGAATCACGGGTTCACGCGAGTGCTTCTCGTCTCGGGCGATCGGGAGGGGGAGGTCAGACGGCTGGCCGATGCGGTCTCGATCACGGAGGTCTATGCCGGCGCGTCACCGGAAGAAAAGGTCGCGATCGTGCGGCGGGAGACGGAGCTCACGAAGACCGTGGTCATCGGCGATGGGATTAACGACGCGCCGGCCTTGATGGCCGCCACCGTGGGGATCGCGTTCGGGCAGAACAGCGACGTGACCTCCGAGGCGGCACGCGTCGTCATCATCGATTCGTCGTTGTCGAAGGTCGATGAGCTCATTCATCTGAGCTACCGCCTTCGGCGCGTCGCGCTGCAGAGCGCGATTGGCGGCATGCTGCTCAGCGGCGTCGGGATGGTGTTCGCCTCCGTTGGTCTGCTGTCGCCGGTCGCGGGAGCTGTGGCTCAGGAAGCGATCGATCTTCTCGCGGTCCTCAATGCGTTGCGGACGGCGCGACAACCCGCCGCGTTGACCGATTTCGAGCCGTCGAGGTCCGGGCAGGCTTCCCGATGACGAGCAAGCGGCGGCTGGCGCCTTGGAGTGCGGCCGTTCTCATTCTGGCGGCGCTGACCAGCTCAATCGGTCGAGCGGTCGGGCAGCCGCTCCCCCCCCGACGTCGAGGCTCTCCTGACGCGGCTCGACGGCCTCTATCGCTCCAAGAGCAGCATCGCGCGGATTGAGCTTCAGGTCACCACTCCGCGGTCGACTCGTTCGCTCCGGCTCAAGGCGTGGACACGCGGTGAAGACGAAGCGCTCATCATCATCGAGTCGCCGCCTCGCGAGGAGGGAACGGCGACCCTGCGCGTCGGACCGAACCTGTGGAACTACCTCCCGCGCATCGCCCGCACGATCCGCGTGCCACCGTCGATGATGCTTGGCTCCTGGATGGGAACCGACTTCACGAACGACGACCTCGTGAAAGAGTCGTCACTGCGCAAAGACTTCGACTCGCGGATTGATCGCCGCTCGGACGCGCCCGCGGGATGGTGGGTGAGGCTCGACGTGACGCCGGGCATCGTCGGACGCTGGGCCCGCATCGACATCCTCGTCGGCGACGACGGCCTGCCGATTGAAGAGCGGCATTTCGACCGGAAGGGGCGCCTCGCGCGGGTCATGGCGTTCGACGAGGTGAAGCTGCTGGGCGGGCGGCGGCTGCCGGTTCATCTGACACTCACGCCAACCGATGTCGAGGGGCAGCGGACGGAGATGCGCTACCTCGATGTGCAGTTCGATGTGCCGCTCTCCGACGACACGTTCAGTCTATCGCGTCTCGAACGGAGCCGGTAGCGACCAATGCCCAGCTTCACGATGTCGCGGATCGCGTGGCGGAACCTGTGGCGGAATCCTCGTCGCACGGCGCTGGCGCTCGCCGCAATCGGCCTCTCCGTGACCCTTGTCCTCATCTACGACGGCATACTCCGATGGGAGAGCGACTCGATGCTCGAGACCATCACGGGACCGATGCTGGGCCACGTTCAGATTCACGCGCCAGAGTGGCGCCGGACGCGGGCGATGGAGCGGACACTGCGCGGCGCGTCGCGCATGGTCGACCAACTGCGCCGCGACCCGGAGATCGTGGGGGCGAGCCCGCGTGTGTACGCGCCGGCGCTTGCCGCGCTCGGCGAAGAGGGATTCGCGGTCCTCATCATGGGCGTCGATATCGCACAAGAGTCGCGGCCGACACGGCTCCTTGCCGGCGTGACCACGCCGGTGAGCAGTCATCGCGTCTTGATGGGCCGCCTTCTGGCGCTGCAGATGGGCGTCGGTCCGGGCGCCGAGATCGCACTCGTCGGCCAAGGCGTGGACGGTTCGCTGGCGAACGATCTCTTCACGGTCGCCGCCCTCATCGAGACCCCTGTGGACATCGTGAACCGTCAGGCAGTCGTCATGCGGATCGACGAGGCGCAATCACTGTTCGTCCTGCCAGATGAGGCGCACGAAGTCGTGGTCTACGCCCGCGATGCGGCTCGCGCGTCGGCGTTGGCCGCGCGACTGCGCGGATCACAGGAACTGGGCGGCGCCGAAGTGCTCGACTGGCAGGCGCTCGCGCCCTCGATGGTCGACTTGCTCGATCTGGTGCAGGTCGCCTGGGTCTTCGTGCTCGTGCTGGTGTTGATCGCTGCCGCGGCTGGTGTGGCGAACACGATGTTGATGGCGACGTTCGAGCGCACGCACGAGTTCGGCATGTTGCTGGCGCTCGGTACGGCTCCGTCGCGGATTGTCCGCATGATTGTGCTCGAGTCGCTCGCCCTCGGTGTCACCGGTGCGCTGCTCGGGACCGCGCTGGGCGGCGCGGTCGTTGCGTGGGCGCACCACACCGGCATCGATTACGCCGCGTTGACCGGCGGCGGCCCCAGCCAGATCTCCGCCTTCGGGATGAATTGGTCCCTTCGAATGTATCCGCGTCTGGCGCTCGTGGACATCACGCGCGCGGTGGTCGCGGTGATGGTGACGTCGATTGTGGCGTCGGCCTGGCCGGCCGCGCGCGCGGCGCGCCTCCACCCGGCGCGAGCGCTGAGGGACTGACATGGCCTGGATTGGGAGCCGCTACGCGATGCGCAGCGTCTCCAGAAATCTGCGGCGAACCGTGCTGTCGATCGTCGGCATCGCGATCGGCTGCGTCCTGGCGCTGTTCATGGAGAGTTTGAACCGCGGCAAGAGCGAACTGTTTTCGCGCGTCGGCGCCTCGAGCGGGATCGGTCACGTGCGCATCGTTCCGGCCGGATGGCGGACGCGCCGCGATCTTCGGTTGCGCCTCGCCGACTGGCAGGCTGACGTGACGGCGGCCCGATCGCTGCCGGGCGTCGCGATTGCCGCCGCGCGAGCCCGGGCGCAGGTGCTGCTGGCGGTCGGGACGCACGTCGTGCCGGTCGAAATAGTGGGTGTCGATCCCGTTCTCGAGGCGCAGACGTTCCGCTACGTCCAGCACGTACAGCAGGGTCGCTATTTGCAGGCAGGCGAATTGGGCAGCCTCGTCGTGGGAAAAACGGTCGCCGATCAATTGTCGGCTGGCGTAGACGACGACGTCGTGGCAACCGCCGTCGGCCCAGGCGGCGAGATCCAGGGCGCGCTGCTTCGGATCGTCGGTATTGTCAGCACCGGCAGCGAGGACGCCGATGCGAGTGTCTGCCAGGTGTCGCGCGGCGACGT
>JADGOC010000133.1 GCA_017883165.1 Acidobacteriota bacterium
GAAGCCGTACCCGCGCCCGTTGGTCGTGTTCGCGCCGCTACGCGTGATCACGTTCAGCATGCCGCCCGCTGCCTGTCCATATTCCGCGCTGAACGAATTAGTGAGGATCTGGAATTCCTGAATCCAGTCCTGCGGGAAACTGTTCGCCTGACGTCCGTAGAACTGCATCTGGTTGGACGCGCCGTCGACGATGATGCCGTTGACGAACGGCCGCTGGCCTGAGATCGACACGCCGGTGCCCTGGCCCGTGCCGGTCGCGTTTGATTCCGTCGCGCCGGGCGATAGCGTCGCGAGCTGGCTGAAATCGCGGCCCACCGTCGGGAGATCGTCGATCTGCTTGTTCGTGATGACGGTCGCAAGCGTACTTTGCGTGCCGACCGGGACGCTTGTCCCGACAACCTCGACCGCTGTGGAGACGCCTCCCAGGTTCAGGGTGAGGTTGATGGTCAATTCCTGACCCACGCGCAAATCGAGCTCCTGTTTCCTCGGAGCGAAGCTCGAGAGCGCCGCCGTGATCTCGTAGTGACCGGGCCGGAGATTTGGCAGGAAGTATTCCCCTCCGGCCCCTGTGACAGCAGTGGCCGTCGTATTCGTTTCGAACTGTCGAACGGTGATGGTCGCGCCCGGCAGCGCGCCGCCCTGCTGATCCAGCACAACACCGCGCAGCGTGCCGAGAGCCGTCTGGGCAGATGCCGCCGCGACGAAGATGAGGACGCCGATACTGGCGAGTCCGAGACGTGTATGACTGAACATCGTTTGTCCCCCCGTTGCAAATTTGTCATGTACATACATGCCGCCTAGTTGAGTGTCAATCGAAATGTTTAGCACTGAGGCCTAAATTTGGCGCATCTGATAACTAATTTCATGAATTGACCAAAAGTCAGATCATATTCTAAACTTAACCAGGTCATGGCCCTTTATAGCTCGCATCTGCTTCAATATCCGGAGCTCAAGTTAGGCGAGCGGATTCGGGACGCGCGGCAGCGACAGGGGCTGACGCTCCGACAACTGGCCAGCCGGCTCGGCACCTCGTCGGCGCGGTTGTCCCAAATCGAGAACGAGAGAGTCCGCGTTCATCTTCAAGATGTGCTGGAGGTGGCCGAGGCGCTCAACATTCCGCTCGATGCGCTGATTCCGACCGACGTGACACTGCCGTATCAGATCACGCGAGATACCGACAGGCGGGCGCGGCCGCCGAAGCCGACGCTATTGGCGTACCCCGACGGGAGCGCCGGGCGATCATCGCCGCATCAATACTGGTCGCTCGCGAACCTGTTCCTCGGCCGCCATCTCGAGCCGGTACTGGGGCGGATCATGCCGATTGACGAGCACGAGCTGTGCTTCTGCTATCACGACGAAGAGGAGTTCGCGTTCGCGCTCCGAGGCACGCTCGAATTTCGGATCAAGACGCCGGAAGGCGAACACCGCGAGGAGTTGGTGCGGGGCGACAGCGTCTACTTCAGATCTGATCTACCGCACTGTTTTCGATCACTCGAAGCGGAGCCGGCCGAGACCATTCACGTCTTCTGCTCGCCGTCTGTGTCCACGGCCGGCGGTCTCGACTGGGCGCACTCGCGCGCGATCGTGTACACCGGCGATGGCGGGTCAAACCTGCAACGGCGGATTGGCCAGAAGCTGATGCTGTTGCGCGAGGAACACGGGTGGTCGCTCGACCGGGTCGCGCGGTCGGCAGGTCTGAGCGGCCGCCAGGTGCTCGGGATCGAGCGCGGCGAGAGGGCGATACCGCTGGATGCGGCGCTGAATCTTGCGCGCGCGTTCGGGAAACCGCTGCGGGAATTGATCGGTCTGACGGTCGCCCGGCCGCCCTATTACTTCGTTCAGCGGTCGAAGGACATTTCGAGCAGTCCGATCCGGCGGCGCCGCACGCCCGTCGAGCGGCCGCATGCGCCACCCTCGAAGACGTGTCAACCGCTGCTGGGCGATTTCCCGGCCAAGGAGATGTATCCGTGTTTCCTCAGGATGCTCAACGTGGACTTGGAAACGTTGACGCTCCATGAGCACCACGGACAGGAATTCATCTACGTACTCGAGGGCGAGCTGGAGTTGACGACGTACGCAGGAGACGAAGAGGTTCACGAAACGCTTCGGGCCGGTGACTCCTGCTACATCGATTCGACGGTCCCTCACCTTCTTCGCAGCTGGACGCGCAACCCGTACTCCGAAACCAGCGCCGAAGTGCTGGACGTGTTCTGGTGCCCGCTTGGAGAAGCCTACCTATTCGATACGTAGTCTCCACGCTCGAGGAATGACGATATGAAAACGCTGATGACCGCTGTCGCAAAGCCAACGAACAGTGGTAAGTAGCCTTCGTGACGACGCTGACACCGTTAAGGCCGTGGCCCGAATGAAAACTGCGTTAGTGGACCCGATAGGATGCTGCGCCGTCATTGCACGTTCACGGTTGCCCCGGAGCTGGCGGCGTGACAAGGCCGAGGAAGCGGCGCGAACAATTAGTTGCGGAGGACAGGGTTGAGGAACAGGATTTCGAACAGCCGCACGGGTTTCTGCGTACCGTGTCCGGTGACGGCGTTGTCGGTAGCACGCGTGCCACCCCATCGCATTCAGGTTGGCAGCATCCCACACTGTGGCCTGCCGGCGATCGCCGCGCCACTGCCCATCGGTAGGCCGACATCGGCGGATCGCCCCGCCTACAGGAGTTCATCCTCGAAGGTGCAGCCGAACAAGAAAGGCACCGTGTCGGGCGCCTACGAAATGATCATCCTGGCGGTGATCGAATAGCCGCCGGGTCGGATTACCAAGGCTGCTATCATTCGCGGAATGACAACCTTGGGAAAGCTCGGTTTTCGCGTCCTCTCCGCGCCGCCGCGGCTGGATGATGATCTCGTCAGACGCTTCGCGGACGCCGCGAGCTCGCAGCTGGCGGACGCCATGGGCCGCTTCAACTTCATGGATCCGGGCATCCAGCCGCGAAGCGGCCTGCCGCTCTGCGGCCTCGCCCTCACCGTGAACTGCCGCCCCGCCGACAACCTGATGGTGCACAAAGCGCTCGAGGTCGCCGAGCCCGGCGACATCGTCGTCGTCAACACCTGCGGCAATGTCACGAGCGCGGTCTTCGGCGAGCTGATGTGCACGACTGCGGCGGCGAAGCGAATCGGCGGGATCGTCGTGGATGGCGCGATTCGCGATGTCGAGGCAATCACCCACATCGGGATGCCGGCGTTCAGCCGCTCGATCAGCCCTGGAGCATGCGACAAGGATGGCCCCGGCGAGGTGAACGTGCCGATCAGCTGCGGCGGCACGGTCGTCGCGCCGGGAGACGTCGTGGTCGGCGACGCCGACGGCGTCGTCGTCGTGCCGCGCGCGCACGCGGCGGAAGTCCTGCAACTGGTGGCCGAGCTCATCGAGCGAGAGCGGACGCGGATGGCAGAGATACGTGCCGGTCAGCTGTTTTTGCCTGACGTCGACGAGCTGCTGAGAAAGAAGGGAGTCATCCGCTGACGCCGCGGTCTGCCGGCGACGCGCTGCTGCTGATGAGGCCGGGGCCAACGCGGCTGCCCGAGCGCCGCCCACGCCGAGGCGACACGCCACGCACGCGCTCCAATGGTTGCCGACCTCAACCTCGTGCCCGACAGGATGCATCCTAGCCGGTTATACATGCTTTACACTACGCGACAATTGAGAGTCTCGGAGGCCCTGCGCTCGCGCGCCGCTTGGCCGGCATTCTCTATGCGATGTGGCGAGACGGCAATGATTTCGACGTCGCTCGACTCTTACCGCGTCGCCCGGCCGTGCGGTCTGTGTGCGGACTGATCCAAGCCCTGTTGAAAACAGCGAGAGTGACCGCTCCATTTCAGTACACAATCGGACTGAAATGGACCCAGAAAATTTCACATTCGCGAATTCTCTAGGAAATGGCGCGCCCGGCAGGACTCGAACCTGCGATCCCAGCTTAATCTTAGTCAGAAGGCCGGTGCTCTATCCACCTGAGCTACGGGTGATCTGCATGAGCCGCTCGTTGCGGCAAGAACCTCGTGCGCACGCGGGCCCCCGCAACCAATTTTTTCCTGATAAACATTGATCGAATCGCACTAGCCGAAGGGCTGCGTGTGTATTACGCGTGGTTCGCTTTCGCCGGTGCAAAGCCGCGGGGGTGCATCAACGGTAGCCGAACACGGGCGGGAACATGACAACCACCAGTGCCGCCCATACGGAGTACACGGGCAGATAGGCGATCTGCCATCGCTCCAGGACGGCAAACGAGCTGCGGTGACGCAGGAAGCACGCATAGAGCCACGCCGACCACGCCAGGTTGACGAGCAGAATGAGATTCTCGCCAAGAGCCGCCACTCGGTTGGGAGTGAAGCCAAACTCGGAGATGCGGGCTGCGATCGCCCCGAGCGCCACCCCATCGACCACGAGCGCGCTGACCACGAGCAGCAGTTGCAGGCCGTCGAAGAAGTCGGGCGGTGCCTGCGGGTCGCGCGCGGACGCGGCGTAGAGCACCAGCCCGACGACGACCGCCAGCAGCAAATCGAAGCCGATCAGTACCTCCCGCTTCACGTTGATGGGGCTGCCTGTCCACGCCATCGTCGCCAGAAACACCAGTAACAGCACTGTGAACAGCGGCGTGAACAGCCTGGTCAGCACCGGTGCCATGTTCTCGATGACACTTTGCTTCGCCTCCACCAGCCAGGATCCGATGATGACGGCCCCCGCCGCCCCGCACGGGATCAGCCAGCCCCCTACGAACCACTCAGCGTTCATCTCGATGGCCTTGAACATCATCATCGTAAAGCCGGTGAGGACGCCCCCGCCGAGCGCGATGAGCACGTAGTAGATCGCCAGTTCGCCCGAGAACCGGACGAAGTTCATGCGCCCACCGTCGGCGAACCAGCGGCCTCGGACGTACGCGAAGCCCACGGCCATCCATAGGGCGATTGGCAGGTGCAGAATGGTCAGCACCTCAGTGTCGCTGCCCTTGGGGAAGGGGAAGACGTTGGCGAAAACAGCCCCGGCCGCGAAGGGCAGCGCGAGCCAGAGGCCGCTCGCAACGCTCAACCCACGCTTCCACACGAAGTAGATCGTAAGCAGCGGCAAGACGAACAGACTGGCGTTGCGGAAGTAGAACGGTTCGTCACCACTGTCGATCCGAAGACCGAACAGCGCCGGCGCCTTGATGGCCAACGCCGCGGCGATGGCAAGGCTCAGGACGACGAGCGTCTCGGCGTGTCCGGTGTTCGCCGACTCATCGGCAGCGTCGGGGGCAATGACCAACTGCTTCCACAGCCGCTCGGAGTGCGCGCGTGCGAACTCGCGTGACAGCGCATCGAGGCTGCCCATGCGCTTGACCGCGACTAAGAAAGCTTCATCTCCTGTCAGGCCGGCCTCGGTCAGCGCCACCAACTGGTCGCGGAGATGTCCCTCGATCTCCTCCACGTCGGGACCGTGAAGGGCCTGCTGGCGGCGTACATACGCCCGCCACTGTGCGATTTGCTCCTCGACGCCATTCGGGCTTCGTCTCATTTAGCCCGTAAGTATAAATGACTTTACGATACAAAGTAAAGTCCGCAGGCAGCGCATGGCCCCCGCAACCAACCGCATCAATTACCGACTGTCAGCGATGTCATGGTGACGGCCACGAGCGGCCCCGCGCCGCCCGCGACACATTCAGCATGAAGCGCCCAAATGGTTACGGCATCGGGTGTCCGTGTTCATCGTGGCGATCGTGCTTGTGGTCATCATGGTCTTTGTCGTCGTCATCGTCGCCGACGACCACGTGCGCATACATGCCATTGAGAAAGTGACCACGGACATTGCAGATCACCAGATAGGTGCCCGGCGTGCCGAAGAACACAGGTTCGACACGGTTTTGCGCGTTGGACGGATTCACGGTCGCGGCGGTGTTGGGGGGGCCGCCGGCCGGAACGATCCCTGCGTAGTACACGTTGAAGCTGTCATTGATGAACGTGCCTGACGGGGGCACGACGATGTCGTCCGCTTCCATCCCAGGGTTGTAGACGAAGATCTGGTGGAATCCCGCGACCACGAAATTCACCACCCCACCCGTTTTCACGTGGATCGTCTGTGGAAGAACGTGATGATTCGCCGGATTGCTTGCCGGGTTGGCGGTGTTCAGCCCGGCTCCGAACATGACCGTCACGGCCAACCTCTTGTCGTCTGGCCCTTCGGCCGCCGCGGAGCGCGCGTGCACCCCCGAGACCAGGAACGTCATCACGCAGAGCGTCGAGAGTGTCCATTGCTTCATTCCGTCCTCCATGTTGCGGTTCGAACGTCCAGCGCCCGAGTAACGCGAGCCGCCCGAGCACGATCGACCCCCTGGTGCGAGCCGGCAAGCTGCAATCTGTCGTGCCCGCCGCGATCCGGCCGTTTTCCGTGGAATGCCGTGCTTTGCCGTGGTGAGGCGCGCAGACTACAATCTCGTTCTCCCCGCCCAGCGTGGACGGTCCACAGAGAGCACCATGGACGAACCCTCGCCAAACTCACCACCACGCGTCGCACGGCCGCCCGAAGACCGGCTGGATTCGTGGAAAGAGATTGCCGCGTACCTCAAGCGCGACGTCAGCACGGTTCAGCGCTGGGAGAAACGCGAAGGGATGCCCGTCCATCGCCATCTTCATGACAAGCTGGGCTCTGTTTACGCGCTCCGGACTGATCTGGACGCCTGGTCGCAAGGCCGAAATCTCCGTCTCGCCCGCGATGAAGTGGAAGGGGAACCGCCGGCGATTTCAGGGCGAGGGAGTCGCCGTGGGTTCGTCCGGCCGATGATCGCGGCCGGCGCGGTCCTCGCTGCGGGCATGGCCGTCTGGCTCTTGCAACGATCGGATTACTTCTGGCGGAGCCCCATCGCGAACGCGCAATTTCAGCAGGTGACGGACTTCGAGGGGACGGAGCTAGCTGCGGCGATCTCGCGCGACGGGAAATTCGTCGCGTTTCTCGCGGACCGGGACGGGCGGATGGACGCGTGGGTCACTCAGGTTGGGACGGGCCAGTTTTACAATTTGACCCGAGGCAGCGTTGCGGAGCTCGTCAATCCGTCGGTTCGCACCACCGGCTTCTCGCCGGATGGCGCGTTCGTGTACTTTTGGGCCCGCAAGTCGGACGGGTCGAAAGTCGGCGACATCGGCATCTGGGCCGTGCCAACGTTGGGGGGACAGCCGCGGCCGTATCTCGAAGGTGCGGCGGAGCTTGACTGGTCGAACGACGGCTCCCGCCTCGTCTACCACACGCCCGGGCCCGGCGACCCGATGTTCGTGAGGGATCCCAATCAGTCGCCGGCGGACCGGCAAATCTTCGCAGCGCCGCCAGGACTTCATGCTCATTTTCCCCTCTGGTCGCCGGACCATGCCTTCATCTACTTCGTCCAGGGCTCGGTGCCCGATGCGATGGACATCTGGCGCATCGAGCCAACCGGGGGACCCGCCGAGCGGATCACGTTTCACAAGTCGCGCGTGAGCCACCCGGTCCTGTTGAATCAGCGGACGCTGCTGTACCTCGCCAGCGATACTGATGGTTCTGGGCCGTGGCTCTATAGCGTGGACGTGGAGCGGCGCATTCCACACCGCATCAGCTCTGGCGTCGACAGGTACACGTCGCTTGCCGCAAGCGCCGACGGCCGGCGGCTTGTCGTGACACTGGCCAGTCCGAAGGCCACGCTCTGGCGCGTGCCGATTTCCGACAAGCCAGTCGAGTCGTCCGCTGCCAGTCGTGTCACGCTGACGACCGGGCGTCGATTGTCTCCGCGACTGGGCCCGAATTATCTGCTGTACATCTCCTCGAAGGGTGCGAGCGAGGGTATCTGGAAGCTCGCGAACGGAACAGCCTCCGAGCTGTGGAGTGCGCCGGGCGCCCGGATCATCGGCGGCCCCGCGATCGCGGCGGACGGACGCCGGATCGCATTTTCGATCGAGCAGCGCGGGCGGACGCAGCTGTACATGATGAACGCTGACGGCACGGACGCTCGGGTTGTGAACGACTCGCTCGAGTTGCGTGGCGACCCAGCCTGGGCGCCGGATGGGCAATCGATCACGTTGGCCGCGAACGATCATGGCGTCCCACGCCTTTTCAGCGTGTCACTGGACGGTCGCTCGCCGGTACGCCTGGTGTCGGAATACTCAATCGAACCAGCGTGGTCCCCGGACGGACACGTCCTCGTCTACTCGGGACCGGACATTGGGACCACATTTCCCGTAGGTGCGGTGACCGCCGACGGGCGCCCGTATTCACTGCCGAGTCTGACGCTGACCCGCGGGGCCAGACGTATGGCCTTCTTGCCAGGACGACGATACGCGCTCGTGGTCCTGCGGGGAGAGATCGAGCACAAGAACTTCTGGCTCATCGATCTGGAGACGGGGACCGAGCGCCAGTTGACCAACTTCGGACGCGATTTCGACGTGCGGGACTTCGACGTATCTCCAGATGGCGGTGAAATCGTGCTCGAGCGGGTACAGGAGAACTCGGACATCGTGCTGCTCGATCTACCGGCGCGATGATCGGCATTCATGGCCGGTGATCACGATGACTTTCTGCATGAGGCTCAGGCGGCCACGACGTAGAGAGGCTGTCGGAGCGAGAGAGCAGCAGCGAGCGGAGTCGATGAACGCTGCCGACAGGCTCACTCTATTGTGCGTAGCGGAATCGATCTGGAAGCCTTCACGCGAAACAGGACAACGGCAAGTCCGATGAGCAATCTCGAAGGCGAGAACGATCAAACCGCTCCGCCCGTCGTTCCCAGCGGCGGATTACAGTTTCGTCGACCCGAGCGCGCCGTTGGAAGCGCCCCGCACTGTCGCTGACGGCTTTTGGTCGTTTGTTGCGAGAAATCCATGGTCCGGGCCTTGCACCTCGACACTCGCCCCCCGGCTATGTACAGGAGAAGTACGATGCGAAAGGCCGGGAAAGTCCTGGTCGTCGACGATTACGAGCCGAGCCTGCGCGGGCTGGGCCAGTTGCTCGAGCACGCCCACTACATCGTGTTGACCGCGACCAACGGCCGTGACGCGCTCGAGATCGTCAAGCGCGAGCGTCCGGACCTCGTGCTGCTCGACGTGCTCATGCCGGGCCTCTCCGGCGTCGACGTGTGCGCCGAGCTCAAACGAAACGCCGACACGCGCCTCACGCCGGTCGTGCTGATCAGCGGCGAGCAGGACCGCCAGACGCGCCTCGCCGGCCTCGACGCCGGCGCCGACGACTTCCTGAACAAGCCGGCGGACCCCGAGGAGCTGCACACGCGCGTCCGATCGCTGATGCGGATCAAGCGCCTCACCGACGATCTCGAATCCGCGGAGTCGCTCTTCCTCACGCTCGGACGCATCATCGAAGCTCGCGATCCGTGCACGGAGGGCCACTGCGAGCGCCTGGCCGAGTACGCCACCACGCTCGGCAAGCATCTGAATCTGGATCAGGCCGACCTCGACGCGCTCTATCGCGGGGCCTTTCTCCACGACGTGGGCAAGATCGCCATTCCCGATCGGGTGCTGCTCAAGAAGGGTCGGCTGACCCGGAAGGAGTACGAGCTGATGAAGCGCCATTCCGCCATCGGCGACGACCTGTGCCGCACGGTCCAATCCTTCGAGGCCGTACGTCCGATCGTCCGGCATCATCACGAGCGGGTCGACGGCCGCGGCTATCCGGACGAACTGGCCGGCGACCGCATCCCGCTGCTCGCGCAAATCGTCAGCATCGTCGACGTGTTCGACGCGCTGACGACCGACCGCCCGTACCGCAAGGCCCTGCCGACGGCGACGGCGTACCGGATGATGAGAGACGACGCGCGCGGCGGCTGGTGCCAGGAGGACCTGGTCGCGGTCTTCATCGACTTGCATCGATCTCGCGAGCTCGAGCGCGCGCGCGTCGCCGTCTGAACGTGCTTCAGGGCTGCCGCCAGCCGGGTGAACTCCGCGTCGTCCAGGTAAACGACGTCCACCCAGACCTGGAGCATGAACGCGAAGGTCAAAATCTGGCCGATCGTAATATTGACGAGGGACGAGGGGCGAAACGCCTGACTACGCCGCCATTTCGAGGAACAGGCGCATGTCGAAACCCTCTGGCGGGGTAATCGTTTCGACGATGTGACGCACGTAGACCCCGGCGCCGTCGCGCGCGCTCGTGTCGACTCGCGCCGTCGGGCCGCCGAAGCCGCTGTCGACAAGCGCGAGGATGGGGTGCAGAGGACTTGCAGAGTTTGTCTCGACGACGACCCCGACCTCTTCACGACTGGTGCGGACCACCGACCCAATTGGAAAGAACGTGAT
>JADGOC010000032.1 GCA_017883165.1 Acidobacteriota bacterium
CCCATTGCGAACAATTCCCCACTGCTGCCTCCCGTAGGAGTCTGGGCCGTGTCTCAGTCCCAGTGTGTCCGTCCGCCCTCTCAGGCCGGATACTGATCGAAGCCTTGGTGAGCCGTTACCCCACCAACTAGCTAATCAGGCGCGGGCCCCTCTTCAAGCGCCAGGTCTTGCGATCCCCGGCTTTGATCTCCGCCTCTTAAAAAGCAGGATGTCATGCGGTATTAGCGTCCCTTTCGGGACGTTATCCCCCACTCGAAGGCAGGTCACCCACGTGTTACTCACCCGTTTGCCACTCTACTTATCCCTTGCGGGACTTTCGCGTTCGACTTGCATGTGTTAGGCACGCCGCCAGCGTTGATTCTGAGCCAGGATCAAACTCTCATGTTAAATTCGTCGCTCCCAGCCGAAGCCGGAAGACAACTGTCTAACGCGAGGCCGATTTATTGGCTCTGCGTTGTTCAATCCGTTCGTTTATAAAGTGGTTCGCCGCCAGTCGCCTTCGCACGGACTGACAACTCCGGTCGACCGATTCCACGGCGCCACTCGCTGACACTCATTAGTCTCTGCCTACAGCGCGCGGTCAATCCGCGCGCGTAAACAATGACGGGCTGTGTGTGCTTGCACGCTCTATCTAGTTTTCAAAGAACCGACTGCCCGTGCGCCCGTGGCGCCCGGCCCCCATGTGTCACCCCCGAGGCGGCTACCTCGGCAGTTGCGCTGTCGGCTGCCAGGCCGACCGCGTTTAGGGGAACCTTATAAGGTTACTAGAAGCATCCAGCTCTGTCAACCACGAAGCGCCGCTCGCGACGCCTGAGGCCGAAGACCGGGATGAACGCTCGAGCTTGGGAACGCCTGTGGTCAGAACCTGGCAGACATCCGAAGACGAAACAACTTGACCGAACGTTCGATCAGTATCGCGTACGACGCGGAGGGCGTCAAGTCAGCCGCACGAGATGATTCTGCTTCTGCCCTTTCCGCAACACAAACAGACGCCCGCCAATCGCCTGATCGCGCGTCAGACGCATCTGGACGTCGGTGACGCGGCGGTTGTTCACATAGACGCCGCCCGATTGCACCAGCCGCCGCGCCTCGCTCTTGGACGGCGCGAGCTGCACCCGCGGATCCGCGAGCAGATCCACGATCCCAAGGCCGGCGTGTTCGAACGCCGCACCGGACACTTCGCTCGACGGCACATCTTCAAACACCGCGAGCACCTCGTCGACGCTGAGCGTCGCGATGTCTTCGCCGAACAGCACGCTCGACGCCTGCTCGGCGCGCGCGAGCGGCTCAGCGCCGTGCACCAGCGTCGTCACCTCGCGCGCGAGCACGCGCTGCGCTTCACGCTTCTCCGGCTCGCTCGCGGTCGCGTGCTCGATCTCCTCGATCGGCCCGCGCTCGAGAAACGTGAAGTACTTCAGGTACGGGATGACGTCGCGATCGTCGGTGTTCAACCAGAACTGGTAGAAGCGGAACGGCGACGTGCGAGCCGGGTCGAGCCAGATCGTGCCCGCTTCCGTCTTCCCGAATTTCACGCCCGATGCCATCGTCACCAGCGGCATGACGAGACCGTGCGCCTTCTTCGCCCGCAGCTTGCGGATCAGATCGATGCCGGCGGTGATGTTGCCCCACTGATCGCTGCCGCCCATCTGGAGCGTGCAACCATACCGATCGAACAACTGGAGGAAATCGTACGCCTGCAGCAGCAGGTAGCTGAACTCGGTGTAGGAGATCCCCTCCTCGCTCTCGAGGCGGCGGCTCACCGACTCCTTCTGCAGCATGTAGTTGACGGTGAAATACTTCCCGGCGTCGCGCAAGAACGACAGGAGATCGATCGCGCCGAGCCAGTCGGCGTTGTTGACGACCCGGGCGGGATTGCCCGCGCGCTCGAAATCGAGAAACCGCGCGAGCTGCGGCTTGATGCCCGCGAGGTTCTCCTCGATCTGCTCGCGCGAGAGGAGGGATCGCTCCTGCGACTTGCCGCTCGGGTCGCCGATCATTCCGGTGCCGCCGCCGGCAATCGCGATCGGCGTGTGTCCGAACCGCTGAAGGCGCGCCAGCGCGGTCATCGGCAACAGGTTCCCGACATGCAGGCTCGACGCCGTCGGGTCGAAGCCGATGTACGCCGTCACACGCTCCTTCGCCAGGACGTCGCCCAACCCTTCGGTCGCGTCGTAGACGATGCCGCGCCACTGGAATTCGTCGTAGAGATTCGCCATCGGCAAACGATTTACTATAGCAGCGTTATGCGGGTGACTCGCCGGGCCGTGCTCAAGGGCGTTCTCGCCACCGGCGTGGGCGCCGTCACCGGCTGCGGCGCGTACGGCTATCTGTACGAACGGCACGCGCTCGAGGTCACGCGCGCCACGATTCCGGTGATCGGCCTCCCGCCCGCGCTTGGCGGCCTCCGGATCGGCCTCCTCACCGACGTCCACCGCAGCCGCTGGGTGTCGCACGACGATGTGATGCACGCCGTCACGCGGTTGATGGAGGAACGGCCGGACCTGATCGTGCTCGGCGGCGACTACGTGACGTGGGGCGACCGCGACTACGTGCGCCCGTCGGCGGATGCACTCGAGCCGCTCTCCGCGCGGTACGGCGTCTTCGGCATCCTGGGCAACCATGACGACGACCACGACATGCCGGCCGCGCTGGCGCGCAACGGCGTCGTCATGCTGAAGGACGCGCGCACACGCGTGTCGGTCAACGGCGAAGCGCTCGATCTGGTCGGCGTCCGTTTCTGGACGCGGCACGCGGCTGACATCGCCGCGCTGCTGCGCGGATCGACCGCGACCACGATCCTGCTCGCGCATGATCCGCGACGCCTGGCCGAAGCGGCCGCGCTCAGGATTCCGCTCGTGCTCTCGGGACACACGCATGGCGGACAGGTGGTGCTGCCGGTCCTCGGCGCGATCGCCGCTGAGAAGTTTCCCGTCATCGCCGGCATCGGCCGTCGCGATCGGACGACGATGTTCGTCAGCCGGGGTGTCGGAACGATCTACGTGCCGGTGCGCATCAACTGCCCGCCCGAAGTCGCGGTCCTCACGCTGCAGCCCGAAGGCGGCGTCCGGACGGCGTAGGCGCTACTTGAAGCCGCCGTAGACGGCGTGTCCCGCGAACATCCAGAAGCACTCCACCGCCTCGAACCCCGCGTGCTTCAGCCAGACGAGGTGATGGAAGAGCGCCGAGGGGCGATCCGCCGGGTCGGGAAACCGAAACTGATTCCACTTGGCGTCGGCAAAACGCGTGAATAACTGCGGCGCCTCGAGCGCACCGGCCTGTTCCCGCGCGCTGCGATCCCATTCGTTCGCGGCGAGGCGCCGCGACGCCGGATGGAGCGGTTCGATGAGATCCGCCACGAGGAGAGCACCCCGGGCGGACAGCCGGTCCGCGATCGCTTTGTAGAGATACTGCTTCTTGGCGTCGTTGAGATGATGCAGGCACAGGGACGACACGACGAGGTCGGCGCCGTGCATCAGATCCCACCAGTCGAGCGACGCGAGATCGAAAGCGCGAACGCGCGCGCGATCGCCACACGGCGCCAGCCGCGCCGCCGCCGCCTCGCGCATGGACGCCGAACCGTCAAGCGCCAGGACGGTGGCGTTCGGGTGGGCGGCGAGGAGCGCCGCCGACAGCATCCCGTCACCCGATCCGAGCTCGACGATGCGGAAGCGGTCGTCGGCGGCGAACGGCACGAGCGACACGATCGTCGTCGTCATCTCGTGGCGTCTGGGGACGGCGATCGCGGCGATGTCGCGATAGGTCGCCGAGTCGTGTTCAGTCCAGTCGGGCATGGCGGACAAACCGGCGGCCTTCGATCGACCAGGCCTCATCGAGCAGGATGCGGATCGCTTCAGGATAGATCCGATGCTCTTGATCGAGAATCCGCGCCGACAGCGTGTCCACCGTGTCGTCGTCGAGGACGGGAACGGCGGCCTGGATGATGATCGGGCCGGCGTCGAGATCGGACGTGACCAGATGGACGGTCGCCCCGCTGACGCGCACGCCATGCGCGAGCGCCTGACGCTGGGCGTCGAGCCCGGGGAACGCGGGGAGGAGCGACGGGTGGATGTTCAGAATGCGATTCGGGAACGCGTCGAGGAGCGGGGCGCCAACCAGGCGCATGAAGCCGGCGAGGCAGACGAGGCTGACGTCGCGCGCGCGCAGCTCGTCGACGATCGCGCGGTCGAAGGCGTCGCGATCGCGGAAGGCGTGCGGATCGAGAGCGATGGCATCGAGCCCCGCGGCGCGTGCGCGCGCGAGGCCGGGGGCCTCGGATCGATTGGAGATAACGGCTGCGATCGTCGCGTCGAGACGACGATCAGCGATGGCGTCGATGATCGACTGAAGGTTGCTCCCACGTCCTGAGATCAGGATAGCGAGCCTATGGGGTCGGGAGCCTTTTGCAGTTTCTGCCATATCGTCGCTAGGCATCCGCTTTGCTAATACGACCTGCACAATGCCACGAAGAAGGCGATCCGGAATGGCGGGGATCCCCCATCATGTCTTGAATCGAGCGTGCCGGCGCTCGGTGTTGTTTGCGCACGCCGATGACTACGGCGTCTTCGTGAACGTGTTGGTCGAGGCCAAGACTCGGTTCACGATGCGCGTCCTCGGCTACGCGGTCATGCCCAATCACTGGCATCTGATCTTGTGGCCAGAGGAGGACTTGCAGCTGTCCCGGTTTATGCACTGGCTGACGATGACCCACACCCAGCGATGGCACACGCGGCATGGAACGACGGGGACGGGGCCACTCTATCAAGGACGCTACAAAGCCATTCCGGTGCAGGCAGACGAGCATTTGTTGACGGTGATGCGCTACGTGGAGCGCAATCCGGTCCGGGCCATGTTGGTGGACGATGCGCAGAATTGGCACTGGTCCAGCGCATGGGAGCGTTGCTACGGGAGCGACCAGCCGTTGCTCGACGGGTCGCCGGTGCCCATACCGGAGAATTGGATGTCGCTGGTTAACGAACGTCAGAATCAAGTTCATTTGAGCGCGGTCCGTGACGCGGTCCGGTTGGGGATACCCCTCGGAGATTCCGGCTGGACCCGTATTGCCGGCACGGCGTTCGGGCTACGTCGCACCTTTCGTCCACAGGGTAGACCTGGCAAAAAATGAAAAAGGCTCCCGACCCCTATCGATAACGAACTGTTCCGTCGCCAGCAATGACTTCGCCGAGCACCACCGCACCAGACTCCCCGGCCGCCTCGAGCTGACCGATGATCCGCCCCGCCTCCGACGCCGCGCACACGACAATCAGCCCGATCCCCATGTTGAACGCGCGAAACATCTCGTCGCCCGCGATGCGGCCGCGCTCCCGCAGCAGGCCGAAAATCGCCGGCACGGCCCACGCCCTCGTGTCGATCGAGGCGGCGCATCCCGCCGGCAGCACGCGAGGCAGATTCTCCGTGATACCGCCGCCGGTGATGTGCGCCATCCCCTTGATCACACCCTCGGCCAGCAGCGGCCGGATCGCCGGCAGATACGACCGGTGCGGCGCCAGCAGCGCCTGCCCCACCGTCATTCCCAACTCGGCGAGAAAGCTCTCGGCGTGGAGACCGCTCGCGTCGAACAGCACTCGGCGCGCCAGCGAATAGCCATTGGTGTGCAGCCCCGCGGACCTCAGCCCGACGATCGCATCGCCAGGCGCGATCCCGCGGCCGTCGATAATCTGCTCGCGCTCGACGATGCCGACGATGAAGCCGGCGATGTCGTACTCGCCGTCGGCGTAGAAGCCGGGCATCTCCGCCGTCTCACCGCCGATGAGCGCGCAACCGTTCTCGCGGCACGCGCGCGCCATGCCGCTGACGACCTGTTCGGCGATCTCCGGCGACAGGCGTCCGGTGGCGAGATAGTCCAGAAAGAAGAGCGGCTCGGCTCCCTGCACGAGGATGTCGTTGACGCAGTGGTTGACCAGATCGGCGCCAACCGTGTCGTGGCGGCCGGTCATGAAGGCAACCTTCAGCTTCGTGCCGACGCCGTCAGCGCTCGAGACGAGCACCGGCTCGCGGAACTGGCCGGGATTGAGCCGGAAGAGCCCGCCAAACGATCCGATCTCCGAGAGCACGCCGGGCGTGAAGGTCGCGCGCGCCAGCGACTTGATGCGCCGCACCGTCTCGTTGCCGGCCTCGATGTCGACGCCCGACTGGCGATAGTCCATGTCCGGGTGTGCGCTCAGAAATCCAGCTTGCCGATGAGCGTCTGCATCAGCTCGCGCGACGCCGATCCGGCTGCCGACTGCCAATACGCGCGGCGAACCGCCGTGAAGAAGCGCTCTTTGTCCAGATCTTCCTCGAGCATGTCAAATCCTTCGGCAACGAGATCAATGGCATGTGCCCGATCGGCATACGTCTCGAGGATGGACAGCATCAGCGGCGTGTTGCGGAGCGCGACCGTCGCGAGCGCGAGCGCCACGGGGGCGCGCGTCGGATCGCGCGAGGGGATGCCGACCGTGAACAAGGCGTCGACCGCTTCGGTGTGGCCGGCGAGTCCGAGCATCCCCAGCCCGGAGGCCGCGCCGCGCAGCAGCTCCTGGAAGCCGGCATTCTTGTCGGAGAATTTCAGCGTCTCGATCAGATAGTTCTCGTGCGATTCGCAGTTGACGCCGAGCAGACAGATGGCGGCCGCGATCGAGGGCTGCGCCGACTTCGGCGCCGTGCGCTGGATGCCGGCGAGCGTGTCGAGCGCGCGCTTGTCGCCGATCTTGCCGAGCGCGATCGCCGCGTCGGCCTGCAGCGGCCCCTCGAGCCTGGCCACGGCGGTGATGGCCTCGAACGCGTACTGCGCTTTGTAGTCGCCGAGCGCCTCGACGACAGCGCTCCGGAAGAAGTCCTGGCCGCGCGCGACGTCGCGCACGAGCGCCTGACGCGCGCCCGGGTTGGCCACGCCCTCGGCCGCCAGCGCGCGAACGAGCGCCGGCCGGACAAACTCGCCCTGCTCCTTCTCGAGCGCGTCGAGAAACGCCGGAATCATCGCCGGGTCGGGATTGTGCTCGAAAAACCCGTACGCGACGGCGCGCAGGCGATCGTTCGGGCTGGCCAGCGCTTCACGCATCGAGTCCTTCGCCCGAGGATCGTTGAAGCCGGTCAGCAGCACGAGCGCGCGATAACGCACGTAGCCGTCGGCGTGTTCGGAGACGGCCTGCATGAGCGCGGGCGCGGCCTGCGCGGCCGCGGTGCGCCGCACCGTGCGAGCCGCGTTGGTGCGCGTCGAGTAATCGAGATCGGCGAGCTTGTCGATGGCCGCCTTGAGCTGCGCCGCGGACACGGCTTGAGGCGCAGCGGGCTCCTGCGCGCCGGACGCTAACCCGATCGCTGATTCACCACAAAGGACACCAAGTACACAAAGGTAAAGACCAACATTGCTCAACCTTGGTGTCCTTGGTGTCCTTGGTGGTGAATCAGCGCACGAATGCATGGCGACTACTTCGTGACCGGCAGCTTCGGATCGAGCTTCAGCGCCAGCTGCAGATAGCTCGCTTCGTCGCGTGGAAATTCAACGGGATAGCGGCCCGTGTAACACGAGCTGCAGTACGACGAGCGCTGGTCGCCCACCGCGCTCAGCAGGCCTTCGAGGCTGAGGTACGCGACGCTGTCGGCCTCGAGATACGCCGTAATCTCCTCGAGCGTGTGCGTCGCCGCGATCAGCTCCGAGCGCCGCGGCGTGTCGACACCGTAGAAACACGGCGAAATCGTCGGCGGACAACTGATGCGCACGTGCACTTCCTTCGCGCCGGCGGCGCGCACCATCCCCACGATCTTCCGGCTCGTCGTCCCGCGCACGATCGAGTCGTCGACCAGCACGACGCGTCGGTTCTCGAGAATGCTCCTGACCGGATTCAGCTTCACCTTCACGCCGAAGTGCCGGATGGAGGCCTGCGGCTGGATGAAGGTGCGGCCCACGTAGTGGTTGCGGATGAGCCCCATGCGCAGCGGCATCCCCGATTGCTCCGCGTAGCCCATCGCGGCGCAGACGCCCGAATCGGGCACGGGCACGACGACGTCGCCGTCGACCGCCTGCTCGCGCGCGAGGACGCGCCCGAGCTCGGTCCGCACTTCGTTGACGCTCTTCCCGAACACGTAGCTGTCGGGCCGCGCGAAGTAGACATGCTCAAAGATGCAATGAGCCAGCGGCGCGGGGGGAAACGGCTTGATTGACCGCATGCCCTCGGCGCTGACGACGAGCACTTCGCCCGGCTCGACGTCGCGCACGTAGGTCGCGCCGATGAGATCCATCGCGCAGGTCTCCGAACAGACGACCACCGCATCGCCCAGACGGCCGAGCGCGAGCGGCCGGAATCCGTGCGGGTCGCGGACCGCGATCATCCGGTCCTTCGTCAGCAGCACCAGCGAGAACGCGCCCTGCGCCTGCGACACCGACTCGATGACCGCCTCTTCCGCGCTCGCCGCTTTCGAGCGCGCGTAGAGATGCAGCACGACTTCGGTGTCGCTGCTCGACTGAAAAATCGATCCCTGCCGCACGAGCTCGTCGCGCAGCTCGCGCGCGTTCACTAGGTTCCCGTTGTGGCAGATGGCGATCTGTCCGTGCGCGCAGTCAATCAGGATCGGCTGCGCGTTCGACAGCCGGCTCTCGCCCGCCGTCGAGTACCGCACGTGGCCGATCGACCGCGCGCCCGGCAGCTGCGCGAGCTCGTTGCCGTCGAAGGTATCGGCGACATACCCCATCGCGCGCGACACGCGCACCTGCTCGCCATCGGACGCCGCGATGCCGGCGCTCTCCTGGCCGCGGTGCTGCAACGCGTAGAGGCCGAGATACGTCATGTTGGCGGCTTCGGGGTGGCCGAAGATGCCGAATACGCCGCACTCGTCTTTGAACTTGTCGAGCATCAGGCGACCTTCTGAGCAAAATACCGTTCAATCGCCGTCGACCAGGCCCGCTCACACTCGTCGACCGGCACATCGATCGCGTCCGTGCCGCCGACCGCGATGCGGATCGCCGTCCCGCCCACGCGCCCGACGACGGCCGCCGGGACGCCCGCCGACGCCGCGCGTGCCAGCACGACGCTGACATTCTCGGGCGCGGCAGAGATCACGACGCGCGAGGACGACTCACCAAAGAGCGCCGCCGCGCGGTTGACCGCCGCGCGCCGCGAAACCTCGACGCCGCCAATCGACACCTCCACGCCCACACCGCCCGTGTCGAAGGAACACTCCGCGACCGTCACCGCCAGGCCGCCGTCAGAGCAATCGTGCGCGGACCGGATGAGCCGCGCGTCCGCCAGGGCGACCAGCAGCAGCTGCAGCACGCGCTCGGCGGCGAGGTCGATCGCCGGCGGCACGCCGCGCACCAGATCGTACACGACCTTCACGTATTCGCTGCCGCCCAATTCGCCGCGTCCCTCGCCGAGCAGGATGACCGCGTCACCCGTCTTCCGGAAGGCGCGGCCGACCACACGGTCCGCGTGCTCGAGCAGGCCGACGATGCCGATGACCGGCGTCGGATAGATCGCGCGGCCGTCCGTTTCGTTGTAGAGGCTCACGTTGCCGCCCGTGATCGGCACGTCGAGCGCGCGGCACGCCGCGCCGATCCCTTCGACCGCCTTCGCGAACTGCCACATGATCGCCGGACGCTCCGGGTTCCCGAAATTGAGGCAGTTGGTCGCGCCAAGCGGACGCGCGCCCGCGCACGCGACGTTGCGCGCCGCCTCGGCGACGGCGAGGATCGCCCCGCGGTACGGATCGAGATAACAATAGCGGCCGTTGCCGTCGACCGACAGCGCCAGCGCGCGATCGGTGCCTTTGATGCGGACGACACCGGCGCCCTGTCCGGGCATGTTCAGCGTATTGGTGCGCACCATGTGGTCGTACTGGCGGTACACCCAACGCTTGCTGCCGATGGTCGGCGAGGCCAGGAGCGACAGCAACGCGTCGTTACTACTCGGCGCGATTGACGCGCCGCCGGGCGCGATCGACGCGCCAGCGTCCAGCGATTCGAGATCGAGCCGCTGCACCTCCGCGAGATAGTCCGGCGGCTCCATCGGGCGCCGGTAGACGGGCGCCTCGTCGGTCAGCGCGCGGTTGGGAATCTCCGCGACCACGGTCCCGCGATCCTTCACGCGCAGAAAGCCATCGTCGGTCACCTCGCCGATGCGCGAGGCGTGCAGATCCCATTTGCCGAAGATCCGTTCGACCTCCGCTTCGCGTCCTCGTTTGACGACGAGCAGCATCCGCTCCTGCGATTCGGAGAGCATGATTTCGTACGGCGTCATGCCGCTCTCGCGCTGCGGGACGAGCGAGACGTCGATCTCGACGCCGGCTCCGCCACGCGATCCCATCTCGGTCGTCGAACACGTCAAGCCGGCGGCGCCCATGTCCTGGATGCCGACGAGCGCGTCGGTCCGCATCACCTCGAGACAGGCTTCGAGGAGCAACTTCTCCATGAACGGATCGCCGACCTGCACCGCCGGCCGCTTCTCGGCAGATTTGTCGTCGAACTCGGCCGACGCCATCGTCGCCCCGTGGATACCGTCGCGTCCCGTCTTCGCACCGACGTAGTACACGGCGTTGCCGACGCCCGAGGCAACCCCTTTGATGATGTCGGACGCCTTCGCGATGCCGAGGCAGAACACGTTGACGAGCGGATTCCCCGCGTAGGACGGCTCGAACGCGATCTCTCCGCCGACGGTCGGAATCCCGATGCTGTTGCCGTAGCCGGCGATGCCGGCGACGACGCCTTCGAGCAGCCGGCTCGTGCCGGGCGCGTCGAGCGATCCGAAACGCAGCGAGTTCAGCAGCGCGATCGGACGCGCGCCCATCGTGAAGATGTCGCGAATGATGCCGCCGACGCCGGTGGCCGCGCCTTGATACGGCTCGATGAACGACGGATGGTTGTGCGATTCGATCTTGAAGACGGCCGCGAGCCCTTCGCCGATGTCGATGGCGCCGGCGTTCTCGCCCGGACCCTGTAGCACCTGCGGGCCGCCAGTCGGCAGCGTCTTCAGATGCACGCGCGAGCTCTTGTAGCTGCAGTGCTCGGACCACATGACCGAGAAGATGCCGAGCTCGGTCAGGTTCGGCTCCCGGCCGAGAAAGCGGAGGATGCGCTCGTACTCGTCGGGCTTCAGGCCGTGACGCTCGAGAACCTGAGGATCCATCATGCGCGCGCGACCAGCGCTCCGGATGTGAGCGACTGCACGACCGACTCGAAAATCACCAGCCCATCGGCGCTGCCGAGCGCCGACTCGCACGCGCGCTCGGGGTGCGGCATCAGCCCGACGACGTTGCGGGCGTCATTGCACAGGCCGGCAATCGCGGACGCCGACCCGTTCGGATTGGCCGCAGCGTCGAGTTCCCCTGCGGCATTCGTGTAGCGGAAGATCACCTGACGGTTGGCCTCGAGCCGGGCGATGACGTCGGGGCCGGCGAAGTAGTTGCCCTCGCCGTGCGCGATCGGAATCCGCAGCACCTGGCCGCGCGCGCACGCGAGGGTGAACGGCGTGTCGGTCTGCTCGACGCGGATGTGCACGTGCTCGCACTGGAACTTCAGGCTGCGGTTGCGCAGCATCGCGCCCGGCAAAAGGCCGGCCTCGAGCAGCACCTGAAAGCCGTTGCAAATACCCAGCACCGGACCGCCGCGAGCGGCGAACGCCGCCACCTCGCGCATGATCGGCGAGAAGCGCGCCATCGCGCCGCACCGCAGATAATCGCCATGGGCGAATCCGCCCGGCAGGATGACGACGTCGGCGCCTTTGAGGTCGGTGTCCTTGTGCCAGATGTACTCCGCCTCCTGGCCGAGGACGTCCTTCGCCGCGTGGTAGGCGTCGTGGTCGCAATTACTGCCGGGAAAGACGATGACGCCGAATGTGGCCACTCAGTCCACCTCGATGCGGTAGCTCTCGATCACGGGATTCGCGAGCAGCTTGTCGGCCACCTCGGAGGCGAGCGCTCTGGCTTGCACCGCCTCGGTGGTGGCGAGGTCGAGCTCGAAATACTTGCCCTGGCGCACGTCTTCGACCTTGCCGTAGCCGAGCGCGTGCAGCGCGTCGGCGATCGTCTTGCCCTGCGGATCGAAGACCGACGGTTTGAGCGTGACGAAGACACGAGCGCGCATCAGCCCCCCAGAGAAATCGTCCGGCCCGCGGATTCTGTCTGAAACACACGGTCGAACACGTCGTCGACGTGTTTGAGCTGTTCTTTCAAGTCAAAGGCGCGCTCGATGTCGGTCTTCGAGAGCACGCGCGAGACGTCGGTATCGGACTCGAGAAGGGTCTTGAAATCGCGCTGCTCGGCGAACGACAACATGGCGTTGCGCTGCACCCATTCGTAGGCCTGCTCGCGCGACACGCCTTTCTTCGCTAGCTCGAGCAGCACGGTGCCCGAGAACACGACGCCGCGCGATCGATTGAGATTCTCGTGCATCCGATCCGGATGCACCGCCAGCCCCCGCACGATGCGCGTGAAGCGGCGCAGCATGTGATCGAGCGCGATGAAGCTGTCGGGCAGAATGATCCGCTCGACCGACGAATGGGAAATATCGCGTTCGTGCCACAGGGCGATGTTCTCGAAGGCCGCCTGGGCGTTGGCCCGAATCAGGCGCGCGAGCCCGACGATCTGCTCGCACCCGATCGGATTGCGTTTGTGCGGCATCGCCGACGAGCCCTTCTGCCCTTTGCCGAACGGCTCCTCGAGCTCGCCGATCTCGGTTTTCTGGAGCCCTCGCACCTCCAGCGCGAATTTCTCGAGCGAGGCGCCGGTGATGGCGAGCATCGCCAGGAGCTCCGCGTGCCGATCGCGCTGGATCACTTGCGAGGAGACGGGCGCCGGCTCAAGGCCGAGCCGCTGGCAGACGTCGGCTTCGATCGCCGGCGGCAGATGCGCGAAGGTGCCGACGGCGCCCGACAGCTTGCCGACGCTGACGACCGCGCGCGCGCGGCGTACGCGCTCGATGTCGCGGCCGACCTCGGCGTACCAGAGCGCCAGCTTCAGCCCGAGCGTCATCGGCTCCGCGTGGACGCCGTGGGTCCGCCCGATCATCGGCGTGTGCCGATGCTCGAACGCCCGGTCGCGAATGGCCTCGGCCAGCGCGTCGAGATTGCGCAGAATGAGATCGCACGCCTCGCGCATCTGGATCGCCTGCGCGGTGTCGATGACGTCGGAGGAGGTCATGCCGAAGTGCAGCCACCGCGCCGAGGGCCCCACGTGCTCGGCGACCGCCGTCGTGAACGCAATCACGTCATGCTGCGTCGTCTGCTCGATCTCTTCGATGCGCGCGATGTCGAAGGCGCCGCGCTCGCGGATGTCGCGCGCGGCCTCGGCCGGCACGATGCCGGCGGCGGCCATCGCGTCGGCCGCGGCGGTCTCCACGAGCAGCCAGGTCTCGTATCGACGCTGGTCGCTCCAGATCCGCCCCATGTCGGGGTGGGTGTACCGGGAAATCATCTATTCGAGATCGAGCCGTTCGGGCGGAATCTGCAGTCCATTGACGTTGCCGAGCACGGTCGCCGACAGCGAACCGCCCCTGAACAGGTCGACGGCGACGCGCTGCACGTCCTTCGTCGTGACGCGCTCGATGCCCTGCAGCGTCTCGTCGAGCCCGAACTGGCGATCGAAGTAGATCTCCTGCCGGGCCAGGTGCGACATGCGGCTCGCCGTGTTCTCGAGGCTCAGCATGAGGCTGCCCTTCAGGTGATCCTTCGCCCGCTGCAGCTCGGCGTCGGGAACCGCCGCCTGCTTGACGCCGCGCAGTTCCTCGACGACCAGATCGATCACCTCGCCGACCGCTTCGTTCGAGCAGCCCGCGTAGATCGTGAACGATCCGGCGTCGCGATAGGCGCTGAGGCCGCTGAACACGGCATACGCGAGGCCGCGCTTCTCGCGCACGTTCTGGAACAGGCGCGAGCTCATCGAGCCGCCGAGCAGCGTGTTCAGCACGTAGCTCGCATAGCGGTCGTCGTGATTCTGCGGATAGCTGCTCGCGCCGAGGCACAGATGGCTCTGCTCGAGCTCCTTGTTGCGGACGAGAATCTTCGGCGCGACCGTCGGCGCCTGCTCGTCGAGCGGTTCACCGACCGTCGGCACGGACCCGAACTTCTTGTCGACGAGCTCGCGCACGTGCGCGTGCTCGAGATTGCCGACCGCCGAAATAATCAGATTGCGAGACGTGTAGGCGTCTCGAAAATAATCGCCGAGCAGATCCGGCGTGAACGACTCGACCGTGTCCCGCGTCCCGAGAATCGGCCGCCCGAGCGGATGGTCCGCCCAGAATCCCTGCGTAAAGAGCTCGTGGACGAGGTCGTCCGGCGTGTCCTCGACCATCTTGATCTCTTCGACGACGACCTTCTTTTCGCGCTGGATGTCGTCGGCGCTGAACGCCGGGTTCATGACGATGTCGGAGAGGATGTCGATGGCGAGCGGAAGATGCTCGTCGAGGACTTTGATGTAGTAGCTGGCGTATTCCTTCGCGGTGAAGGCGTCGAGCTGGCCGCCGATCGAATCGATCGCCTGCGCGATGTCTTCCGCCGACCGCGTCGTCGTCCCCTTGAAGAGCATGTGCTCGACAAAGTGCGCGATGCCGCCGCGCTCGGCCGTCTCGTGGCGCGAGCCGCGCGTCAGCCAGACGCCGATGCTGATCGAGCGCACCTGGGTCATCCGCTCCGTCAGGAGACGAATGCCGTTATCGAGGACGTCGCGGACAATCGGTGTGTTCGGCAAAGAGTGAAGCCCGCAGCAGGAAACGTTCGTAAGTGACCGGTCGAAACTAGCCGCAAAGTGTTGAGAGATAAGTATTTAACAGAATCTTTCGCATTCTAGCACGGCCGGCCGGAGTCGGGCAAGAAAAAGGGGACGGCGATCTTTCACGGTAAGATCAACAATCCGGCAAGTGCCTGCACGAGTGAGAGATAGGTGAGCAAAAAGACGCCCGGCGCCGAACGGCGCGACCTGGCCGAACTCGAACGGCCGGCCCTCGAAGCGCTTCTCGAGGCGAGCGGCGTCGAGCGGTTCCGCGCCCGTCAGATCTTCCGCTGGATTCATCGCCACGGCGTCACCAACATCGACGCGATGACGGACCTCTCGCGCCAGCTGCGCGCGACGCTCGCCGACGCGTTCACGCTGACGACGCCGGCGCTCGTCGAGCGCGAGAAATCGATCGACGGCACGGAGAAATTTCTCCTCCGGCTCGCCGACGGCCGCCAGATCGAGTCGGTGTTCATCCCGGACACTCCGGCCATGACTTTCTGCATCTCGACGCAGGTCGGCTGCGCGATGGCGTGCGCGTTCTGCCTCACCGGGAAAATGGGGCTGGTCCGCAACCTGACGGCCGGCGAGATCGTCGGCCAGGTCCGCGTGCTCGTTGACGCGCTCGACATGCGCGACACGCGCTTCAACATCGTCCTGATGGGGATGGGCGAGCCGCTCCACAACTACGACGAGACGATGAAAGCGCTGCGGATGCTCGCCGACGAGCACGGCCTCGAGGTGTCGCCCCGCCGGGTCACGCTGTCCACGGTAGGCCTGCTGCCGGCGCTCGAGCGTCTCGCGAAAGAGCCGTTGATGCCGAACCTCGCGATTTCACTGCACGCGCCGACCGATCTCACGCGCGGCGAGCTCGTGCCGATCAACAAGACATACGGCATCGCGGAGATCATCGCCGCGTGCCGCAAGTTCCCGTTGAAGAAGCGCAGCCGGATTACCTTCGAGTACGTGCTGCTGGCCGGCGTGAACGATTCGGCGGATCAGGCGAGGACGCTGGCGAAGCTGCTCGCCAACGTGAAGGCGAAGGTCAACCTGATTCCGCTGAACGCCGCGCCCGGGATTCCGTTCGAACGCCCATCAGATCAGGCGATCGACCGCTTCGCGCAGGTCCTCGCCGACCATCACATTCTCGTGTCGGTGCGCAAGAGCCGCGGCCGCGACATCCGCGCCGCCTGCGGCCAGCTCATCGTCGAAGGGCAGCGCAAGTCGCCCGCGCAGCAGCTCGCGGTCATTCTGTGATCTCGCCTCGCATGGTCTCGCCGGCCGCCGTCACCTTGACGCTGACCCACTCGTTGCGGGCCCGGCCCGGCGGAATCCTGACCTTCAGATAGTTGTCCGTCACGACGAGTGAGCCGTCCTCGAGCGTCAGACCGCGATGGACCGTCCCGATCTGCGACGCGCGAAACCTCGCCGTCAGTCGCTGACCGATCTCGCGGATGCGCCGGCCGCGCCCGCGGACGACGGCGCCCGGCACCTTCTGGTCCATCGACGTCGCCTCGGTCCCGGGGCGATCCGAATACGGGAACACGTGCACGTGGGTCAGCGGCGATCGCTCGAGGTATGACGCCAGCTCCTCGAAGTCCTCGTCGCGCTCGCCCGGAAAGCCGACGATGACGTCGGATCCGATGGACGCGGCCGGCATCCGCGCGCGGATGTCGTCGACGAGCGTCGAGTAGCCGCCGATCGTGTACGGCCGGCGCATGCGCGCGAGGACGCGGTCGCTCGCATGCTGCAGCGGTAAATGAAAATGCGGCGCGAAGCGGCCCGAGGCCGCGACGAGGTCGACAATCTCGGAGGTGCAGTCCATCGGCTCGAGCGAGCTGAGGCGAAGGAGCACGTCACGGGCGGACCGACCGTCGAGCGCGCGCAGCAGCTCGGCCAGCGACGATCGGGGCATGAGGTCGCGGCCGTACGATCCGAGGTGCACGCCGGTCAGCGCGATTTCCTTGAAGCCCGCGGACACGATGCGGTCGACCTCGGCCAGCACGGCGGAGGGCGCCACGCTGCGCGGCGTTCCTCGCGTCGTTGGGATGATGCAGTACGCGCAGGACTCCGCGCAACCGGTCTGCACGCACAGAGTAAAAGCGGTCCGGCCGGCGACGCCCGGCTCGATCGCCGAGCCGCAGCTTCCCTCCCCGTCGGCGAATCGCTCCGCGGTGGTCATGCCGGCCAGACGAACCAACTGCGGCTTGTCGTCGTTTGGAATCACCCGGAGGACGTTCGGCAGATCCCGCACGTCATCGGGACGCCGAGTGGCGTAACAACCGGTGACGACGATGCGCGCATTCGGATTGCCGCGGGCCACGCGCCGGATCGTCTGGCGCGCGCCCTGATCGGCGGTGGCCGTCACCGAGCACGTGTTCACGACGACGAGGTCCGCGTCGTCCGGCGATGAGGCCTCGGCGCCCGCCGCGCGCAGCTCCTCCTCGAATCCGAGCGAGTCGGCCTGATTCACGCGACAGCCGAAAGTAATGACGGCGTACTTCATCCGCGATAGCCGAGTGCTTTTCGTCCGATGTCGCGCCGGTACTGCATGCCATCGAATGAAATCTGCAGAACGCCGGCATAGGCGCGCGCGATCGCCTCGGGGAACTCGGCGCCACGGCCGACGACAGTGAGAACGCGCCCGCCGGCGGTGACGAGCGCGCCGTCGCGCCGTGCCGTACCGGCGTGATAGACCGAGACGCCCGGCACACGCTCGGCCGCGTCGATGCCGTCGATCCGGCGGCCCGATTCCGACGACTCAGGGTAGCCGCGCGACGCGATCACGACGCCGGCAAACCGGTCAGCGCCGAGGCGGCATGTGCGCTGCCGCAGATCGCCGGCCGCCGCCGCGGCGAGCATCGGCAGCAACGGCTCGTCGATGCGCGGCAGAATCACCTGCGCTTCCGGATCGCCCAGCCGCACGTTGAACTCGATGACCTTCGGCCCACTCGACGTGAGCATGAGACCCGCGTACAGGAATCCGCGGAACGGATGGCCCTCCGCGGCCATGCCGCCGACGACCGGCTCGATGATCTCGGCCATGATGCGCGTCGCGAGCGGTCCGTCGACGAGCGGGCTGGGCGAAAACGCGCCCATCCCGCCGGTGTTCGGCCCGCGGTCGTCGTCGAAGATGCGCTTGTGATCCTGCGCGGCGCCGATCGGCAACGCGCGCGCGCCGTCGCAGACGAAGAAGACCGACACCTCTGGACCGGACAGGCATTCTTCGATCACCAGCCGATCGCCGGCGGTGCCGAATCGTCTCTCTCCCATCGCCGCAACGATCGCCGCCTCGGCGGCAGCGCGATCGTCGGCGATGACGACGCCTTTTCCTGCCGCGAGGCCGTCAGCTTTCAGCACGACGGGAAACCCGAACGCGCCGGAGCGCACCACCGACCGCGCGTCTTCCAACGATTCGGCGGTGTGAAATCGAGCCGTCGGCACGCCGTGGCGCGCCATGAACGCTTTCGCGAACGCCTTGCTCGTCTCGAGCGCCGCCGCCGCGCGCGTCGGACCAAACAACAGGCGACCGTCCGCCGCGAATCGATCGGCGACGCCGACGCTCAGCGGCAGCTCGGGCCCGACGATGGTGAGGTCCACGTGTTCGCGGACGGCAAGGGCGAGCAGTGCTTCGGGGTCGCCAAGATCGGCGGCGAGGGTGCGGGCAACCTGGGAAATGCCGGGATTGCCGGGCGCGCAGAGCACCTCGGCGCCGTCGGGCGGAGCGGCGAGCCGGGCGGCCAGGGCGTGCTCGCGCGCGCCGCTTCCGAGCACGAGGACCCTCATCGGCATGTGGTGTCTGGTGGCCGGAACGCTATGAATCGAATGGGGTTAGGTCGCGCGATTGGGCTGCACACAGATGCCGCGCGGACGGGACTATTTCGTTGACCTTGACGTGAGATTACGCGTAGAATGCGCGTTTACCTGTGATAGCCTAGCATATTTGGTTGGTCCGAATTGAGGGGGTCTAAGACGAGTGGCTGAAGTCAAGATTCAGGAGGGGGAGTCCATCGAAAGCGCCCTCCGCCGGTTCAAGCGGAAGGTGCAGCAGGAAGACATCATCAAGGATATCAAGAAGCACTCCTTCTATTTAAAGCCGGGCGACAAACGGCGGGCGAAGCAGGCGTTGGCACGCAAGCGCAATCGGAAGAAGCTCCGGCGCGAGTCGGAATGAGCGGTCGCGCGTAAGAGCAGCGTGTAGAAAACGACCTCCGACGAGGTAGCGAGCGATGGAGTTTCAAGACCGGATCCTCAACTGCGTGGACTGCGGCGCGGAGTTCGTCTGGACGGCGGGAGAACAGCAGTTTTTCGCCGACAAGAACTTCAAGAACGAACCGAAGCGGTGCAAAGCCTGCAAGGGCAAGCGGGCGAGCCGGCCGAACGGCGGCGGGGCGGCGCGCGAGCGCGTGGAAACGGCCGCCACCTGCTCGGCCTGCGGTAAAGACACGACGGTACCGTTCAAACCGACGCAGGGACGCCCAGTGTTCTGCAAAGAGTGCTTTCAGTCCCGAAAGTTCGCCGGGGCCGGCGGCGCTTAAGGCCGAGCGGTCTTCGGTCTCGCTTCGATCCATTGACATCGCCGGTCCGTCGTTTCGCGCGCCGGGGGTGTGTTAAGCTTTCGCACAGATTCTCTTGGAGCGTTTTTCATGCAAATCGAGGAACGGGCCGTCGGCGACGTCGTCATTCTCGACCTCAAGGGGAAGATCACCTTGGGTGAGGGCGACGAGTTGCTCAAGGACAAGGTCAACAGCCTCGTCAACCAGGGCCACCGGAAGATCCTCTTGAACCTCGGCGGCGTGCCCTACATCGACAGCGCGGGCCTCGGCGAGGTCGTCCGCACCTATACCACCGTGAGCCGGCAGGGAGGCAGCCTCAAGCTCCTCAACCTGACGAAACGCATTACCGATCTCCTGTCGATCACGAAGCTGCTAACCGTCTTCGAGACTTTCGAGTCCGAGAACGAAGCGGTCCAGAGCTTCTCGGCATCGGCCAAGGTCTAACCCGTCACCGCGCTAGATGGCGCGCAGTACTTCTTCTCCTGGTATCGCCGGCTCCGCTCCCGAACCTGGACGCCCTGGAAACAGTGCTCTCGAGGTCCGGCAGCGATCCGTCCTGCTGAACCTGATCATCTCGCTGCGCCCGGATCAGTGGACGAAGAACCTGCTGGTCTTCGCCGGTCTGCTGTTTGGACAACGGCTGCTGGACAAAGTGGCTGCCGAGCGGGCGCTTGCCGCCTTCGCGGTGTTCTGCGCGCTCTCGGGCGTCGTCTATCTGATCAACGACATCGCCGACCGCGAAAGCGATCGGCAGCATCCGCTCAAATCGCGGCGGCCGATCGCGTCAGGCGCGATCGGCGTCGGGCTGGCGGCCGCGGTGGCGGCCGTCCTGTGCGCCGGCGCAATCGCGGCGTCCGTGATGATTGGCGGACGCTTTGCCGCGGTCGCGATCGGCTACGTGGCGCTTCAGGCCCTCTACTCGGGCTTCTTCAAACACCTGGTCATCCTCGACGTGTTGGCGCTCGCGATCGGCTTCGTGCTGCGCGCGGTCGCCGGCGCGGTGGCGGTCGACGTCGAGATCAGCCACTGGCTGCTCGTCTGCACGATTCTCCTGGCGCTCTTCATCGCGCTCGCCAAGCGGCGTCACGAGCTCATGCTGCTCGCCGACGGCGCCGTCGGCCATCGCAAGATTCTTGGCGAGTACAGTCCCTATCTGCTTGATCAGATGATTTCCGTCGTCACGGCGTCCACCTTGGTGGCGTACATCTTCTACACCATCAGCCCGGAGACCGAACAGAAGTTCGGCACGCATTGGCTCTGGCTGACGATTCCGTTTCCGTTGTACGGGATCTTCCGATATCTGTACCTCGTGCACCAGCGCGAGGGCGGCGGGAGCCCGGCGGAGCTGCTCATCACCGATCGGCCGTTGCTCCTCTGTGTCGCGCTGTGGGGCATTACGGTGATGCTGCTGATTTACAAGCCGTTCTAGCGCCCGCGGCTGAAAGTGCTTATGCCCGATTTCAACGTCCGCTCCGATTCGGTCAACGTCGAGCAGATCATGGAGCAGATCCGCGCGCGCATCCGCGAGAAGCGCGGCGTCGATTACACCGAGCAGCAGCTGCGCGAGATGGCGGCCGTGAAGCTCGAGAAGTTCCTCGATCCGCGCGGGGTGCGGTCCGATCTGCTCGAGCAGTTCAAGCGCCGGCAGCCGCCGGCCGCCCCCTCATTCACCTTCGACGATACGACGATCTACGAAACACATCGCGGGGTGCTGCGATTCATCCGCCGGCTGCTCAACCCGATTCTCAAGCTGCTGTTCAACCCGAACCCGATCATTCACGCGCTGCACACACAGGCGAATCTCAACGCCGTCCTCGAAAAGCGGCGCCTCGAGATCGATGCACTCTATTACGAGGTGATTCACAATCTCGTGTTCGAGATGACGCGGCTCGGCATCGATACGAAGAACGTGAAGATGCGCGTGGAATCGATCGCGAGCCGCCTGGAGTTCAACGAGCGCCGCGCGCGGGCGCTCGAAAGCGTCGTGGCCTACCGAGCCTCGAGCGAGGGCGAGAGTGAACGCGAGACGCGCGACGAGCCGGCGCCGGCTCCGCGTCCGCAACCCTCCGCACGGCCTCAGCACAATCAGGGCGGCTGGACGCCGTCGGCTTCATCATCTCCGGCGGCTGGCGCGGGGCCAGGCGCGGCGTCAGACCCCGTCCCGTCCACGGCAGCGACCCCTGCCGGACAGCCACCGCCGGGCGCCGGACAACCAGGGACTGAAGGTCCAGGGCAGCGAAGCCGGCGGCGGCGCCGGCGGCGCGGACGACGGGGCGGCGCACCGGCCGTGGCCGTGATGGGCGCGATGGGGCCGGGACAGCCCTCCGCCAGCACCGATTCGACGCAGGAGACGATCGCCGACGGCCCGCAACCTGCCGACACGCATGCCGAGGCGTCTCCCGCCACCTCGGATGAGCCTGCGCGGGCGCCGGAATCGACCGGACCCGGGACCGATACCGACCCGCAGTGAAGCTCGCCGTCGTCGTTCAGCGATACGGGCAGGCGATGAGCGGCGGCGCCGAGCTGCACGCCCGGTACGTCGCCGAGCATCTCGCCAGGCACGCCGAGGTCGAGGTACTCACGACGTGCGCCACCGATTACGTCACGTGGCGCAACGAGCTCGCACCCGGCGTCGAGCGCGTCAACAACGTCTCGGTGCGCCGGTTCCGTGTGACGCACGAGCGCGATCCGCGTCTCTTCGGGAAGCGATCCGCGCGGGTGTTCGAGGAGGCCCACTCGCTCGCCGACGAGCTCTCGTGGCTCGACGCGGAGGGGCCCGCGAGCCCCGCGCTCATCGCGCATCTGCGGAAGCATTTCACGAGCTACGACTACTGCCTGTTTTTCAGCTATCGCTACTACCACGCCTACCACGGCGCGCGCGCGGCGGCGCCGCGTGCGATTCTCGTCCCGACGGCCGAGCGCGACGCGGCGATGGGGCTCGCGATGTTCACGCCCGTGCTGCGCGGCGTGCGCGCGCTCATGTACAACTCGCACGAAGAGCGCGCGATGATTCACGCCGCGTCCGGCAATCAGGACGTCCCCGGGATCATCGTCGGCATCGGATCGGACGTACCGCAGAATCCGCAGTCGGCCCGATTCCGGCAGAAGTTCGGCATCCGCGACGCGTTTGCGATCTACGTCGGCCGGATCGATGAGAACAAGGGCTGCCAGGAGCTGTTCGACTTCTTTCAGGGCTACCTGCGCGACACGCCGGGACGTTTGTCGCTCGTGCTCGTCGGCCAACCGCTGTTGCCGGTGCCGAGCCACCCGCGTATCCGACACCTCGGCTTCCTCGATGACGCCGACAAATTCGACGCGATGGCGGCGGCCGACGTGCTGATCATGCCGTCGTATTTCGAGAGCCTGTCGATGGTCGCACTCGAGGCGTGGGCGCTCGGCCGGCCCGTGCTCGCCAACGGCCGCTGCGACGTGCTGAAGGGCCAGTGCATCCGCAGCAACGCCGGCCTCTACTACGAGACGTACGGGGAGTTCATCGAGTCGCTGGCGGCGATCGAGCGGAACCGCTGGCTGAGCTCGGCGCTCGGGCGGAACGGCCGCCAGTTCTTCCGCGACCACTACGATTGGCCGGTCATCGAACGCAAGTACCTCGAGATGTTCGATCGGCTGTCGAAGGAGTCCCCCGCCGCGGCGCGGACGATCGCGCCGCTGCCCGGATGGTTCGCGCGACGCCGGCGGGATCTGCCGCCGGCGAGCCAGGTGCTCGCCGGGCTGCCGCTCACGAGGGAACGCGCGTGATCCGCATCCACCAGGTGCTGGCGACGCTCGGCTACGGGGATGCCATCGGGCACGAAGTGCTCGGCATCCAGCGTGTGCTGCGCCAGGCTGGCTACGAGTCCGAGATCTTCGTCGACACGGCCGATCATCGTCTCGAGTCGCTGACGCGCGACTACCACGAGCTCATCGACGTCAGCCATCCCGACAACCTGTTGGTTCACCACTTCTCGCTCGGCTCGAAGGCGTCGCGCACGGCGTTCGCGCTGCCCGATCGGATGGCGCTCGTCTATCACAACATCACGCCGCCGGAGTACTTCGTCGGCGTTCATCGCGCGCTCGCGCGCGAGTGCTTTCGCGGACGCCGGGAGCTGCGGGCGTATGCGGACCGCTGCGACCTCGCGCTCGGCGACTCCGAGTTCAACCGTCAGGATCTCGAGGCGCTGGGCTTCCCGCGCACGGCCGTGCTGCCGGTGGTTCCCGACTTCTCGCATCTCGATCGCGCGCCGAACCGCTTCGTTGCCGATCAGTTCGACGATGGGTGGACCAATATCCTGTTTGTGGGCCGCGTCATCGCCAACAAGAAGATCGACGATCTCATCCGCTTTTTTCACGCGTACTACACAGGCTTCAATCCGCGCTCGCGCCTGTTGATCGTCGGCTCGCACGGCGGCTTCGAGCGCTATCTCGTGGCGCTCAATCAACTCGTCGCGACGCTCGGCCTCTCGAATGTGCACTTTGTCGGCCAGGTGTCGGACGCCGAGCTGGTCGGCTACTACGAGGTGGCCGACCTCTTTCTGTGCGCGAGCGAGCACGAAGGCTTCTGCGTCCCACTGGTCGAAGCCTTCTACAAGGAAGTGCCGGTCCTGGCGTACGCGGCCACGGCCGTACCGGCGACGATGGACGGCGCGGGCGTGTTGTACGACGACAAAAACCCGCGGCACGTCGCCGCGCTCATCGACGCGATCGTGTCAAACGCCGCGCTCGAGGATCAGATCATCGACGCGCAGCTCGACGCGGTCGGCCGCCTGCAGGCGAAGGACTTCGGCGGCACGTTGCTCGGCTTCGTCGACCGGATCCTGGCCGCGCCGCGCGCGCCGCGCCCGAACGTCGCGTTCGATTTCTGGCAGCAGTTCGACGACGCGCAGGCGCTCGAGGAGCTTCGACTGTACCGTCCCTCGATCTATAAAGCACTCCCGGCGGGCGGAGGCGCATGATCATCAACCAATGGGTACCGGCGGCGCATCGGGGCGATGCGGTCGGCGACAGCGCCCGGCGCGTTCGCGATCTCGTGCGCGCGCTCGGCCACCAGTCGGAGCTCTACGCGCTGACGATCGACGACGACCTCAAGCACGACGTGCGCCCGTTCAGCGATCCGGCCGCGCGGCGCGGCGACCTCACCATCTTTCATTTCGCGCTGCCCTCGCCGATGACCTCGGCGTTCGCGTCGCTCTCCGGCGGCCGCATCCTGCAGTATCACAACGTGACGCCGGCGGCGTTCTTCGCACCCTACGATCCGGCGCTCTTCCGGCTCGCCGCGCTCGGACGCGAGGACCTGAGCACGCTCGTCGGACACGTCGAGCTGGCGCTCGGCGACTCGGACTTCAACCGCCGCGAGCTCGAGACGCTCGGCTTCGAGCCGACCGGCGTCTTCCCCATCGCGATCGACACTTCCCGGGTGACCAATCCGGTCGCACGCCCGGCGCTCGAGCGCCTGCTGGACGACGAGCTGGTGAATTTCCTCTTCGTCGGCCGGATTGCACCCAATAAGAAGATCGAAGACCACATCCGCCTGGCCGAGCACTACAAGCGCTACGTCGACGCCTACTACCGCTTCATCTTCGTGGGGCGGTACGACGTCGTGCCCGGCTACTACGCGACGATCCGCGCGCTGATGTCCGAGTTTCGTCTGCTGAACGACCGGTTCGTGTTCACCGGGCCGGTACCGGACGAAGAGCTCGCGGTGTACTATCGTCATGCGGCCGTGTACATCTCGCTCAGCGAACACGAAGGCTTCTGCGTGCCGCTGCTCGAGGCGATGGCGGCCGATGTGCCCGTGCTCGCCTACGCGGCGGCGGCCGTGCCGGACACGCTCGGCGGCGCCGGCGTGCAGTTCGCGCCGAAGAATCTCGAGTACGCGGCGGAGCTCCTCGGCACGCTGACCTTCGACGATGATGTGCGGGCGCAGGTCATCGCCGGCCAGCGGCGGCGGCTGGCCGACTTCGGCGACGCGCGCATCACGCGCGACCTCGCCAACGTGATTCACCAACTGTCGTGAAAATAGCCTTCATCGTGCAGCGCTACGGCACCGAGGTCCTCGGCGGATCCGAGTACCACTGCCGCCTGGTGGCCGAGCGCCTCGCCCAGCAGCACGACGTCGACGTGCTGACGACGTGCGCGCGCGACTACATCACCTGGAAGAACGAATACCCGGAAGGGTCCGACCGCATCCGCGGCGTCACCGTCCGCCGCTTCCCGAGCGCCCGCACGCGCGACCTCGAGGCGTTCAACAAGTACTCGGAGTGGATCTTCAACAACCCGCACGACCGCGCGGACGAGATCGAGTGGCTGAAGCAGCAGGGCCCGTGGTGTCCGCCGCTCGTCGAGTACCTGCGCCACCACCAGCAACAGTACGACGTACTCGTGTTCTTCACGTATCTCTATGCGCCGACGGTGCTCGGTCTCGAGGTGAATCCCGGCCGCAGCGTGCTCGTGCCGACGAGCCACGACGAACCGGCGATCCGGCTCGAGATCTACAAGGAGGTCTTCAGCCGGCCGGCCGCGATCCTCTTCAACACCGAAAGCGAGCGGCGCTTCATCCACCGCCAATTTATTGATCGCCCGCTGCTCGAGGAGATCGTCGGGGTCGGCGTCGACATCCCGCAGTATCAGCCGTACCCGCGGATGCCCGAGCCGGTGCCTGAGGAGGAAGCTGAGGCCGCGCAGTCGGCCGCCGCCGACGACGCCGGCGGCGACGAAGCGGACGAAGCGATGGAAGCGCGGCAGTTCCCCTCGCACCTGCTCACTCGCGGCTCGGTGTTCCGCCGGCGCCATCGCTTGTACGGGCCGATTGCCCTGTACGGCGGCCGGATCGATCCGGGAAAGGGCTGCGAAGAGCTGATCGAATACTTCAGCGCCTATGTGAAAGAGGGCGGCGACGGAACGCTGGCGCTGATGGGCGTCAAGTTGATGTCGCTGCCCGAGGAGCCGTTCATCCGCTTCGCCGGCCTGCTGTCGGACCGCGAGCGCATGCAGGCGCTCGAAGCCGCCACCGTCGTCGTCGTCCCCTCGCCGTTCGAGAGCCTGTCGCTGCTGGCGCTCGAGGCGTTCGCCGTCGGGACGCCGGTGCTGGTCAACGCGCGAAGCGAAGTGCTCGCGGAACACTGCCTGCGCAGCAACGCGGGACTCTTCTATGCGGACCGGGACGAGTTCGTGGAGTGTCTGACGCTGCTCATGGGCGACGCCGACTTGCGCGCGGCGATGGGACAGAACGGCCGCGAGTACGTGCGCCGCAACTACCGGTGGGATGTCGTGCTGGCCAAGTACGAGCGGACGTTTGCGAAGATCCGCGGCGGCAGATAGATCTATTTCTCCTCGAACGCCCCCGCCGGTGTGAGCGGCCCGACGACGGCCGAGGCGGCGCGCTCGGCGGCGGGCGCCTCCGCCGGCTCGGCGCCGTTGGCCTGCCGCTTCCGGCGCGGCCTGATGTCGTAGCGCTTGATCATCTCGTTGAGCGTCGTCGGCTTGATGTGCAGGAGCTCGGCGGCGCGCTTTTGCACGCCTCCCGCCGCTTCGAGCGTCGATTCGATCAACCGCTTCTCGAAATCGGTGATGACCTCCTTGAACGAGATCCCCTCTGGCGGCAGATTGATCTGCGGCATCGAGAAGTTCGGCGCCTTCCGCACGTGGTCGGGGATGAGGTCGGCGCCAATGGTCGGCCCCGTACAGAGCACCACGGCGCGCTCGATCACGTTCTCGAGCTCGCGTACGTTGCCCGCCCAGTCGTAGTCCATCAGCACGTCGAGCGCTTCGGGCATCACCTCGAGCCCCACTTTGCGGTTTTCCTCGCCGTACTTGTCGAGGAAGTGGTGGACGAGGAGCGGGATGTCGTCCTTGCGATCGCGCAGCGGCGGCAGTTGAATCGAGATGACGTGGAGCCGGTAGAAGAGATCCTCGCGGAAGCGTCCCTCTTCCATCATCTGCCGCAGGTCGACGTTGGTCGCGGCGATGATCCGGACGTCGACCTTGATGGTCTCCATGCCCCCGAGCCGCATGAACTCGCGCTCCTGGATGACGCGCAGCAGCTTCGCCTGCGTCTCCAGCGGGACGTTGCCGATCTCGTCGAAGAAGATCGTGCCCTTGTCCGCGAGATCGAACAGCCCTTTCTTCGGGTAGACGGCGCCGGTGAACGCGCCTTTGACGTGGCCGAAGAGCGTCGACTCGAGCAAATCGGGCGGCAGGTTGCCCGAGTTGACGGTGACGAACGCGCGGTCGGCGCGTGAAGAATGCGTGTGGATGGCGCGGGCGACCAGCTCCTTGCCGGTGCCGCTCTCGCCCTGGATGAGAATCGTCGACCGGCTCGGCGCCGCCTGGATGATCAGATCGAACACCTGCCGCATCCGTGAACTGCGCCCGATGATGTTGGCGAACTTGTGGTACCGCTCCTGGATGTTCTGGCGCAGCGCCCGATTCTCGTGCACCAGCCGGCGCCGCTCTATGGCGTTGCGCACGACGACCAGCACTTCGTCGTTCTTGAACGGCTTGGTGATGTAGTCGAACGCGCCGGACTTCATCGCCGAGATCGCGCTTTCGATGGAGGCGTACGCGGTGATCATCACGACGGCGAGATCCTCGTCGATGCGCTTCAACTCGTCGAGTGTGGCGATGCCATCGAGCCCGGGCATCATGATGTCGACGATCGCGGCGTCGACCGGCAGCGCGCGCGCGATCTCGAGCCCCTCGGCGCCCGAGGAGGCGAGCCGGACCTGGTAGCCCTCCCGGGTGAGCAGCGTCTCGAGAATCTCCCGCATGATCTCTTCATCATCGATGACGAGAATCGTGCCGTTTCGGGATGTGGGCATGTGTTATTTCCGTGCGGCGCGCGACCGACTCTCGGCTTCCGCCAGCTGCAGCGCGATCGTGAACCGCGTGCCTTGGCCGACCGCGCTGTCACAGTGAATCGTACCGTCGTGCTCGTGCACGATCCCGTACGTGATGGAGAGGCCGAGGCCCGTGCCGCGGCCGATCGTCTTGGTCGTGAAGAACGGATCGTAGATGCGCGCCAGGTGCTCGGCCGGAATCCCGGAACCGGTGTCGGCGATCTCCACGATGCCGCGATCGTCCTCGACGCGCGTCGTGACCGACAGCCAGCCGCCGCGCGGCATCGCGTCCCGTGCGTTCAGGAACAGATTCAGGAACACTTGCTGGAGTTGATGCTCGATGCCAACGACCGTCACCGGTGCGTCCGCCAGCTCGCGGCGGACCTTGATCTTCGCCACCTCGAACTGGTGCTCGAGCAGCGCGAAGACGTCGCCGACGACGGCGTTCAAATCGACGTGGATGCGCTCGCCGCCCTGCGTGCCGGGCCGCGACAGATTCAACAGCCCGTTGACGATCTTCGCCGCGCGGAACGTCTGACGCTCGATCTTCTCAAGCAGTACGGTCTTCGGATCCTGCGGGTCCGCGCCCTCGAGCAGCATCTGCGTGAAGCTCGAGATCCCGGTGAGCGGCGTGTTGACCTCGTGCGCCACGCCCGCGGCGAGCAGCCCGATCGACGCCATCTTTTCCGAAATCTGGAGCTGCTCCTCGAGCCGCACGCGATCGGTGATGTCCTCGATGATCAGAATCGTGCCTACGACCGCCGCCGTGTCGCCAGACGGCGCGTGGAGCGGAACGGCCGTCGCGTTGACCAGCAGCCGCACCGGCTCCGCCTGACGCGCGGCCAGCGGCACCAGGTACAACGTCGCGCCGGCGGACTGTTCCTGCCGCGCCGCGCGCAGCGCGTCGATGAACTCGCGATCGAAGATCTCGGCGAGCGGCCGCCCGATCGCGTCCGCCCGTGCGATGCCGTAGAACCGCTCGAGCGCGCGATTCCAGCGCACGATCCGCTCCTCGACGTCGAACACGACGAGCCCGTCGTCGAGCGACTCGAGAATGTTGTCGTTGAACTCGCGCATGCGGCCGAGCTCTTCGGCCTTCAGGAGCAGCTGACGATAGAGCCGGCCGTTCTCGATCGCCGTCGCCACTTGCCCCGCCACCGCCGTCAGCAGCGCCAGATCCTCGCTGTTGAACGGCTCGTCGGTGTCCTTGCGCCCGAGCGCGAGCACGGCGATCGCGCCGCCTTCGAAGATGCACGGCACAAAATAGTAGATGCCGGCGTCGCGCCACAGCTCGACCTCTTCCGCGACGAACCGCGCCGCGGCAATCGGATCGTCGAGCGCCACGGTATGGCCCGCGTCGAGCCGCGCGATGAACGACGACTGGCGCGCGAGCGGCGGCACCGGCTGGGCGAAGCCGAAATCGCCGATGGAGCCGAAATCGCCGGACCGCTCGTCGGCGAGCATAAGCGCCATGCGGTCCACGACGAGCGTCTCCACGACGCGCGTGATCAGGCGCTGGCTGAGATGGACGACGTCGAGGTCGCTGTTCAGATCGCGCGCGAAGCCGACGAGCGCGCGGCGGTAGTCGTACCGGTCGCGATAGAACATGCGATCGATCGCTTCCTGCACGGCGTCCTTCACCGGACGGGCGAGCAGCACGATCACGAGTGTCGCCAGCGCCGCGACGATCCAATTGTGCGCGTCGATGTCGCTCGCGAACGAGAATCGGACCAACTTGAGGAGCGCCGCGTACAGCACCAGGGCCGCCGCGCCAAACGCGGTGTACGCGAGGCCGCGTTTGATGATCACCTCCACGTCGCGCAGCCGGTACCGCACGATGGCCGACGCAAAGGTGAGCGGCACCAGACCGAGCGGCACCGCCGTGAGCTGCAGCGCCAACGGCGGATCGACGCCGAGCGCCCACGGCAGCGCGTAGGCGAACGCGAACGGACCGACGCCGAGCGCCGTGCCCCACGCGATCCAGCGAAGCTGCCGGCGGCCGGTGCGCGACGTGATCTGCCGGAAGGCGCGGAAGAGGACCACGATCGCCGCCACCGAGCCGACGAACAGGTACAAATGCTCGGCGCGATCCAGTAGATCGATGGCGCGCGAGAACAGGCGGCCGTTCACCGATCCCCGCGCGATGGCGACGATGCGCGCCGCGCTCAGGACGAGCGCGGGCAGATACATCAGCGGCACCAGCGCCGCCGTCGCCGCCGTCGGCCGTTCCTCGGCGGGACGCTCGGGGAACACCAGCGTGAAGTGCAGCAGGAGCGGCGGCAGCAGCACGACCGCGACGGCGTCGCCCCAGTAGAACACCCAGTCCAGGCGATCGAACGGACCGTTGAAGGAGAACGTGAACGCACCGAAAAACGCCACGCACAGCCAGAAGAAATGCAGCGTGGCCTGATCGCGCGGCCGGCGCAGCCGCACCGACGCGCCGACAAACAGCGTGAAGAACCCGACCGCGGCCAGCACGTAATACATCGAGCTGCCCTGCGGCGCCGGCGCGAGCGACACCTCGAGCGCCTGACGAGTCCCGAGGCGGAGCACGGTGTAGTTGAGGCGCGTGCCAGCCACGCCGCGATGCTGGACCTCAACCACGTCGCCCGGCGTGTCGACCGGCGAGCCGTTCACGGCGAGCA
>JADGOC010000309.1 GCA_017883165.1 Acidobacteriota bacterium
TTGTCCTGCTCTCGCTCGAGGACGATCTCACGCCCATCCGGAGAGAGATCGAAGTCGCCGATGACGAAGTCCCGGCCGAAGTTCGTGAGCTGGCGCTCGCGGCCGCTATCGAGATCGATGACCCACAAGTTCTTGTGATCCAACTCTCCCCTCGAGACGACGAGAGCCTTTTGTCCAGGCAGGAAGACCAGACGGCGTGCGCCGCGACTGAGCGTGATGTTCGGTGCGGGCAGGCGTCGTCCATCCGCACCGACCACGTGGATCTGAAACGTGGTGCCGACATCCGGTCCCGAATAGACGAGGAACGTTCCGTCAGATGACCAGGCCGGATCAGCAGCGAATCCCGCGACCAGCCGCGCGAAGGCCGGCCGGTCCGCCGACACCGTAGCAAGACACGGCGATCCATCGATTGTTGCCGCAACCGCGATCGACCGACCGTCCGGTGCCCATGCCGGTGTCCCTTGCGGCTGCAGCGACACAGGCAATACGCGAGCTGACGATCCATCGGAATTCATGACAACCAATCGCTTCCGGCCGCGCTCCTCGACGGAAAATGCGATGCGTCGTCCATCCGGCGCAACCGCCGCGGCGCCGATGACGCGCGCGCCCGGCGCACTCCATAGCTCCGTTGCAGTTCCATCGGCGAGTTTCCAGATTCCTTCGGCGTCGCCCCTGGATGCCACGTAAAGGATGTAACCGGGCTCGAACCGTGGAGCCCATCCATGAATCGTCGGAAGCGTGACACGAGTCGCTGCGGATTCCGCGGCGACATCAACAGTCATCGGCATCCGCCACAACGTTCTCGTCGGATTCGCCACCGTGACCACGAGCCGCCGTCCGTCTGCGCTTGCGGCCAACGACGTGTAGCGGTCGACACCGAAGCTGACACGCCGCGTCTTTCGACGATCGACGTCGACGGTATAGAGCCACGGACCGGTGCCATCGGCGGCAGTGGCGAGATACATCAGCGTCCGCCGGTTCAGGAACGTCGGATGGCTCACCCGCGAGTTGTGAGAAGTGATGCGCTCGGGCAATCCGCCGGCCGGGTTGATTCGCCAGATGTCCAACTGGTCCGGCAACGCGCCATACACAAAGTAAATGAAGGCGTCATCGGGAGACCAGACCGGAAAATGACCATGAAGTCCCGATGGCGCAACGAAGATCTGCCTCTGCGCTCCGCCGCCGTGGTCATTCACGAACAACGGATCGCCCGATGCAGGCGTGTGAAACACGAGGCGCGTGCCGTCGCTCGACCAGTCGAACTCCGCCGCACCTTCGAGATAGAGCCGGAGCTCGCCACCGAGGGTCGGAACCGCCCACACACCGATCTGCGCACCGTGCGAAGCACTCTGCCTGCGCATCCATAGTGTTACGAGTGTGCCGTCGGGCGAGAACCCGATCGTGCGAACGTCAGGGTTGACGAGCTCACGAGCTTTGCCCTGCGTGAGGTTATGAAACTCCCCCGTGCCGATCTGGGTCACCCACACGTCCATGGGACCGCTCCGATCGGCAAGGAAGGCGACGAACTTCCCGTCGCGTGAAATCGCCGCCGCGCGCTCCGCGCCTTCGAAGTCCGTCAGTCGAACGAACCGCGCGTTGGACAACGGATTTTTCCAGAAGTATTCGGATCGATCGAGAAACCACACGAGCGCGCCCGCGAGAACAACGGCCACAAGGACCGCCGTCAGCCAAAGAAGGCGACGCCGGTCTGATCGCGGTCTTGTGCCAGGCGCCGGCAGCGCCGAGTCGGTTTCGCTCGCGCCTTCGTCGATCTCCGCGGCTTCACTGTCATTGCCGCGGAGGCGCATCTGCCGGCTCTGCCACCACTCGTCGATCTCGGTCGTAAAGGCATAGACGGAGCCGAGCTTGTCGTGCAGGTGGCGGTGGACGGGCATGCCCTCGCGCTTCTCCCACCGCTGCACGGTGCTGACGTCACGCTTGAGATAAGACGCGATGTCTTTCCAGGAATCGAGCCGGCCGGCCGCTCGCTCGGGCATGCCGCATTGTGCCGCATTCCACCGCACGGTCCGTCATGCCTCTGATCCCAATGCCTTACGGCTTGTCGCGCACGGCCAGAGATCCGATCGTGCTCCTGTCAGGAGGAAGAACGATGAAAGCGAATCACACATTGAGAAGGTTACTCGTCGGAACCGCTGTCTCGGCGGCGATCTGCGGGCTGGTGTGGGCGACCCCGAGCACCGCGAATTCCGTGATCGTCGGACCACCGACCACATACGACGGGTTCAAGGTGAAGAGAGACGCACCAGACGGCTGGAGTGTCAAGATCGAAGCGAAGGACGGACTTGCCGTCGCGACGCAGATGATTACGTTCGAAAAGGACACCCAGAGCGGCTGGCACAGGCACCCGGGGCCGGTATTCATCTCCGTCAAACAGGGGACGATGACGTTCTATGAAGAGGACTGCAGCGCCAGGGTCCTTTCGGCCGGCCAGGGCTTTCTCGACGTCGGCGAACACGCACACCTCGCCCGAAACGAATCCGGAGCGACGGCGATCACCATCGTGACCTACTTCATTCCCCCAAACACGACGACGCTTCGCCTCGACGCGGATCGACCAGCGACCTGTTTCTTATAGGCTGCCCGGTTTCCTTCGCAGCCGGCCTTCGCTGGCCGGCTGCGCATTGATCCGATACCGAACTCGCGGAAGAAGCTATTCTGTCGCGCAGCGCCGGCATTTCCACTCACGCACTTCGCCGGCGTTCCTCAAGCGAACATGAATCGAGCTCGGTGGAGTGCGCTCCTCGACGGCATCGCGTATGTCGTTCTCACCCGGCGCTCGTCGCGCACGCTGATCCCGTCGGCGATCGCGTGGGCTACGCCGCATCCAATCGAAACGCTGCACGTTCTTTGCGCCGCAGTCTGGCTTGGAGAAGGAGTGCTGGC
>JADGOC010000310.1 GCA_017883165.1 Acidobacteriota bacterium
GTCACGATTTCACGCGGCATCCGCACGATCGCGCCCATCGTCACCGCGATGGCCCGCACCCCGGGGCTGAACCCGTCCAGGTCGGCCTCCGTCAGGAGGTCCAGCGACAAGAGCGCCGTCAAACGCTCCATCGGACTTGGCTTATCTTCAGGCAACGCTCCTCGTCGCCTTGGGCGTTCTCCCGATCCTCCTGGTCGCCGAACCACTCACTGGCCTGCACCACCGCGGTCGTTTCCTCCCCAGCTATTCGCACGACAGGTGGCCTTCTCCAGCAGGCGCTCGACACTTTCGATGAGGATGTCCTTACGGTCCTGAGCCGCTAGTATCGCCGCGAGCTTTGCGCGGCTAGCAGGTACCTGCGCGGCGTTCAGCGTCGCGTCAAAGTATGGCTGAGCGAATTCCTCGACACGAAACGCGAACAGAAAATGGTCGGGGGCGATCATGTCAGCGGCGTCCTTGGCGATCGCGGACTTGCCGCTGCCCGCCGGGCCTGTCACAATCACGACCTGCGCAGTCTCGATCGCGTCGAGCACCTTCTGCGCGAGCGCGGCGCGCGGAAGATGCAGGCCCGGTCCGATGCTGTTCCGCGGCGATGAGGTGCTGGGAATCGTCGAGCACCGAGGCCGCTTCGTCCCCGAGTAGTCGGTGCCGCAGATCGTTCACCACCATCGACCAGGGGCCCCCTCGGTCACTGCTCACATCGTTCTAGACGGCCGGCGCGTCCGATGGCCATGCTAATCGGTGGGAGCCATCGCCAGCCGTCATCACCCTTCTTCTGACCGCCGCATCGGGTGTCGCGACCGAAGTGGATTGCCGGCGCACTATGTATCGCCGCCGCGGTCGCGTTCACCCAGCGGGTCGAACGCAGAGGTCAATCTTCCACTTCCGCGCTCCTTCACAGACGAAGCTCCGCTACCGACTGCGTGGTCAACGCTGGCGAAGGAGAATCCCAATCTCGAGGACGCGGCCGTGTCGCCGTCGGGACGCTTGGCGGAAACGGTGGCGCGCATTCCTGTGTCATCGTCCGCCGTGATGTATCGGTGGGCAGGGGCTCCCGAAACGGTACGTTGGACGAATGAGTTTCCGAACGTTGCCGCCACTGAAGGTTCGCGTTACAGCGCGCCCGTAACCCGTCTCCACTCCAGGTGCACTGATGGATTCGACCAAGAGTCTCGCCCAACGCGCCGGGCTGCTGTACCTGCTTGCAGTATGCCGTCCTTGCGCTGGCGTCTTTGGTCGTGCTTTTCGGACTCGTGATGCGTTGGCGGTCGGTGTCTTCGCAAAGCAGGACGTTGGTCGGATGATGAGGACCATCGGAGCCATCCTCGGCTTGGGGGTTCAAATGATCGAGGACTGGTGAAACCTTCCGAGCGGCCCTTGGTATGGGCAACCAATAGGACGACGTTAGGGACCGTTGCAGGCACACGCCATTGGAGAACAACGTGAACTCACTAAAGAAGAACGCACGCCTTGCGGGCATGCTCTACCTGCTGGCGAGCCTGCTCGCGGTAGTCGCGGTTGTCTATATCCCGTCCGTCTTCCTGGTCAACGGGGACGCGGCAGCGACGGCGAGCCGCATCGCGGCATCGCCGGGGTTGTACCGCTTCGGCGTCTTCGCGGAACTGCTGAGCGGTGCGCTCAACGTCTGCATGGCGGTGGTGATGTACGAGCTGTTCAAGGACGTCGACCGACGACAGGCACGGCTGTTGGTAGGATTCGTGTTCGGCATGGTCCTGATTGGAGCCATCGGCACGGTGCTGCTGGCCGGCCCGCTCGTGCTGACAGGCGGAGCCAAGTACCTGTCCGTCTTTGACAAGGCGCAGCTCGACGCTCTCACTCAGGCCGTCTGGGGTTTGCGAAACCGGACGCTGAACGCCGCGACGTTGTACTGGGGACTCTGGTTGCTGCCATTGGGCACACTGGTCTACAAGTCGCGCTTTCTGCCACGCCTGCTCGGCGTGTTCGTGTTCATCGCCGGGTGCGCGTACGTCATCGACTCGTTTGTCTATTTCTTCCTTCCGAGTTTCGGGAATCTCGCATTTCAACTCTCTACGCTGCCGCAAGGGCTCGGGGAGGGCGGGTTCATACTCTACACGCTGATCAAGGGCGCACGAGACGACCCCTATGACAAATCCCCTGGCTGAAGCCGGTGATCTGCCCGCGGGCATTGGACGACACAGCAGCTTGGAGTACGAGACAGAGCCCCATCATGGCGACCAGGGCCCGTGGGCTACCGAAGAACGTCATTTCGCTCCCTCCCATTTGACGCCATCGGCTTACGTCGCCGGGTTGTCGCCGTCCTTCACCGCGGCAAGCGCCTTCTTGGCGTCCTCATTGTCGGGATTCGCGGCGATCGCGGCGCGGTACTCCAGTCGGGCGCGTTCCATGTGGCCGCTCTTCTCCTGGGCGAGCCCGAGGTAATAGTGGGCGTTCGAAACACGAACGACCGGCGCCCCCTTTGGAAGCGCCCGAAGCTGCTTCTCGTACATGGAAATAGCGTCGGTCCAGCGCTCGCGCCGCCGATAGAAGGCGCCCGCCGCGCCATACGCGGCCTCGCTGTCAGGCCGGGCAGAGATCGCCGCGAGATACTCTCGCTCGGCCGTCACGTAGTCTTTCTGCTGGTCGGCCAGGTAACCGAGCGCCGCGTGACCGCGCATGGGATTGAGCTTGAGGATCTCGGCCGCCTGCTCGCGTGCCTTGTCGGCACTCCCTCCCATCGCCGAGGGAAGCATCGTATAGATGGTGACCAGAGAACGCCGGGCGTCGACCAGTTTCGGATCGAGCGCAACTGCCTCTTCCAGGTTGGCCCGCACGCGCGGCGCGTAGCTCATCGCGCCCAAGGGACCAGCGGCGCTGGCCTGAGCACTGAGCGCATTCCCCAGCGCGAACTTGTGCT
>JADGOC010000311.1 GCA_017883165.1 Acidobacteriota bacterium
TCTATGACGAGCTGATCGTGTTTCCAGACGACGTGCACGATTCGTTGCTGTACGGCCGCTGGCTGTATCTCGTCGACCGGATGGGCGCTTTCCTGCAGAAGTTCCTCGGCGACAGCGCGACGAAAAAGATCACGGTGACGCGATGATCCTGCTGGCACTGGTTCTTGCCGCCCAGACCGCAGCGAAGCCCGGGTGATGCGGTCGATTCCGTTGCTGGATCAAGCCGCGATCGACGCCGTCCGGCAGTGGGAATTCACGCCGACGCTCCTCAATGGCACACCGGTGCCGGTCGTCATGACGGTCACGGTGAACTTCACGATGCAAGGCGCGCCGTACGCGCCGCCCATGGGCGCTCCGACGCCAGCCTCATCGATGATTCGGCTGAGCTCGGTCCGGTCGCAGGATGGCACGACGACGGTCTGGGAGATCACGCGGGAGCGAGCCGCGGCGCTTCCGCGGTGGAGTATCGAGTCGCCGGAGCCGCCGGTGTCCATTGGGGATGTCGCCAGGATCGCGGAAGCGTGGTTGAAGGCGCGATCGCCGGACATCCAGCGATTCGCGCTGCAGAACGTGACGTTTGCGCGTAACGGCCGCAGTAGCGATCCCGCGATCGACTTCTGGCACTACCAGGTCTTGTTCTTTGGCGACGGCGCGCGGCCGGGCGATCTCCTCTTCAGGGTCGTGGTCCTGCCGGACCGGACGGTCGTGGAGCCGCGGACCGAACCAGACCGATGAGAGGACTGTCGAGCGTGCGCTATCGTTCGCTGCGCGCGAGATAGCTCTTGCGCGCGCGAACGGTCATGCCCATGCCCGTGAGCCGCACCTCGAGTGCGTGCATCTTGCCGTCGAGCACGGCCGGCGTGAAGCCGAGCGCGTACTGGTGGTGCAGCTGGTCGGCCACGCGCGCGAACGTGGAGGCGAGATCGTTGGTCGACGTGAGCTCGAAGTAGCCGCCGCCCGTCGTCGCCGCAATCTTCGGCAGGCCATCGTCGGGTTTCTCCGCGCCGCGCGAGCGCCCGCCGCCAGAGCCGCCGCCATACCCGCCGCGGCCCATCCCGCCGCGGCCCATCCCGCCGCCCCGGCCGAATCCGCCCCGGCCCATCCCGCCCCCGCCGCCGTGCGATCCGTAGCCGGCCGGGCCGTTTTGTCCCGCCAACCCGATGGCATAGACCATCACATCTTCTTCCTCCGCGCGTTTCATGACGTCCTTCAGCGAGCTGTTCGTGTTGCTGAAGTTCATCGGGCTGTCCACGCCGTCGGTGAAGACGAGGATGACGCGGCGGCCCTGCACGTGCAGCAGCGCGGTAATGCCGACGTTCACCGCGTTCCACAACGGCGTCGGCCCTTCCTCCTGCAGCTCGGTGCGCAGGATGTCCATCAGCTCGCCGTGATCTGACGTGAAGTCCCGCGGGTCGACCTGGATGCGATTCGAGAAGCTGCCGATGCGCGCTTTGTCGGCCGGCAGCATGGCGGCGACGAACTGTTCGGCGGCCTTCTCCACGAGCGAGAAGTTCGCGCGCATGCTGCCGCTGCGATCCAGCAGGATGACGGCGGTGATCGGCTGAATGTCGTTGGCGAAGAGCGTCATGTCCTGACGCTTGCCGGCGTCGAAGATCGTGAACGCGTCGCGCGTGAGGTCGGTGACGAGCTGGCTGTCGGCGTTCGTCACCGTCGCGTACACGGCGACCGTGCGGTTCGCGCCTTTGAACGTCGGTTCCTGAAGCGCCGCACGAGCCCCGCCGAACGCGACCAGCGCGATCGCGGCGCACAGCGCGCGCACGCTACGGGTTGACACTCAGCACCTTCGTAAAGAGCACTATACCGCTTTGAGGGTCGACGACCTGAATGGTGACCGTGGTGGCGGCCAACACCGACGTCGTGACGACGGTGAACTGAAACGTCGAGCTCGATGCTGGCACCGTGACGCTGGCTGGAACGGCGGCGGCCGAGTTGTCGCTGGTCAGAACGAGAGCCCAGCCGCCGGCCGGCGCGGGATCCGCGAGCGTGCCGGTGCACGGCACCGAGCTCCCGCCGGTCGGACTCACCGACGAGCAACCCACGCTGGCAATGTTCGGATACGCGGCGATCGTGAGCGCCGCCGTCTGACTCGCGCCTGCGAACGTCGCGGTGATCGTGGCGGTCGTCGTTGGCGGCGAATCGACGGTCGTGATCGTGAACGTCTGGCTCGTCGTCCCTTCCGCGACCGTGACGCTTCCGGGTACCGCTGCCGTTGGACTGCTGCTCGCCAGCGACACCGCGGCGCCGCCCGGTGGCGCCACCGCCGTGAGCGTGACGGTGCCGACGACCGGCAGCCCGCCCGGCACCGAGCCGAGCGCCAGCGAGACGTTCTGCAGCGCCAGCTTCGCGGCGATCGTCAGCGTGGCCGCCCAACTCGCTCCGGCATAGCTCGCCGTAATCGTCGCCGACGATGCCGTCGGCGGCGAGCTGATGGTGACGATCGCGAACGTTTGACTCGTCGATCCCTCGGGGATCGTGACGCTCGCGGGTACCGCAGTACTCGCGCTGCTGCTCGCGAGCGACACCGAGGCCCCGCCCGGCGGCGCCGGCCCCGTCAGCGTGACCGTGCCGGCAACCGTCGATCCCGCGACCACCGAGCTCGCCGACAACGAGATGTTCAGCAGCGTCAGCTTGCCGATGCTGAGGGTCGCGGTCTGATTCAGACTGGAGTAGGTCGCCGTAATGGTGATGGTCGCCGGCGGTGAGTTGACGATGGTGATCGTGAACGTCTGACTCGTCGCACCCTCCGCCACGATGACGCTCGCGGGCACGGTCGCCACCGCGTTACTGCTCGCGAGCGTCACGGACGCCCCGCCTGTGGGCGCCGGCGCCGTCAGCGTGACCGTGCCGGTGAGGGTGGCGA
>JADGOC010000033.1 GCA_017883165.1 Acidobacteriota bacterium
GTTCGCGAGGACGCGGGCCTCTCGCCCGACTACCGCCTCAAGCTCAATTCGTACGACCTCGGCGTCGACATCGAGCTCGCCGACGCGGTACAGCGGCTCCGCTTCGAACACCCCGAGGTCCACGTCGTCGTCATCGCCAGCGCGAAGGAGCGCATCTTCTGCGCCGGCGCCAACATCATGATGCTGCGCGCGTCGACGCACGCCTGGAAGGTGAACTTCTGCAAGTTCACCAACGAGACGCGTCTCGCGATCGAGGACGCGAGTCAGCACTCCGGTCTCAAGTTTCTCGCGGCGCTGAACGGCATCTGCGCGGGCGGCGGCTACGAGCTCGCGCTCGCGTGCGACGAGATCGTCCTGGTCGACGATGGCAATTCGGCGGTCAGCCTACCCGAAGCGCCGCTCCTGGGCGTCCTCCCGGGCACGGGCGGCCTCACGCGCGTCGTCGACAAACGGCACGTGCGCCGCGATCTCGCCGATTACTTCAGCACGCTCGTCGAAGGCGTGAAGGGCAAGCGCGCGGTCGAGTGGCGCCTCGTGGACGCGGTGTATCCGACGAGCCAGTTCAAGGACGCGATTCAGAAGCACGCGCGCACGCTGGCGGCGCCGTCCGATCGGCCGGCGGGCGGCCCGGGCATCACGCTACGCCCGCTGAATCCGACCGTCACCGAGTCCGCAATCACGTACTCGGCGGTATCGGTGACGTTCAATCGCCACAAGCGCACCGCGGAGCTGACCGTGCACGCGCCGAGCGGACCGCAGCCTTCGACACCAGACGACATCCTCAACGCCGGCGACCAGTTCTGGGCGCTCCGCGCGTTCCGCGAGCTCGACGACGCCCTGCTGCGGCTGCGGTTGAACGAACCTGAGCTCGGCACCATCATCATCCGGACGGACGGCGAGATCGACAATGTCCTGGCGATCGATCGCACGCTCGCCGCGCACCAGTCGCACTGGCTCGTGCGCGAGATCGTCCACTTCATGAAGCGCACGCTGAAGCGGCTCGACCTGACTTCGCGCAGCCTCTTCGCGTTCATCGAGTCCCGCTCGGCGTTCGGCGGCTCGCTGTTCGAGCTCGCGCTCGCGGCCGACCGCTCGTATATGTTTCATGACGACGACGAGAAGAATGTGATCGCGCTGTCGGCGATGAACGGCGGTCTGCTGCCGATGAGCAACGGCCTGTCGCGGCTGCAGGTGCGGTTCCTCGCGGATCCGGAGAAGCCCGCCTCGCTCGTCGCGCACGACGGTCCGTTCAACGCGGCCGACGCCGCGGAGGCCGGCCTCGTGACGTTCGCGCCCGACGAGATCGATTGGGACGACGAAGTGCGGCTCGCCGTCGAGGCGCGGGCGGCGTTCTCGCCCGATGCGCTCACCGGCCTCGAGGCCAACCTCCGCTTCGCGGGGCCGGAGACGATGGAGACGAAGATCTTCGGACGCCTGACGGCGTGGCAGAACTGGATCTTCCAGCGGCCGAACGCGGTCGGCGAAAAAGGCGCGCTGAAGGTGTACGGGCAGCAAGGTCGACCTGAGTTCGATTGGAAACGGACCTAACCATGATTTCCGCCGAGAAAATTCCGAACAACGTCAACCTCTCGGACAACAAGCGGCTGCAGCGCGCGCTCGAGCATTGGCAGCCTAAGTACATCCAGTGGTGGCGCGAGATGGGGCCTCAGGGCTTTCAGGACTATCACCAGGTGTACGTCCGCACCGCGATCAGCGTCGATCCCGAGGGATGGGCGCACTTCGAATACGTCAAGCTGCCGGAATATCGGTGGGGCATCTTCCTTGCGGATCCGGTGCACGAACGGAAGATTGGCTTCGGCGACTTCTTCGGTCAGCCGGTCTGGCAGGAAGTGCCGGGCGAGTTCCGGAACCAGCTGCGCCGCCTCATCGTGACGCAAGGCGACACGGAGCCGGCGAGCGTCGAGCAGCAGCGGCATCTCGGCCAGCGCTGCCCGAGCCTGTACGACTTGCGGAATCTGTTTCAGGTGAACGTCGAAGAGGGGCGGCATCTGTGGGCGATGGTGTACCTGCTGCACTCGTACTTCGGGCGCGACGGCCGCGACGAAGCCGAGGAGTTGCTCGAGCGGCAGAGCGGGAATCGCGACAAGCCGCGCATCCTCGAAGCGTTCAACGAGCCGATCGATAACTGGCTCGACTTCTTCATGTTCACGATGTTCACCGATCGCGACGGCAAGTCGCAATTGATGTCGCTCTCGGAAAGCTCGCTCGATCCGCTCGCGCGCACCACGCGCTTCATGCTCACCGAGGAGGCGCATCACATGTTCGTCGGCGAGACCGGCATCGCGCGCATTCTCGAGCGCACGTGCCAGTTGATGAAGCAGGCGGGCTTCTCCGAGGATGTCCGCACGATCGGCGGCATCGACATTCCGACGATTCAGAAGCATCTGAACCAGTGGTTCAGTCTCAGCCTCGACCTCCACGGCAGCGAGGTGTCGAGCAACGCGGCGTCGTATTTCGCCAACGGCCTGAAGGGGCGCGCGAAGGAAGACACCTTCGACGAGCATGTCGTCAAGAACGCCTACTACAACATGGAGTTCTTCGAGGACGGCAAGCCGGTGACGAAGGACGTCCTGATGCGCAACGCGATGAACGAAGTGCTGCGCGACTGGTACGTCGGCGACTGCGCCGCTGGCGTCATCCGCTGGAACCGGATCCTCGAGCAGCACGGCATGTCGGATCGGCTGCGGCTGCCGGACCGCAAGTTCCACCGCGGCATCGGGATGTACTCGGGCTTCCACTTCGACCCGAACGGCGTGCCGCTCAGCGCGGAGCAGTGGGAGAAGCGGAAGTACGAGTGGCTCCCGTCCGCGTCGGACACCGAGTACCTGCTCAGCATCATGGATAAGCCGGTGTTCGAGCCGGGCAAGTTCGCCAACTACATCGCGCCGCCGCGCCGCGGCATCAATCAGCAGCCGATCGACTTTCAGTACGTGAGAACTGAACAGTGATGAGGTGACGGGGTGATGGGATGATGGGGTGATGGCGGGATGGACTGACCACATCGCCGCGCCACATCACCCGATCACCACATCACCCGATCACATCACCCCATCACTAGATCACCACATGAACCAATGAAGCCTCTGTCCTTTACCTGGCTCGGGCACGGGACGTTTCTCTTCGGCACTCCCGGAGGGAAGCGGCTCCTCGTCGATCCGTGGGTCGCGACGAACCCGGTCTGCCCCGAGGCTTCGAAGAAGATTCGCGAGCTGGATCTCATACTGCTGACGCACGGGCATGACGATCACACCGCGGATGCCGTGTCGATCGGCCGGGCGACGGGCGCGCGCGTGATCGCACCCTACGAGCTCGCGCTGTGGCTGCAGCAGAAAGGGCTGCTGAGCGTCACCGGCATGAACCGCGGCGGGACGATCGAGGCCGCCGGCTTGTCGATCACGATGGTGCCGGCCTGTCACAGCAGTTCCATTATTGAGGACGGCCGGATCGTGTATCTGGGCGAGCCGTGCGGCTACGTGATCCGATTCGAGGACGGGCTGACGATCTATTTCGCCGGCGACACGTCGATCTTCGGCGACATGCGGCTCATCGCGGAGCTGTACCATCCGCGCATCGCGTTTCTGCCGATCGGGGATACGTACACGATGGGGCCGCAGCAGGCCGCGAAGGCGTGCGAGCTGCTCGGCGTGACGCAGGTCGTGCCGATGCATTACGGGACGTTCCCGTCGCTGACGGGGACGCCCGGCCGCCTGCGCGAGCTCGTCGAGCCGCGCGGCGTACAGGTGATCGAGCTGAAGCCCGGAGAAACAGCTACGTAAAGGCAACCACGAAAACACGAAGACACGAAGACACGAAGAAAACCAAGGTCGCTCTTCTTCGTGATTTCGTGTCTTCGTGGCAGCTTCTCGAGGGTCCGATGTCTGTGATGCGGAAACAATTGTTCATCAACGGCGAATGGCGCGACTCGGCGTCTGGTCAGACGCTCGAGGTCGTCAATCCGGCGACCGAAGAGGTCGTCGCCACGGTCGCTTCCGCCGAGCAAAGCGACGTGGACGCCGCCGTCGCCGCCGCGCGGGCGGCGCTCGACGGGCCGTGGGGCAAGCTGTCGGCGCGCGAACGCGGCCGGCTGATGTGGAAGATCGGCGACAAGCTCATGGAGAAGGCCGACGAGATTGCGCGGCTCGAGACGCTCCACAACGGCAAGCCGATCTTCGAATCGCGCCAGGTCGAGGTGCCCGCGGCGGCGGAGTGCTTTCAGTATTACGCGGGATGGGCCGACAAGATCCACGGCGAGACGATTCCGGTCAAGGGCAACTATCTCACCTACACCCTGCGCGAGCCGGTCGGCGTCGTCGCCGCCATCGTGCCGTGGAATTTTCCGCTGCTCCTGACGTCGTGGAAGGTGGCGCCCGCCCTCGCGTGCGGCAACACCGTGATCATCAAGCCGGCGAGCCAGACGCCGCTCACGGCGCTGGCGCTCGCCGAGATCGCGCAGGAGGTCGGAATTCCCCCAGGCGTGATCAATGTGATCACGGGGCCGGGATCGACAGTCGGTCAGATGATCGTCGAGCATGCCGGCATCGACAAGATCGCATTCACCGGCGACACGTCGACGGGAAAGCAGATCATGCGCGGGTCGGCCGAGACGCTGAAGCAGATCACGCTCGAGCTCGGCGGCAAGTCGCCGAACATCGTCTTCCCCGACGCTGATATCGAGGCGGCCGTGCGCGGCGCGACCACCGGGATCTTCTACGGCAAGGGCGAGGTCTGCGCGGCGGGATCCCGTTTGCTCGTGGACAAATCGATCAAGGACGAATTCATCGACAAGGTCGCCGCCCGGGCGAAGAAGATGGTGCCGGGCGACCCGATGGATCCCAAGACCCGCCTCGGCGCCATCTCCTCGAAGAAGCAGCTCGAGAACGATTTGCGCTACATCGAGATCGCCAAGAAGGAAGGCGCGACGCTCGTTGCCGGCGGATCGCGGGCGGACATCGGCACCGGCAAGGGCTATTTCCTGCAGCCGACGGTCTTTGCCGGCGTGACGCCGGAGATGACGATCGCCCGCGAAGAGATTTTCGGGCCCGTGCTCGCCGCCATCGAGTTCGCCGACGTCGAAGAAGCGATCGCCCGCGCGAACAATTCGAACTACGGCCTCGCCGCCGCCGTCTGGACGCGCGACATCAAGAAGGCGCACTACGTCGCCCGGAAGCTCCAGGCCGGCACCGTGTGGATCAACACGTACAACGTCTACGACACGGCGGCGCCGTTCGGCGGCTACAAACAGAGCGGCTTCGGCCGTGAGATGAGCATGCACGCGCTCGAGCACTACACGCAGGTGAAGACTGTGTGGGTGGATCTGAACCAGTGATAGTGATCACGAAAGTAACAGTCCTCGGCGCGGGCACCATGGGCCACGGCATCGCGCACGCGGCGATGATGGCGGGCTGCGACACGGTCCTGTACGACGTGGCGCCGGCGGCGGTGGAGAAGGGCCGGCGCGCGATCGGCGGCATTCTAGAAGAAGGTATCGTGCGCGGCAACGTCACGCGCGCCGACGCCGCGGCCGCCACGGCGCGTCTGACGACGACGACGAGCCTGGCCGGGGCGCTCAGCGGGAGCCGCTTCATCATCGAGGCGGCGCCGGAACAGATCGGGCTCAAGCTCGCGCTCCTGGCCGACATCGAGAAACTGGCGCCCGCTGACGCCGTCATCGCGTCGAACACCTCGTCGCTGAGCGTCACGGAGATGGCGGCGGCGCTGTCGAACCCGCGCCGTCTCGCGGGCATGCACTTCTTCAACCCGGTGCACAAGATGAAGCTCGTCGAGGTCGTCCGCGCGCTCGAGAGCTCGGACGAGACGTTGCAGACGGTCGAAGCGGTCGCGCGCCAGATGGGCAAGGAAACCGTCATCGTCCGCGACTCGGCCGGATTCGTCACGAGCCGCGTCAACGCGATGATCGGAAACGAAGCGTTCTACATGCTGCAGGAAGGCGTCGCCTCGGCGCGAGACATCGACAAGGCGCTGAAGCTCGGCCTCAATCATCCGATGGGCCCGTTCGAGCTGGTCGATCTCGTCGGGCTCGACACGCGGCTGAGCGTGCTCGAGTTTCTGCACAAGTCACTGGGTGAAAAATACCGGCCGTGTCCATTGCTGGTACAGCACGTCAAGGCCGGCAGGTTGGGGAAAAAAGTCGGACGCGGCGTGTACGACTACCCGGCTGTGTAGAACGTCTCAGCCCCGCAGCTGCGTAATCACCAACGCGAGCGTCAACGCGATCATCACGACGACGGTGGCCCATGCGATGACGTTGAAGGTGCGCGTGTTGACGTGCTCGCCCATCAGCTCGCGGTCGTTGGTCAGCATGAGCATGAAGATCAGCACGAACGGCAGCACGGCGCCGTTGACGACCTGCGACAGCACCATCACGGGCACGAGCGGAAAGCGCGGAACGAGCAGCACGCCCGCCCCGGTGACGATGAGCAGCGTGTACAGCCAGTAGAACACCGGCGCTTCGTGGAACTTCTTGTCCAGGCCGGCTTCGAACCCCAGCCCTTCGCACACCGCGTACGACGTCGAGATCGGCAGGATCGAGGCGGCGAAGAGCGACGCGTTGAAGAGGCCCGCGGCAAACAGCAGGTACGCATACTCGCCCGCGAGCGGCCGGAGCGCCTGCGCGGCGTCGGCGGCATTCTGGATGTCGGGATGGCCCTTTGCGTACAGCGTCGCCGCGCAGGCCACGATGATGAACCAGGCGACGATGTCGGTGAAGAGACACCCCAGAATGACGTCCCAGCGCGCCGTACGGTACTGCCGCGCAGTGATGCCCTTCTCGACCACTGACGCCTGCAGATAGAACTGCATCCACGGCGCGATCGTCGTCCCGACCAGACCGATGAGCATGAAGAGGTACGGATAGTTGCGGATGCCGAGGCCCGACGGCCGGCTCACGGTGGCGACGGCTGCGGCTTTCCAATCCGGATGCGCGAGCAGCCCCGCGACGATGTACGCCACGTAGAAGCCGGACGCCAGGAGAAAGATCTTTTCGACGCTGCGGTAGGTGCCCTGCACGACGAGCAGCCAGACGATCATTGCTGCGACCGGGACGACGATGTAGCGCGACCAGCCGAAGAGCTCCAGGCTGCTCGCCACGCCGGCGAACTCCGCGACGACGTTGCCGAAGTTGGTGATGACGAGCGCGAGCATCAGCCAGAAGGTGACGCGAAAGCCGAATTCCTCGCGGATGAGATCGCTCAGGCCCTTGCCGGTGACGGCGCCCATGCGCGACGCCATCTCCTGCACGACGACCAGCGCCACCGTGATCGGGATCATCGTCCACAGCAGCGAATAGCCGAACTGCGCGCCGGCGAGCGAGTACGTGTAGATGCCGCCGGCGTCGTTATCGACGTTGGCGGTGATGAAGCCGGGGCCGACAACGGCCACCAGCAGCGCGAGACGGATCCTCCATCCTTTTGTGAGCGTTCGGAGATTCATTCGGCCCGCTCAATCGCTGTGCCGGAGCATCGTGATCACATCGTCGGCCGTGATGATGCCCGCGAGGCGGCCATGCTCGTCGACGACGGCGAGCGTGATCAGGTTGTATTTGTCGAAGAGCGCCGCCACCTCGTCCTGCGGCGTGTCGGGGGCGCAGGAAACCGCCGCTTCGGCGAGCGTCGAGAGCTCGATCGCCGGAGACGAGGTCGCGATCTTCACGAGCGGCACGGCGCCGACCAGCTTGTGCCCTGCGCCGATGAGGTAGATCGTGGCCAGCGCTTCGCGCGTGCCTTCGAACCGTTTCAGCGCGTCGATGGCATCGTCGACGGCCGCGGTGGCGGAGACGGCGATGTACTCCGTCGTCATGCGGCCGGCAGCGGTGTGCTCGCCGAACTCGAGAAGCTGTGTGACTTCCAGCCGCTCCTCGGGCTGCATTTCCTTCAGAATCTGGCCAGAATGATCCTCGGACAGATCGCCGAGCAGGTCGGCCGCGGCGTCTGGGTCCATTTCGTCGACGATGTCGGCCGCGCGGTTGCTGTCGAGCGACTCGACGATCGACACCTGGACCTTCGGGTCGATTTCCTCGAGCGTCTCGGCGGCGACTTCCTCGTCGATCGTCTCGAACACCGCTTCGCGCTCGGCCGCCGGCAGGTCTTCGACGATATCGGCGATGTCAGCGGGATGGAGCTTCGACAGCCCTTCGTACGCGATCTTCAGCTTGACGCGGCGGGCCGGGTCCGTCTCGAGCAGATCGACGTACTGCCAGGGGATGACACGCGGCGGAATCTTCGCAAGGAGCGCGCGCAGCGTGAAGGACGGCACCATGCCTTTGGTGAGGCGGCGGATGGCGCCGCGCGCGCCGACGTCGACGGAGACGACGGTCAGGACGACGTGGCTGTTGACGGGCGTCGAGTCGAGCTCGACGTCGTTGACGCGGACGACTTTGCGGCCGTGGACGTCGATGATCTGTTGATCGAGCAGGTCGCGTTTCAGGAGCAGGACGCCGTCCGAGGTGGTGGAGCGTTCCCAGGCCGACGCGTCGGAGTCGGTGCGGACGGTCACGCCGCACGCCTTCAGGGAGGCGGCCGGCACCATGCGCTCGCCGTCGGCGGTCCGGACGATCAGATAGGCGACGCGGGTCGGATGCTCCTGCGGCGCGATGGCGATTTCACGCACCCGTCCTCGGGCGGTGCCGCTGGCATCGCGCACGGTGGCGCCGAGCAGTTCGGACAAGGCGACGAGAGACATTAGAAAACCGCGGAGGCATGGAAGGAACCCGCGAGGACAGCGGTCACATCCGATCAAGTGTCGCGCGCGATCTGGATCGTGTCAAGCGCAAAAACGCGCGATCGCGCGACTAATGAACGTGCGCGCGCGACATTGCGAGTGGTCGATAGCGCACGAAGACGTGGAAGGAGTGGGGCGCGCCGTAGAACTCGAGCATGTTGTCGGGCACGTGATAGACGGTCGCGTCGCCGCCGATGCCGATGCGGCCCCACCGTTGCTGCGACACGTCGTGCACGTAGCCGAGCGTCAGCGCCGCCACGTGCGAGATGCGATGGAACTCGATGAACCCGGGGGGATCGGGCCCGCCGAGATCGAGCAGATCCTTCGCCGCCGATTCCGCGCGTCCATAGACGGTGCCGTGTCCGGTGGCGCGAAGATCCCACTCGAGCAGATAGCCGTCGAGAATGCCGTGCACCTCGCGGTTCTCGCCCCAGAGGAGCGTCGCGGCGAAGGGACGCGAGCCGAGGGCGCCGTCGTATTCGATCGACGCGGTCAGGCGCGTGATGTCGGTGAGCTCGAGCGTCTCGGGCCGATGGAGGTGCGCCCCGGAGAACTGCGTGCGCCATGGGCCGCCGGCCCAGCCGACGCGGCCTGACCACGAGTCGAATCGCGGCTCGTCGATATTGAGACGGTTGTCGTTCGGCTCCTCGCCACGAAACCAGGATCCTTCGACGGCCACGCCGCGGGCCTCGACGCCGGCCGTCAGCACGCCGGGCGTGATGTGCGTGGAGTCGGTGTAGTGATGAATGAGCGGCGCTTCGGGGTCGTCGCGCGCCGACGCGCGGTGCATGAACGGCGTGGGACCGAGCGCCGGTGCGCCGACCGCGTCCACGCCAAGGAGAAACGTGACACGGCCCCTCGGGATCCGGTACTTCGCGCCGAGCCCCATGATGAGATCGTGCGGATGCTGGCGATCGATGATGGGGCCGCCGTGATAGGTTTCGCCGGCCTGAAAAACCTGCGGCGATCCGATCGTGTTGACCGTGAACGGTTCGAGCGACAGCATGCCGTCGAAGGAAAACGTCCCAGGCCCGAGCGTGCGCTGGCCCGCGAGCATGAACCAGTTCTGTGATTCCCACGCCGAGAAGTCGGTGAACGTGCGCTGCTGATAGTTGTAGCCGAAGAAGATGCTGCCGTCGGTCGTCCACGTCCACGCCGGCGTGGCGCCCTCCATCACCATGTGCTGGTGCCCCGGCATGGCCGGGTCCTGCGCGCGCGCGGAACCGGCCCCGAGCATCGCAACGACCATGGTGACGAGCGTGGCGATTGCCCCCGATGAACACGATGAACACGATGCGTTGGACATCTTCAAGAGACTCGCTGCATGATAACGGCTTGGAGAGTTTCTTGCCTCAATCTCGAACGGCGGCCGTCTTTGGCGCCAGGATCGTTCGCTGTATTGAGGTTCCAAAAGGATGGATGCCGCGCGGATTACGGACGGGGAAAGCGCTTGCGCGAGTGGTAAGCGGTAACCAGGTGAGGATCATCGCTGGCGCGTGGTTGGTACTGCAGCTCGCGGCCTTGGTCGCGGCGCCGGCCGCGCTGTCTTCGGATCGGGTCGATCCTCCGAGCGCGAACCACGAACACACCTGCTGCCCGGGCATCGCGCCGGGGCAGATCTGCCCGATGCACCACACACGCGAGGGCCTCCGCACGTGCACGATGTCCGGCACGTGCCGCGCGGGCGACCTCGCCTTGATGTCGCTGATGTTCGCCCTCGGCGTGCCGGTCCCGGCCGCCAACGCGGTTCGCCTCGTCACCACCACCGATCTCGTTCCCCTGACCGCAGCGGCGCGCATCGTTCGCGCCGAGCTCCCCGAGTCGCCTCCTCCTCGCGCCTAGCGGCGCCGCGTCTTCAGTTGTCGCGATTCCTCTAGAGGGAAAAGGTGCATCTGTGTCGAGAATGTGGGCACCGGGCTGGGGCCTGGCCGTTGTGTTGTTCGCGTTTGCCACGTCCGCGCGTGCGGGGCAGGCCGTCGCGTCCGCAACGGTCACGGGGACGGTGCGCGACTCGAGCCAGGCCGTGGTCGTCGGCGCCGCCGTGCGGCTGCACAACCATGACACAAACCAGGTATGGGACACGGCGACCGACGCCGCGGGCCGGTTCCGGATTCTCTATGTGCCGGTCGGCGAGTACCACCTGTCGGTCGACGCGCGCGGCTTCGCGACGCTGGGCGTGAATCTCACGCTGAGCGTCGGGCAGGCGATCGACGTACCGATGACGCTCTCGCCCGCGCCGGTCTCCGAGGCAGTCGATGTGTCCGTGCCCGCGCCGGTCATCGAGGCGGGACGCACGCAAGTCGCCGATCGGATCACGCCGCACGAGGTCGACACGTTGCCGCTCAACGGGCGCAACTATCTCGACCTCGCGCTGCTCGCGCCGAACGTCTCGAGGACCAATCTGCGCACCAACGACCGGTTCGCGGAAAGCTCCGCCGTCCCGGGCACCGGCATCTCGGTGGCGGGGCAGCGCAATCTGGGCAACACGTTCCTCGTCGACGGCGTCTCGGCCAACGACGATGCCGCCGATTTGGCGGGGGCGTACTACGGCGAAGAGGTGATTCGTGAGTTTCAGGTGATCACCTCCGGCGGCGTCGCCGAGTTCGGGCGCGCCTCGGCGGGCACGATCAACATCCTGACGCACTCGGGGACGAACCAGGCGCGCGGGCGCGCGTACGGGTTCTTCCGCGACGACAGGTTGGATGCCCGGAATCCTCTCGCGGTGCAGAAGGATCCGCTGACGCAGCAGCAGTACGGCTTGAGCTTCGGCGGCCCGATCGTGAAGGACCGCACGTTCTGGTTCGCCAACGTCGAGGAGACGCGGCAGAACCGGACCGGCATCGTCACCATCGCGCCGGCCGACGTCGCGGCGATCAACGCGGCCCTCGATGCGGCGGGCGATCGCGGCCCAAGCATCGTCACGGGCGCGTTCCCGACCGGTTACCACACGACGAATCTGTTCGGCCGCCTCGATCATCAGGCCACCGCCGGGTCGCGGCTGGAGGTCCGGTACAGCGTCTATGACGTCGGCAGCCCGAACGCGCGGAACGTCGGCGGCCTGAACGACGTCAGCCGCGGGACGCGCCTCGACGATCGCGACCGGACGCTCGCCGCGAACTATCAGTCGTCGCCGTCCACGCGGGCGACCAACGAGCTGCGCGGGCAGTGGACGCGCAGCCGGCTGGGCGCCGCCGTCAACGACCTCGCCGGCCCCGCCGTGAACATCTCGGGCGTGGCGAGCTTCGGCACGGCGACCGTCTCGCCGACCGCGCGCGATCTGGATGTCCTCGAAGGCATCGATACGCTGACGCTGCAGCGCGGCTCGCATCTCGTCAAGATCGGGGCCGACTGGCTCGACAACCGGCTCACGATCGCGTTCCCGGGCGCGCTGCAGGGCGTTTACACGTTTTCGTCGCTCGCCAATTTTCAGCGCGGGACGTACGTGAACTTCCAGCAGGCCTTCGGCCAGCCATCGCAGTTCCAGGCGAACCCGAATCTCGGCGTCTTCGCGCAGGACGAGTGGCGGCCGGCATCGGGCGTGACGATCAACGCCGGCGTGCGCTACGACCTGCAATGGCTGCCCGATCCGATTCAGCTCGATGCCAACAACATATCGCCCCGTGCAGGCGTCGCGTACGCGCCAAACGCGCGAACCGTGATCCGCGCGAGCGGCGGCCTCTATTTCGATCGCATTCCGCTCCGCGCGACCTCGAACGCCCTCCAGCGCGACGGCCTGCAGTACAAAGTCGCCGTGCTGTCGTTCGGGCAGGCGGGCGCTCCAGTCTTTCCGGCGGTGCTGCCGTCGTTCCCGGCCAACGTCCTCACGGCGGTCACGACGATCGATCCAAGCATTCAGGACGGGCATAGCGAACAGGCGAGCGTGCAAGTGGAGCGCGCGATTGGCGGCATTGCCACCGCCACGGCAGGGTATTCGCATCTGCGCGGCCACGGCATCATCATGTCGCGCAACATCAACGTGCCGACGCTGACCGCGGCGCAGGCCACCGCGCTCGGCGTGCCGAACCTGGGGCGGCCCGATCCGCGGTTCGGCAACATCGGCCAGTTCGGCTCGATCGGCGACTCGTGGTTCGACGGGCTGACGCTGTCGCTCGCGACACGCACCGCGCCGTGGGGCAGCGCGCGGGTCTCCTACACGTTCTCCAATTCGCAAGACGATGCGGGAAACGCGTTCTTCAACACGCCGCAGGACAACGTCAACATCCTCGAAGACAAGGGGCCGTCCGACAACGACCAGCGCCACCGGCTCGTCGTCAGCGGCACGCACGTGCTCCACGGGTTTCAGGTCGGCTACCTTCTGTCGTACGCGACCGGCGCGCCGTTCAATATTCAGACCGGCAATGACCGCAACAACGACACCAATGCGAACGACCGGCCCGCGGGCATCGGCCGGAACACGGGACGCCAGCCGGCCACCTCCTCGTTCGACGTGCGCCTGTCGCGCACCTTCGCGCGCGGCGCCGCCCAGCGGCTCGAGGTGATGCTCGAGGCGTTCAACCTGTTCAACCACGTCAACATTCTGAGCGTGAACAACACGTTCGGCTCAGGCACGATCCCGCTGCCGGCCTTCGGCCAGCCCACGGCGGCCGGCGATCCGCGGCAGGTACAATTGGGGGTGCGATGGAGTTTCTGATCACACTCGCGGCCATCGTCTCGCTCGCCGTGCCGGGACGCACGAACGCGAACGCGTCGATCGCGGCCGACGGCGACCGCGTCGCCGTCGTGTGGGCGGCATCGGCAGCAAGCGGCGCCACCGACATTTATGCGGCCGTCAGCGGCGACGCGGGCCGAACGTTCGCCGCGCCGGTCCGCGTGAACGACGGCGAGGGCGAGGCTCGCGTCACCGGCGAACAGCCGCCGCGCGTGGTGATCCGCGGGTCGGACGTCGTGGTCTCCTGGGTGTCCAAACGCGACGGCACGACGATTCGGTTCGCGCGATCGATCGACGGCGGCCGCGCCTTCAGCGCGTCGCGCGCGGTCAGCAAGGCGGGCGCGCCGGGCGATCGTGGCTGGCACGCGATGACGATCGATCACCACGGCAACGTCGAGATCGCATGGCTCGACCACCGCGACATGGCCGCCTTGCCCGCCGCGCATGAAATGGACGCGATGCACGGCACGGCCGATGGCGCCGCGATGGCGCAGAGCTCCGGCTTGTACGTCGCGCGCGTCTCGGCGGACCCTGTGCAAAATGTGCAGAATGTGCAGACTATGCAGCCCGAGCGGCGCGTCACGACCGGCGTCTGCTATTGCTGCAAGACGGCGATCGCCGCCGCGAGCAACGGCGCGATCGTCGCCGCCTGGCGTCACGTGTATCCGGGGAACATGCGCGACATCGCATTCTCCCGAGCGGCGGATGGCCGCACGTTTGCTCCGCCGGTGCGCGTGAGCTCCGATCGATGGCAGCTCGACGGCTGTCCCGACGATGGCCCCGCGATTGCGATGGACGCCGGCAATTTTGCGCACATCGTCTGGCCGACGGTGACCACGAGTGGAGCCGGCGGCGAGTCGACGCTGGCGATCTTCTACGCGAGATCGCGAGACGGCAAGACGTTCACGGTGCGGGAGCAGGTGCCGACCGGAGGCGGGGCGCACCATCCGCAGATTGCCATCGCGCGGGACGGATCGGTCGCCGTGACGTGGGACGAGCTGCGGGACGGCGCGCGCCATGTCGCGCTGGCGCGCGGCACGAAGGACGCGGCCGGCCGCGTGCGCTTTGCGCGCGAACCGCTCGGCGAGGCGGAGCCGGCCATGTATCCTATCGGCGCCGCCACGCAGGACGGGCTCGTGGTGGCGTGGACGGGTCTTGCCGCCAATGGCTCCGTCATCCGGGTGGAGCGGATCGGCGCCGGCAGCGTGGCAACCAAATCGCGCTGATTCTCGTCCACCTCGCTCAGCCACGCCTGGCTGTCAGGCCGGGAGATCCGATGAAATCCACTGTTTGCTCGCTGCTCGCCATCGGCTTGTGCGCCCTGTGCGCAGTATCGCTCGCGGCGGCCGACCCCGACATCCGGAGCTTGCTCGACGGCGGCCACTTCAAGCAGGCGCGCGCGCTGCTCGAGCCGCGCGTCAAGGCGCCAACCCATTCGACGCCGAAGCCGCCGCCGCGCTCGCGCGTGTCCGCGTCGTCTACGGCGAGATGGACAAGGCGCTGCAGCTCGCCGAAACGGCGGTCAGGCTGAAGCCCGACGTTGCCCAGTACCACTGGCAGCTCGCGCAGATCGTCGGCAACATGGCCGAAAAGGCGACACTCTTCCGCCAGCTCGGGCTGGCGCGGCGGTTTCGGCAGGAGGCGGAAACGACGATCAAGCTCGATCCGAAGCACATCGAAGCGCGGCTCGCCACGATCGCGTATTTCATCAAGGCGCCCGGGATCCTCGGCGGCGATCGTAAGAAAGCCGACGACATGGTGGAGGAGATCGCGCGCATCGATCCGGGCGCGAGCTATCTCGTGCGCGCGCAGGTGCTGCGCGACACGGACACCAAGGGCGGTTTCGGACCGCTCTACCAGCAGGCGGCTGCCGCCGCGAAAATGCCCGCAGTGAAGATCGACGCGACGACGACCCTCGTCAACTGGTATCTCGGGCAGAAACCGCCGCGCTATGACGCCGCGGAGCCGCTCGCGCACACGCTGATTAGCCTTGACCCGCATCGTCTCGTTGGCTATCGCATGCTCGCGACGGTCTACACGGCGGCCGCGCGGTGGCCGGAGCTCGATGCCATGCTCGCCGACGCTGAAAAGGCCGTGCCGGACGACCTCGGGGCGCACTATGCGGCCGCGCGCACCACCATCGCCGACGGCAACGATTTCTCGCGCGCCGAACGCCTGTTCCGTCGGTATCTCGGACAGGAGCCGGAAGTGCACGAACCGACGCTGGCGCAAGCGCACTGGCGGCTCGGGAACGTGCTGGAGAAGGAAGGCCGGCGCGCCGACGCCGTCGCCGAGCTCGAGCAGGCCGTCAAACTGAAGCCGGATTTCGAAGAGGCCAAGAAAGATCTTGCCCGCGTCCGCGCGTCGCGCTGAGCACCGCCGCGCGACCCTTCCTGCCTTTCCCGCCCTATTGAATGATGATCTTTCCCTGCCACCTCGGGTCGCTGAACAACTCGTGATCGTGGTACCCGCAGGTCCTCGCCGTATTGAGGTTCTGCGATTGCCGGCTCTGCCCAGGCGCCATGAAGCCGACTGAATTCAGCTCAGGGCAATCGGTGTGATCCGGATGCGGATCCGAGAGCTCGTCATGGTTCTGTGTGTCGTTGTTCACGAAGGTGACCTGCGAGCCGCGCGCCACCGTGATCGTCGCCGGGCTGACGCCCGCTGACGTGATCGTGATCGTCGTGCCGCCAGAGGGCGCCGGCGTGGGGGTTGGCGGGGGCGTCGGCGACGTGCCCGCGCTGCCGCTGCCGCACGCAATCGTCAACGCTGCCAGGGCCGCCATGGCGGCGGCCGCCACGAACCCGCAGGTCGCTTTTTTCGCCGTCGTCATTCGCCGTATCCTATCCTGTTGGTTAGACCGTCCGCGCGGCCGTTAGTAAAACTTCCTCGTCAGGTTGAAGCCCATGTACCAGTTGGTGTTCGACGTCGCGCCCTGCGCGATCTGGCTGAGTTGCGTGCCGAACGCGTTCGAGAAGTTGAGCTGAAACACGTGGCCGCCGGCGCGCTTTTCGATCGCGAAGCTGCCGCGGTTCACGCCCGGCTTGTAGCCGGACACACGAGGCGAGAACTCCGCCACCAGGTAGAGGGTCGGCCGGATGCGGGCGCGCGCGGCGAGCCCGATCAGGAACGTGTCGTTGTCGGCGATCGTCGCCTGCTGAAACAGATTGGTGTGATGCATCCACATCGGCTCGACGTACAGCGCGCCTTGATTGCCGACGAGCCGCGTGAGGATCACGCCGAGGGTGGGGGAATACTGGCTGTCGGTGCCGCGTCTTCCGACGTTGGTGATGTCGACCGCGGCCAGCGCCGACGCCTCGATTGGCGCGTGCTCATTCTGCCGCATCAGGCCGTACTGTCCGAGGATCTCGACTGTCTTGTCGCTCGTCCGATCGATGCTGACCTCGCCGTTCGGCACGATCCCGATGCGGTACTCGAGGCCGATCAGGGCGCCGGAGTCGATGCCGAAGCCGTCGCCGGCCAGGCTGTTGGGACACGCGTCGCATTTCAGCGGCCGCGTAAAGCGGTGCGTGACGCGGATCGCGCTCTTGAACGGCGGGAGCCGGAGCGAGGTCGGGAGGCTGATCAGGGTGAAGTCGGGTTCCGCCGGCTTGAGCACGGCGTCGTCTGGTGGCGGCGTCGCCGCCGCGGGTGGATCTTGCGCGAACGCACCGGTGGCGCACATGAGGACCGCGGCGCAGGCACCAAGGAGACGGAGCGAGAGACGCATCATGGCGTCCTCACTACGCAAGCCAGGTGCCGCGATTGCCTGCCGTTTCCTCACGCGATTTGCGCGCAGTCCCGCCGCCGGCTTACTCACGCCGTAACGCGTTACGCGAAGCGTTAGCCAGTAGCCACCAGCCACCGGCAGCGAGATCAGTCGATGCGGTACTTCGCGAGGTAGTACGAGAGCGCGCGCTGGCTGATGCCCATCAGTTCCGCCGCGTCCTTCTTCACGCCGCCCGCATTCTCGAGCGCGCGGCGGATCGTCTCGCGCTCCACCCACTCGATGTTCTGCCGCAGCTTGAGCGAGGGGAGTCCGGTGGCCTGCGGCGACGCGGCGCCGACGATCGAGATGGCGCGTGAGGTGACCACCGGCCCCGGCGTCAACACCACGGCGCGCTCGATGGTGTTCTCGAGCTCGCGCACGTTGCCCGGCCAGTCGTACTGCTGCAGGTCGGCCAGGACGCCCTCGTCGATCCGCTCGATGCGGCGGCCCGTGCGCTGTGCGTGCTTGCGCAGGAAGTGCTCGACGAGCGGCGGAATGTCTTCCCGCCGCTCGCGCAGCGGCGGAATCGCGATCGGGATGACGTTCAGGCGGTAGAACAGATCCTCCTGGAACTTGCCGTCCGACACCATCTGCCGCAGATCGCGGTTGGTCGCGGCGATGACGCGGAGGTCGACGCGCTCGGTCCGCTCGGCGCCGAGCGGCTCGAATTCGCGCTCCTGCAGCACGCGCAAGAGCTTCGACTGCAGCGTCAGGCTCATCGTCCCGATCTCATCCAAGAAAATCGTTCCGCCGTCGGCGAGCGCGAACTTGCCTTTCTTGGTGCCGACCGCTCCGGTGAACGCGCCGCGCACGTGCCCGAAGAGCTCCGACTCGAGCAGCGTCTCGGGGATCGCCGCGCAGTTGACCTTGATGAGTGGCATGTCGCGCTGCGCGCTCCGATCGTGGATCGCGCGCGCGACCAGCTCTTTGCCCGTGCCCGTCTCGCCCGTGATGAGCACGGTGCTCTTGGTCTCCGCGACGAGCTCCGCGCGCTGGATCACTTCACCCATCGCGCGGCTGGCGCCGATGATCCCGTAGTGATCGAACTGCTCGTCGCGTTCGCTCAGCAGGTACCGGTACTCGGTCCGCAGCCGCTGAAGATCGAGCGCCCGCCGGACGACCACCAGCAGCTCGTCGATTTCGAACGGCTTCTGCAGATAGTCGAACGCCCCGAGTTTCATCGCCTCGATCGCGCTTTCGACGGTCGCGTGCGCCGTCATCATGACGATCTGTGCCCGGTCCTCGCTCGGCCCGAGCCCCACCGCGCCCCGGCCGTCCGACGTCGACCCGACGTATTCGCGGATCAGCTCGAGGCCGCTCTTTTCCGGCATCACGTTGTCGACGATGAACAGGTCGAAGGTGCGCTCGCCGAGGAGCTTCTGGGCCTGACGCGCGCTCGCCGTCTCGACCACCTCGTGGCCTGCTTCGCGCAGGGCCCGGCCGAGCGCCTTCAGGATTTTTTCTTCGTCGTCGACGAGGAGAATGGAGCCGCGTAGTTTAGGCATGGACAGGAAGCTCGATTCGGATTTCGGTGCCGCGCCCCGGCGTGCTTGTCACGCCGATGCTGCCGCCGAGGCCGTCGATGATGTTCTTGGCGATCGCCAGGCCGAGGCCGGTGCCTCCGCGCTTGGTGGTGAAGTATGGATCGAAGACGCGCGCCAGGTCGGCCGGATCGATGCCGGAGCCATGGTCCGCCACCACAATCGTCGCCCGATCGGGGCGGCCGCGCGTGCTGATGGTGACGAGCGGGCCGTCGGCCCGCTCCCGCGCCGCCACGGCGTGCCGGGCGTTGACGAGCATGTTGACCAGCACGATCCGCAGCCGCTCCGGATCGGTCGTTACCGGGGGCAGCGTCGCGTCGAGATCGAGGTGGACGATGGTTCCCGCGGTTCCCGCGGGCCCGGCCGTCGCCGCGCCGGAGGCGGCCGCCGACTCGCGGCAGAGCGCGTTGAGATCGGTCGCGGCCAGCTCGAAGCGGATCGGCCGCGCGAAGTCGAGCACCTCGTTGACCACGCGATTGAGACGCACGACCTCTTCGTCGATGTCCGCAATCGCCTCCGTGATCGCCGCCGGGGTCGCCTCCGGCTGGCGCAGCGCGTGGAGCGACGTCTTGATGATCATCAGCGGATTGCGGACCTCGTGCGCGATGACGGTCGACAGGCGCCCGAGCGCCGACAGCCGTTCCTTCTGCGACATCTCCCGCTGAAAGCGCGCGATCGAATCGGTGAGCGTGTTGAAGGTCGTCGCCAAAAGCCGCGCGTCCTCGTCGTCCCACCGGCTGGCGTGCAGGACCGCGATCTTGCGGGTGAGATCGCCGGTGGCCGCCACTTCGCGCATGACGTCGGTGATCGCCGCGAGCGGACGCGTGATCGTGCGCGCGACGGCGAAGCTGAGGAGGGTCGCCAGGAGCACCGCGACGACCGCCGTGCCGGCGAGGTAGTTGCGAATCGTGTGCAGCAGCAGAATCTGCTGCGTCCGCGAGCGCAGGATGAGCACGACCGGCCCCGACCCGGTCGCCGCGCCTTCGGCGGTCGCCGCGAGCGGGCGGGGGAGCGCCACGTATTCCTCGCTGCCGATTCGGATGCTTCTCGGCAGATCGGAACGGCGCAGCAGATCCGACAGTGCCGTGCGATCCTCCGGCCGCAGCGTCGTCGCGAGCACCCGGCCGTCCATGGCGAAGGCGATGTCGCTGCCGGTAATCCCCTTCAACTGCGTGGCGAGGGCGTCGTCCAGCAGGAAGCCGACGCCGAGCGTCCCGAGAATCTCCGGGTTCGTTTTGCCGAGCGCGATCGGCACCGTGACGAGCTGCAACACGCCGTCTGGCCGCGGCAGCAAGCCGACGCTCTCGCGGCCGGCGAGCGCTTCACGAACGGCCGGCTGGCTTGCCACCACCTGCGCGTCGTGCGGGACGGTGGCGAGCACGCCGCCCGTCTTGTTCGTCACCAGGAGCAGATTCGAATTGAGCTGTCGCGGATAGTCCTTGACCACTTCCTGCACCGTCGGCGGGTCGCCGGTGTCGACCGCAGCCTTGAGCAGCGACGAGTCGGCGAAGACGCGGGCCATCGTCGTGAACGTCTGGCCGCGGGTCGTCCGTAACTGATCGACCAGTGTGCCGGTCGCCCGGATGTCGCGCTGGAGCGCGGCTTCGGTTTCGCGCGTGACGCGCTGGTTCACCAGGTAGATGGCGACCGCAATCGAGAGGACGGCCAGGAGCGCGCTCGTCAGAAAGATGCGGCTGCGGAGCGAAGGGAAGAGCGTCATCGCAGCGTGAAGTCGAGATCGGCGACGCCCGCATCGGGCACCGTGACCGAGCGTGGCTCGGAGGAGACCCCTTCGTTCCAGGCGATCACGTTATAGGTGCCCGGCGGCACGTTGTCGATGTGGTAGCGCCCGTCGGCGTCGGTGATGGCGAAAAAGGGATGGCTGAACACGAGGATGAACGCGTTCATGTGCGAATGGATGTCGCAGAACACGCGCACGATGCCCGGATGATCGAATCGCTGCGGCTTGGAGTGTCCGACCGCGTAGCGGCCGAGATCGAAGGGCTCGGTCTTCGACAGCGAGAACACGTTGTGGTAGATGCGATCGCTATTGGTGAAGTCGACGGTCGTCCCGGTCGTGATGGCGAGCACGTGCGGGACGAACGTCTCGTTGCGCTGGTCCATCATGGCGCGGCCCGGCTCGCTCTGCTCGAACGCGCCGCGCGGCGCCGATTCGAGGTAGACGACGGCGCGGGCGCGATCTTGGAGATCGCGGACGGCGGCGCTCGTCGGTCCACCGAGCTCCGCGATCGACGGCCGCCGCTCGACCGGCGGCGGCACGTGGCGCAGCTCGACGCGTCCGCGGATCGTGCCCGGGCGCGCGGCGGTGGCGCCTGCGGCATGACCTGCGGCGCTCACCGCCACCAACGACACCATGGACACAAGGAGAAGACGCGTCATCAGAACCAGAACACGAGCTGTGCCGCGGCCAGGTTGAGCGTGTGAACGCGTCCGCCGTCACGCGAGTTGTATTGATAGGACAGTTTCAGCACCAGATTGCGCTGCAGCGAGTAGCCGCCGCCGACTTCCACGCGCGTGACCGGCGCGTCCCACGTGTCGGTCGCGGTCAGGCCGGTGATCTGGCTGAAGCCGATGTGATCGAGGCGCGCGGCCACATAGAGGCCGGGCTGGATCTTGTAGCGCCCCTCGACGGACGTCGAGAACGCGCGCAGCGGCAGATTGAGGTTCGGCGCCCGCACGATCGGCAGCGTCCAGTCGCTCAGAATCGTCTCGACGCGGACGACATAGTAGTCGCGCGAGTACTCGACGTCGGCGCCCCACGCGGTCTGCGTGAAGCGGCCCTCGTTGCCGTCGCCGACCGCCCCGCGCGCCGCCGTCCGGCTCACGAACGGCCCGCGCGCCGCCGATGCGCCGAGGACCAGCCCGATCACCGGACGGAACGCGAGGCGTCCGGCCACCTGCTTGCCGTCGTTGTCGTCGTGGAACAAGGGATTCGACACCGTGCCGGCCGTCACCGAGGCGGTCGCGTCGACGCGATCGCTCGCGGCGTGCACCTGGACGCCGGTGTCCCAGGTGAACGCGCTCACGAGCGGCACGCCGCGATACGGCGTCTGATCGCCGATCGAATAGCTGGCCAACCAGCCGCGGCCGCGCATCTTCAGCAGCTCTTCGGCGCTCGCCGGAACCGCGTCGGGCCGCAGCGACGTCAGGTACTGATACGCGAGCGGGTAGCCGATCAGGAAATTGTCCGACGCGTAAGTGCGGCGGGCGAACGCGCCGAAGGTCGGCGGGACGCGGCCGATCTGGATGTCGAGCGCGCGGTGGGTCCACGGCCGGATCCGCGCGTAGAGCGCATAGGGGCGCGGACTGTCGGCGTTCTCGCTCCGCATATCGGCGAGAAACGACAGGTGGTCGTCCGCTTTGAGTGCCGCGGTCAGGTCGATGCGCAGTATCCGCAGCGTCGAATGCTCGTAGTCGGTGTAGTTGAAGAATCCCGGATCCTGCGGCGCGAAGGAGACCGCGGCGTCGCCGCCGATTGTCAGCCGGCCGTCGCCGAACACAATCGGCTCCGATGGCAGCGTCTGCGCGCGCGCCGGCAGGCTTGTCGCCGCCACGATGGCGATCGCCAGCGGAGTCGCCTTCAGCCATGTTGTCATGCGCCCTGAAATTATAGTCCGCCCGAGCGAGCGCCCGGGGATGCCGCACGCCCCGTCGCGCGTCAGCGGATGCGCGCTCCGTCGAGGACAAATCGCACGATCAGCGTGCCCGGTTCGAGAGAGGTGAGCGAGACGTTGGGATAGGGCGAGACGAGCGTCACCGACTCGAAGCGGCCGGCGTCCTGGAGCCAGCCGCGGGCGACGTTCGCGCGCCGGCCGCCGTAGAGGCGCGCGAGCGCCGATCGGTCCAGGCCGCCGACGCCCCCGAAAACGTTACTGCCGCCGAACGCCTCCAGCGCCGCCACGGCGTCGATCGTCCAGCCGCGCGGCGCGACGTCGGCCAGCGGGCGCGGCGTCGCGCAGACCTCATAACGCCCGAGCTGTGGATGCGCCGGCGTGAAGAGGCGGGTCAGGACGGGATCGGCCCGGCACGCGGAGACGGCGCTCTGCTGCGGCGCCATCGCCGCCCCTTTCAGGGCGGACGCCATCGTGAGTATCATAGACAGCGCTAACGCTTCCATGGCCTACATCATCTGCGAACCGTGCATCGGCACCAAGGATACCGCCTGCGTCGATGTCTGTCCGGTTGACTGCATTCACCCGCGCAAGGACGAATCGGAGTTTGCGGCGGCCGAGATGCTCTATATTCATCCTGACGAGTGCATCGACTGCGGCGCCTGCGTGCCGGCGTGCCCCGTCGAAGCCATTTTTGCGCTCGATGAAACGCCGCAGAAGTGGAACGACTTCATCCAGCGCAATGCGGGATACTACGATCGCGGCTAGGGGCCAGGGAGAGACCATGGGTCTGATCGACCATCGCTTCGAGGACAACTTCATCACGACCAGCATCGACCGCGTGCTCAACTGGGCGCGCGAATCGTCCATTTGGCCGATGGGCTTCGGGCTGGCGTGCTGCGCGATCGAAATGATGGCCGCCGGGGCGTCGCGCTTCGATATCGCGCGCTTCGGCGCCGAAGTGTTCCGCGCGTCGCCGCGCCAGTCGGATCTGATGATCGTCGCCGGCACGGTGACCAAGAAGATGGCGCCCGTGTTGCGCCGCCTCTACGATCAGATGCCCGAGCCCAAGTGGGTGATCTCGATGGGCAGCTGCTCGAATGCCGGCGGCCCCTTCCCAACCTACAGCGTCCTCCAGGGCGTCGACAAGGTCGTGCCGGTGGACGTCTACGTGTCGGGCTGCCCGCCGCGCCCCGAGGCGCTGCTCTACGGCCTGATGCGCCTGCAGGACAAGATCCGCAAGGAAGGCACCGTGCTCAGAAAAGAACGCGTCATCATGTCGGGCGACTCTGAGCCGACGCTGATTGGCGAGCGCGCCTAAGCCATGCAAACGATCATCACCTTTCTGAAAACCATCTTCCTCGTGGACCTGCTGAAGGGTATGTGGGTCACGTTGAAGTACACGCCGCAGCCGGCGTTCACGTTTCAATATCCCGCGGAGCGGCGGCCGACCGCGCCGCGCTTTCGCGGCGTGCTGCGCTTGCAGGTCGAGCCCGCCACCGGCGCTCAAACCTGCATCGTCTGCGACCAGTGCGCGAAGGCGTGCCCTGACGATCTGATTGCGCTCGGCGGCCACCGCGAGCCGGGCCAGAAGATCAAGATTCTCGATTACTTCGACTTCAATCTCTCGCGCTGCAGCTTCTGCGGATTGTGCGCGGAGGTGTGCCCGACCAAACCGATCAAAGCGCTGGTCATGAGCGAGGACTACGAGCTCGGCAGCTACAGCCGCGACACTCAAGTGTTGCGCGTCGATCAGATGTACGACGGCGTGGCGATCGAGCAATACACCCACTAACATCCGGCGGCGCAGGGAAGGGGCGGTGGACCGCATGACGAGAGGTATCCGCGTCGTCGCCGTTTCGGCCGCCATCGTGGCGGCCACCTTTGCCATTCACGCCGATGTCCCCTCGAATCACGCCATCGACATTCAACTGCAGCTCGGGCGCCTGCTCTTCGAGGACGGACGCTACGCCGAGTCGCTCGAGGCCTACCAGAAAGCGCTGACCGCGGACGACTCGGTGCGTCTGCGCGCGGCGCGGTTTGGCGTGATCCAGTCGGCGCTGCGGGTGGCGGAGTTCGACGTCGCGCGGCGCGAAGCCGACACGCTGATCAAGGCCTTGCCGCGGGATCCCGAGGCGCTGTCGCTCTACGCCGACTCCCGCTGGGCGTCCGGCCTCTTCGAGGAAGCCGAGACGAGGTACCGCGACGTGCTGGCGATGGCCCCCGCGCAGGCGCGCGCGCACCACGGCATGGCGCGATCGCTGATGGCGCGCGGCCAGCTCGATCACGCGCTCGATGAGGCACAGTGGGCGCTGAAGCTCGCGCCGCGCGATCTCGAGATTCATCACACCGTCGGGGCGATCTACGAGCGGATGCACAAGTTCGAGGAAGCCGCTTCGGCGTTCAGCAACTACGTCAACCTGCTGCCGAACAAGGACCACAGCGACAAGGCGGACTGGTCGCGCGCCGAGATCCGGTTTCTGCGCTCGTTCGGCCAGAAGGTGCCGTTCGACATGGATTCCAACGCCGACGACGCCCTGCACACCATGCCGTTTCGCCTCGTGAACGACAAGGTGATCATCCGCGCGAAGGTGAACGGCGGGTCGGCGCAGGATTTCATCGTCGACACCGGGTCGGAGAGCACGGTCCTGTCGCGCCAGACGGCGGAACGGCTCGGGGTCGCGCCGATCACCTACACGCTGAGCGCCGGCGTCGGGGAGGTGGGCCTGCGCGGGCTGCAGCTCGCTCGCATCGACACGTTCGAGATCGGCACGCTGAACACGCTGAAGCTGCGCAACGTCCCCTGCATCATCAAGAACCCCGCGCTGCACGACATCCCGGTGCGCGAGACGGAGAGCTTTTCGCCCCTCGCGCTCGGCTTCTCGATGACGATCGACTACCAGCGCTACCAGCTCACGATCGGGCGGCACCTGCCGGAGGAACCGGCCGACGTCGAGCTGCCGCTGCGGTTGTACCGGCTCGCCACGGTGCGCGGCGTGGTCGACGGCGATCACGAGGCCGACTTCGTGATCGACACCGGCGGGGAAGTGATCTCGATCAGCCAGGCAACCGCCACCTCGCTTGGCCGCCCGGAGCCCGCGCACAAGATTGCGCTGAAGGTGTACGGCACGTCGGGCTGGGATCGCGGGGCGTTCCTGATGCCGGGCGTCGATCTCGCGTTCGACGTGATTCACTACACGAACTATCCGGTGGTGGTGCTGAATCTGCGCGCGCCGAGCGCGCTCGTCGGCTTTCAGCTCGGCGGCATCGTCGGCCACCGGTTCCTGAGCCGGTACCGCGTGGGGATCGATCTCGAGAAAAGCGTGCTGCGGCTCAAAGCGGCGTCGTAGACCCGGCGGGCGTGATCGCTTCCATCTTCCTTTTCAACCGCTGCGCCCGCCGCCGGTGGGCCTCCTCGCAGACGCGTCGTTGCTCGTCGGTATCGACGATGAGCGGCGGCACGAGCACGCGGCTGCCGTCGCGCGCGATCGCCACGAAGGTGAGGTAGGCGCGGCTCGTCAGCTGGCGCGCCCCGGTCAGCGTCTCCTCGGAAAATACATCCACCTGCACTTCGAGCGACGTCTTGAATGCGCACGTCACGTGCGACTGCAAGATGATCAGATCGCCGACCTTGATCGAGTGCAGGAACTGCAGGTCGTCGACCGCGGCCGTGACGAGCAGGCTGCGTGTGTGGCGGTGGCAGGCGATGGCGCCGGCGATGTCGATGAGGTGCATGACCGTGCCGCCCAGGATGAAGCCGAGCGGGTTGGCGTCGTTGGGCAGCACGACCTGCACCATCTCGGTGGCTGATTCGGCGGAGCGCTTGGGCGTCAGGTCCATAGGTGGCTGGTGACTATTCTACTCGCCGGTGAGCACCGGCCCCTCGTTGGCGTCACCATTCCACCGGGCGTCAAGAAAAAGGCGGGCCACCACAGGCCCGCCAATCGATCCCAAACTCCTGGTCGTCAGTCACCAGTCGCGAGCGTCCCCAGCCCCTAGCCGCCAGCCTCTAGAAGTCGTATCCGATCCAGACGGCGAACTTCGGCTTCCGGAAATCCGCGCTGCCGCCGGAGCTGGCAAACGCCAAGTCTTCCCAGGCCTTGTTGAACGTCGTGCGCCACGACCAGTCGAAGTGAATCGGGAAGCCGAGCGCGAAGGTCTCGAGCCCGATGCCATAGGAGGCGCGGCCGCCGTCCAGCCGGAACCCGGAGAGGGTCTGCGCCGGACCAAAGCTCGGCGCTCCTGTAACCGGATCGTAGCCGGTGATCGGCGTCACGACCTCGGCCTTGCTGGTCGCAAACCGGTAGCCCTGATTGTCGAACCACGCACCGCCGATGTTCCCGAAGAACACCCCGCGGACGCCCCCGACCACGCCGAAGGGCGTCAGCGCCGCCTCGATGATCGGGAAGCGCAGCTCGGCGTCGGCGAACAGCACGTTCTGGCCGACGAAGCTGAGATAGTCGTAGCCGTGCATTTCCGAGTTGCCGCCCATGTACTGGAAGGCGGGGAAGTCACCGATGCTCCTGAAGCCGCGGACGCGCGTCGCGAGAACGCCCGTGCCGCCGAGCCGCAGGTAGTAGCGCGCGTCGCCGTCGAAGGACTGCCGCGAGAGCGTGCCGGCGATCTTGGGCGACACGTCGTACGCGAGTCGCATCGTGCTGCCCGCGAGCGGCCCGAACTCGCGGAACACGGTCGTTTCCTGGACGAAGGCGACGCCGAGGGGCACCAGCGTGCCGTTGCTGAACACGGTGCGGCCGAACTGCGCCTGTTGATACTGCGTGGCGAGATCCTGCAGCGTTGGATCGTTGTACTGCTGGCTCTGCTGGACAATGCCAGCGGAGATCTCCACGCGATGGAATCGATCGAACGGGTAGATGCCAAACGCGACGCCACCGCGCGTGGTGCTGGTCGCGGTGGCGAGGTCGCGGCTGATGAACGGCGTGAGGGTGGGGTTGTAGAAGGAATTGCCCTGGCCGTAGAAGAACTGCGTCTGCGAAAAGCCCTGCAGCGCGAACTGGAAGCGCCGCGACAGCTTGACGTAGGACGCCGAGATCGTGCGGTACTGCGAGATGGACGCGACGAAGACGTTGAACTGCTGATCGCCCAGGACGTCGCCGAAGCTGATCTGCGACCCGCCGAACAGATCGCCGTTGCTCGTGACACCGACGTTGATCGGCGGCCGTCCCTCGAGGAACATCTTTTCGAAGGTGCCCTTCCTCTTCTCGTTGGCCTTCACCAGGGTGTGCTGCAAGGGTGCCTGGAAGTCGATGATCGGCCCGGGCGCGCCGAAATCCGACGTCGCCGCCGTGTGCAATGGCTCCTTGCGCTCGATCGTATGGATGCCGTACTCGCCCTTGTAGTAGGTGACGAAGGCGATCTTGTTGGTCTGGCCTTCGTTCAGCACCACCGCCGACAGGTTGCCGCCGAGCGCGTCGGTGTACTGGCGCAGCTCGCCCGTCTTCAGATCGAGCGTCCAGACGTTGTAGATGTTCCCGTTCTTGGCCACCTCGGGCTCAATCGGCACGGTCGGGTCGGTCGCCGTCGAGGAGAAGACGATCGTGTGGTCGTCGATGAACTGCGCGCCGGTTTCGTCGAAGGTGCCGAAGGTGAGCTGCGTCTTCTTCTTCGTGTCGAGGTCGATGCGGAACAGCTTCTGGTTCCCGCTGATCCGCGCGTTGTAGATGATGTAGCGGCCGTCGGCCGAGTAGGTCGGCCCGAAATCGGCGAAGTCGTCGGCGGTGAGGTTGACGACCGCTTTCGTGGCCAGGTCCACCGTGTAGATGTCGCCCACCGCGCCGCGCAAGGCCGCGAAGGCGATCGTCTTGCCGTCCGGCGAGAAGCACGGCGACTCGGGTTCGTCGACCGACTTCATCGGAATCCGCTCTTCAATCTTGCGGGTCAGGACGTTCTCGATGATGAGCGACCGCTCCTTCTCGGTGCGGACAAAGTACGCCAGGCGATCGCCCTTGGGCGCCCACGCGAGCCACGGCATCGTGTTCCACCGCTCGCCGAGGAGCACCACGTGATCGAAGCCGGAGTCCTTGTCGAAGCCGGACGTCAGATTGCGCACGACCGAGCCATCCTTCGCCGAGAGCAGGACGATGTCGGCTTCGCGGTCCTTCTGGTTGAGCGTGACGGCCGCGATCAAATCCCCCGACGGCGAGGGCGAAATCGAAAAGGCTTCGACGAAATTCGTCTTTTCCTTGTTCGGCGCCAGGTCGCGGCCGTAGTCGGCCGGCCGCTCCTTGTCGCGGAACGGCTTGAACCGGTCCTTCAAGTACTTTTCGAAGGCCTGGTCGAACTCGTCCTTCTTCATCTTCAGCGCTTCCTCGTAGGCGTCTTCGCCGCCGCCGATGACGCTCTTGCGCAGCGAGAAAAGGAACTGGCGGATCCCTTCCTTGCCGAACTTGGCTTCGATGAACTCGAACACCGCGTGGCCGAGGTTGTAAATCAGGCGCGGGTTGTTCGTGTTCCCGTAGCCTTCGAGCTCGCTCATCTTCGGGACGATGTCGGCGACCGCGGCATCGCGGACCTGCATCAGATCGATCGGGTTCCAGAGGCCGCGCTCATAATCCGACAACCCTTCGTTCACCCACAGCGGCACGCTGCGGCGAATCAGCGATTGCGGGATGATGTCGAATTCGAAGATATGCGTGAGCTCGTGCGTGATGAGCCCGTACAGCATGTCCGGCGGATCGTCGATCGGCAGCAGCATCCGGTTGCGCTCGGGCTCGGCGAACGCGCCGACGCCTTCCTGCGCCTCACCCGGCGCGACGTTCTCCTGCTCGAACTCGCTATGGGTCTTGAAGATGATGAGCGGCACTTTGAACGACAGGTCGTGCTTGAGGTCGGCGCTGACCTGCTGATACGCGCTCTCGGCGTAGCCCGCCACGCGCTCGAGATGACGTTCGAGATCCGGGTAGTAGTAGATCTCGAAGTGGTCCGTCGTATAGATGTGCCACTCGAACTTGTCGTAGTGGATGTTGTTCTTGCCGAAATAGGGGACAAACGGCGTCTGCGCGATGGCGTCGGCGGAGTGGCCGGCCGCGATGGCGAACGCGAGGGCAAACAGGGCCAGTGAGGGCACACGCGAGCGCATAGCCAGTACCTCGGAATGGGGCGGACCCGACGAAAACCGCCGCGATCTTACTGTGACGCCGGTGCCCCTGCAAATGATAAGCCGCGTAGAATCGTTAGGTACCGCGCGTGCCTGTCCTCCAGCCGAGCCGCCGCCTGACCGGTTTGGGCGACAGCGCTATACTGCGGGCCTGTCCGCCGCGCGGCGTAAAAGCGGAATAAATGAGCATGCGCCAGGGTTTACGTCAACAGGCCGCCGGGTTCGAGACGGAAGCGCTGGCGTTTGTCGATAGTCTCTATCGCACGGCGCTGCGCCTGACACACAACCGGGCTGATGCCGAAGACCTCGTGCAGGACGCATATCTCAAGGCCTTTCGCGCCGCCGATCGCTTCGAGCCCGGGACCAACCTCCGGGCCTGGCTGTTCACGATCCTCCACAATACGGCGAGAAACCGGGCGCGCGACCACGCGCGCGACGCCGTGATGGTCGACACCGAGGTGGCCGAGCACGCGGCCGACCTCGCCGGCGGGCCGGCTCGGCAGGCCGCGCCGGCCGGGAGCGAGACGCCCGAATCGCTGCTCGTGCGCGACGCGCTCGCGCCCGACCTGCAGAGGGCCCTCGACGCGCTGCCCGAGGTGTTTCGTCAGGCGGTCTGGTTACGAGACGTGGAAGAGTTTTCGTACGCCGAAATCTCGCAGATGTTGTCGATCCCTGTCGGCACGGTCATGTCGCGCATCTCGCGCGGCCGCCGGCTGCTGTATGAACAATTGAGTGCCACTCGCCATGCCCGACTGCAAAACGCTTGACCGCTTCGTGACGCCGTACGTCGACGGCGAGCTCGGACGCGACGACCGCGATGCCGTCGACGCGCATCTCGCTCAATGTCCACCCTGCCGCTCGGGCGTTGCCGCCGAGCGGGCCGTCCGCGAGCTGATCCACGCGCGGCAGGGGGCGCTCACGGCCGGCGCGGCGCCAGCGGCGCTGCGCGCCCGCTGCGCCGCCGCGCGCCAGGCCGCGCCCCT
>JADGOC010000134.1 GCA_017883165.1 Acidobacteriota bacterium
CGCGCGGGGCGGAACATGTTCACCCGCGGCATCCGCCGCCGCTTCGACCGCCTGGCAATACGCCAACGCGTGGCCGACGCTCGTGTCGCCCGACACGCGTTCGGCCAGCTCCACGCCGTCGGCCGGGCGGCGCCCTTCGAACAGCTTCTCGGTCCCTTTGTGCGTGAAGTAGAGACGCGATTTCATGTCGATGATCGTCTCCCCCATCACGCTGAAGCGGAAGTGCCCGGGCTCGATCACCCCCGCGTGGACCGGACCGACCGGAATCTCATAGACGCCCTCGCCGCCGACCGGCGTGAACGGAAACGGTTGGCCGTCGTCGCTGAACGCCTCGCACGAGGCATCCTTCCGCAGCGGAAAGTAGCCCTCGGGCCAGAACCCGTGTTTGACGAGCGGCCGGGGATCGGGGTGGCCCACGATCTCGATGCCGAACAAGTCGTGGATCTCGCGCTCGAAACGCGACGCCGGATAGATGAACGGCGCCAGCGACGGCAACTCCGGCCGCGAAGGGTCGAGCGCGGTCGACACATGGAGAAACCAGTTGCCGGTGCGATGCGCGAACAGATAGTGCACGATGAACGCTCCGGCGGCGCGGCGGCGATCGTCGGCGGCCATCAGGATCAACTCGCCTCCCAGATCGCGGCAGACGATCGCGCCGACATCCTTGACGTCGGCGGCCGACACGCGGCAGTGCAGTTCGTTCGCACGCCGCGTCGTCACGGCTCCGACGTCCACCGGACTGTCGGCGAGGGCGCGAAGAACGGGATCGAGTCTCGTCATGTTCGTCACGGGATGAGCGCGGCGACCGATTGATGAATCAGCGTCGAAATCGCAGACGGTAACGCCACGCCGAAGGCCACCAGCAGGCCGATCGACGCAGCCAGCGCCGCCACGGCCCACCCGCCGCGTTCGCCGACGCGCACGCCGGCCGGCGCGTCGCCATACAACATCCGATTCAGGTGGCCGAGCAGCGAGACGAACGCCGCCAGGAGCAGCAGCAAGACGATGCCGGCGAGCCAGAAGCGGCGAGTCAGGACCGCCGCCCGCACCAGGAGAAATTCGGACACGAACAGCCCGAACGGCGGCAGGCCGACGAGCGCCAGGATGCCGGCGGCAAACAACGGTCCGGTCCACGGCATCACTCGCAACAGTCCCGTCACCTTCTCGATCTCCGTCGTGTCGTACCGGTGGAGGACGCGTCCGGCGAGTAGAAAGCTCGTCGACTTGGCGACGGCGTGATTCATCACGTGCAGCCAGGCGGCAAACACGCCGAGCGGGCCGAGTGCGAGGCCGATGCCGACGAGCCCGATGTGCTCCACGCTCGAGTACGCGAGCATGCGCTTGTAGTGGCGTTGAATCACCAGGCTGAAGACGCCGATCGCCACCGACAACAGCCCGAAGCCAATCAGGAGGTTGCAGGTGAACGCGGGGTCGACCGCCGCGTCGACAACCGCCTTCCATCGCGCGATGGCGTACATCGCCACGGCCAGCAGCACGCCGGACATCATCGCGGAAATCGGCGCGGGCGCTTCCGAGTGCGCGTCCGGCAGCCACGTGTGCATCGGCGCCAGACCCGCTTTCGTGCCGTATCCGACGAGAATGAACGCGAAGGCGAGCTGCAGGAGCTCGGGGTGCAGCGAGGGCGCGGCCGCGCGGAGCGCCGTCCAGTTCAGCGATCCGGGGACGTCGCCGGCCGTCGCCACGAAATCGAAATACGCGAGGACGGTGCCCGCGAACGCCAGGGCGATGCCGACCGAGCAAATGAGGATGTATTTCCACGAAGCCTCGACCGACGCCTTCGTGCGACGGAGCGGGATGAGCATCGCCGACATGATGGTCGTCGCTTCGACCGCCACCCACATCAAGGCGACGTTCTGAATGGTGACCGCCGCCAGCATCGTGAAGGCAAACGCGTTCATGAAAATGCGGAAGCGGCGCGTCTGTGCCTCGTCGTAGCCGTCGTCTCCCCCAAGGCCGGGGCCCGACGCCGACGCGAGGAGCGCCACGAAGGCGATGCAGAGCGCGACGAGCGCCGAGAGCGCGTCGACGTGCCACAGATCGGGCAGCGGATGGCCGGCGGTGGCGGATCCGCCTGTCACAACCTCCACGCAGAGCGCGATGCTGGCCGCGAAGGACAGCGACAGCCCGGCGACGCCGGCCCAGCCGACGAGGTGTGTGTGCCGTCGAACGAGAATCGAGAGACACGACGCCAGGAGCGGCGGTCCGAGGAGCAACGACAGGGTCAGCATCTCGATGGCCACGGTGTCAATGCCGAAGATGCTTCAGCTGCTCGACGTCGATCGTGTCGAACGTCTCGTGAATGTGGTACACGAAGATCTGCATCACCAAAAACCCCATCAGCGCGTCGAGGAACACGCCGACTTCGACCAGCAGCGGCACGCCGTAGGTGCCGACCACGGCGAGCAAGGCGATCGCGTTCTCGAGCATGAGAAAGCCGATTACCTGCGTAATCGCCTTCCTGCGGCTCACGATGATGAACAGACTCACGAAGAGGAGCGCCATGGCCAGCGGCAGCCCTTCGCGAGTCGGCAGATGCGTCACCGCCATCCAGGGGCGCGCCAGCACGTAGGCGAACATGACGAGGAGGCCAGCCACACAGAGCGACGTCTCGGTGTTTACGTACGGTTTGATCTGCGGCTGGGCGCCGAACCGCTGCTGCATGGTGCGCAGCAGCGCGGGAATCGCGAAGCCCTTGAGCGCGACGAGCGCGGCGGCCACCGCGAACAGCTGCCGGTCGCCGGCGAAATAGGCGACGGTCGCCGTGACGGCGGCCAGCAGCCACGCCTGCCACCGGTACGCGCTGATGTAGGAAGGGACGCTCTTTCGCCAGAGCACGATCAGCGCGCTGAGCAGCATCCCGCTGCTGCCGAGCATGACCAGTTGCGAAAACAGGGCATTCATTCGCATCACCGCGCCAGGAATGTCGACATCACCGCGAGCAGCGCCAGCACGAACGACGCGCTCAAGAGCTCGGGCACGCGGAAGAGCCGCAGCTTCGCCACACGCGTTTCGAGCACGGCAATCGCCACCGCCAGCACGCCGAGCTTCGCGACGAGGCTCGCGAGTCCGACGACGAGCGCCAGGGGCGCGAGCGTCAGCGCGATGCCCCACGGCATGAAGAGGTTCGCCGCCAGCGCGAGGAACACCAGCAGCTTCAGCGACGCTCCCCACTCGATGAGCGCCAGGTACGGGCCCGAGTACTCGAGCACCATCGCCTCATGGATCATCGTCAACTCCAGGTGGGTCGACGGATTGTCGACCGGCATCCGGCCGGTTTCCGCAAGCGTCACGATGAACAACGCCGCAAACGCCAGCAGATGCCCAGACCCGAGTGCCGCACTCGGCTCGGCGAGGGTGTGCGCGACGATTTGCGAGAAGCTCGTCGAGCCCGCGTTGAGCGCCAACGCGACGATCGACAGCGCGACCGTCGGCTCGGTGAGCGCGACGACGGTCATCTCTCGGCTCGCCCCCATGCCGCCGAAGGGCGAGCCCGTGTCCAGGCCGGCCAGCGCCAGGAAGAACGTGCCGAGCAGCAGCAGATAGACCGCCGCGAACAAATCGCCGGCGACGAACGGATCCGAGGGCACGACGACGAGCGGCACGAGCGACGCCACGACGACGGCGGTGCTGAAGACGACAAACGGCGTCGCGGTGAAAATCCACGACGCGGTGTGCGAGATCACCGCTTCCTTGCCGAAGAGTTTGCGGATCTCGAAATACGGCTGCCAGGGAGGAGCGCCGCGCCGTCCTTGCAGGCGCGACTTCAGCCAACGGATGAAACCGGTCAGCGCGGGCGCGAGGGCCACCGCCACCAGCGTCTGCAGGACGAGCGCAACGTACCGGCTCATTCGAACCACCATGCCACGGCGAGCGCGACGAAGAGCGCGCCGGTGATGTAGAGCAAGTACACGTGCACCGATCCGGCTTGCAGCCGCCGCACGTGTGTGGCGAGCGCGCGCGTGCCGCGGATCACGGGATCGTAGAAGGCCTTTTCGATCCACGGGACGACCTGGCTCGTGTAGGTGATCGAGCGGACGAAATACGGCGACTCCGCGTGGACGCTGACGCTCAGATCTTCAGCCGGCCGGTACAGCTCCGCGAAGATGCGACGCAGCGGCTCCGCGAACGCCGACGAGGTGTATTCCATGCGCGGCGTCTGGCGAATCCGCCCGCAACCCCAGGTGTCCGCGCGCCGCAGTTCGAGGCCGCGGACGCGCATCACGGCCGCCACGACGACGATGACCGACATCAACAGGGATGCCATGAGCAGCGGCGATACCTGCGCGATGCCGTACGGCGACAGCAGCCACACGCCGGCCGTCGTCGGCGCCGGCGCGACCGACATGCCCGGAGACAGGCTGACGAGGATCCGGGACATGCCGCCGAACGCACGGGGCGCGGCCAGGCCGAGCAGTACGCATCCCGCCGCCAGCACACCCATCACCGCCCGCGTGGACCAGTGTGATTCCGTCGCGTGAGCGGCGCCCTCTGAACGCGGCATCGCGAGAAAGCTGATGCCGAAGGCCTTGACGAAACACGCCGCCGCGAGGCCGCTCGTGAGGGCGAGCACGCCGACGGCCAGCGGCGCGCCGATCGCGACCTCGGGCCGCGGGATCTGCGCGCCTGACAAGAGCGCCTGGAACACCATCCACTCCGACGCAAATCCATTGAGCGGCGGCAACGCGGCGGCGGCGGCCGAGCCGATCAGAAACAACGTGGCCGTCTGCGGCATGCCCTTGATGAGCCCGCCCATCTGCTCCATGTTGCGCGTGTGGGCTTGATGGTCGACGTTGCCGGTCGCGAGGAACAACAGCGCTTTGAAGCACGCGTGGTTCACGCTGTGCAAGAGCGCGGCGCCAAAGCCGACGAGCGCAAGCGCGTGCAGACCGTAGCTCTGGAGCACGAGTCCGGCGCCGATGCCGAGAAAAATGACACCGATGTTTTCGACCGAGGAGTACGCGAGCAGCCGCTTGAGATCGTTTTCCGCCAGCGCGTACAGCACACCGCCGAGCGCTGACGCCGATCCGGCGAGGAGCACGAGTCCGCCCCACCAGGCCGGACCGGTCCCGAGAAAATCGACGGCCACGCGCAGCAGGCCGTAGACGCCGAGCTTGATCATCACGCCCGACATGAGGGCGGAGACGTGGGCCGGGGCCGCGGGGTGCGCGCGCGGGAGCCACACGTGCAGAGGCACGATGCCGGCCTTCGAGCCAAACGCGACGAGCGCCAGCACGAAGACGCCGCTGCGGACCGCGGCCGGCAACAGCGCCGCCCCGGCGCGCAGATCGGCGAAGCTCGTCCGGTCGGCGCCCGGCGCCATCAGCAGGAACATCGGTACGAGCAGCACGAAACCGAAATGGGTCATGGCCGCGTACCACAGGCCGGCGCGCCGCGTCTCGGGATGCTCGCTCTCGGTCATGACGAGGAAGTACGACGTGACGGCCATGAATTCCCACGCCAGCAGGAACGTGAACACATTTCCCGCGCACGGCACGAGGCACATGCCGAGCAGAAAGCCGTTGAACATCAGGCCGAAGACGCGGAGCGATCGGCGGCCCTCGTACGCGGCCGTGTAGGTGACCCCGTACACGGCCGCGGGAAGACTGACCGCGGCGACCAGCGCCAGAAAGAGCGCGCCGAGGAGATCGAGCCGAAGCACGACCCCGCCGGCGGCGGCGACCAGGTTCGGGAACGCGATGTCGTAAGGACTCCGCGTCGCAAAGACGATGAGCGCGGCCGCGAGGCCGCCGCTGCCGCCGACGAGTGCGCCAAGCGCGGTGATCAGTCGGGCGGCACGCTGCGACGGCGCCAACGCGGCCAGGAAGGCGCCGGCCGCGTAACCGGCCACCATCACCGACAGAGCGATGCCCGTGGCGTTCATCCGTGAACCGCGTGAACGTGCGAACCCGAGGGCCGGCGATCGAGCGCCTGGAGAATGCCGCGCAGAATATCGGAAGGCTCGGGCGGACAGCCGGCGACGCTGACGTCGACCGGAATGACGCTCGCGACGGGCCCCACGACAGCGTAGCTGCCCGCGAACACGCCGCACGTCTTCGCGCAGTCGCCGATGGCTACGACAAACTTGGGCGAAGGCATGGCGTCGTAGGTTCGGCGCAGCGGGATTTCCATGTTGCGCGTCACCGGCCCGGTCGCGAGAAGCAGGTCGGCGTGCCGCGGCGACGCCACGAAATGCAGACCGAACCGCTCCATGTCGTAGATCGGGCTGGCGAGCCCGGCGAGCTCGAGCTCGCACCCGTTGCACGATCCGGCGTCGACGAGGCGAATCGCGAGGGCCCGGCCGAAGAGGCGTGTGACACGCCGCTCGAGCGCGCGGCCGATTTCGACGGCGGCGGGATCGCCCGCGAGCAGCGGCTCGGTGGCGATCCCGATTCTCCAGATTTTCGAAAACAGCCGCATCGGATCCGTTCCCGGCCTACCGGCGCGCTTCGCGCCGGAGTTCCTTCAGCATGGACTGCGTATCGATCAGACGATGGTTGAAAATCTCACGCGCCACGGCGAGCAGCCGCGTGACGAGCGGGTCGCTCAGCGCGTACCGCACGGTCGTGCCGACTTTGCGGGGGACGACGATGTTCTGGGCGCGGAGGATGGCGAGCTGCTGCGAGACGATCGGCTGCTCCAGGTCAAGCGCCTGCTGGAGCTCCTGGACGCTGCGCTCCCCGGCATCGAGCGTTTCGAGAATCCGGATGCGGATCGGGTGCGCGAGCGCACGGAAGAAGTCGGCCTTGAATACCTGAAGCGAGGGGCGCAACATATTCGAATATAACTATATTCGCGCCGGCCGACAAACGCAATCAGCGCAGCTTCGCCGCGCACCCTTTGATCGTCGCCACGAGCGACGTGAAGCGAGCCGCGTCGCGTCCGCTGGCTGCGCCGGCATCGTGCTCCAATTGGGCCGCCAGCGCGTCGAGTTGAGCCGCGACGGGGGCGGCGTCCTTCCGATACAAGCTCGATGCGGTCGAGATGTCCCTCCGAAGCCGGTCGGCGCGGTCAAGGGCGGCTTTCACGTCGTAGGCACGCGCCGGCGTGACGCCCTTGCTGCGAGTGAGCTGATCGACGTACGCGCGCGCCACGACCGAGGTCGCCGGCCAGACAATCCGCGTCTGCTCCTGCGGATTGACCTCTTCGGCCCGGACCAGACTTGCCGCGTCGATCTCGTTCTGCGTCAGATGCTCGCTGGGCGTCAGCTCGAACACGTCGATCCCGCGGGCGATCTCGGAGCCGTAGATGCGGCCGTTGTACCAGTAGGCCGACCAGAATCCGCCCGTGATCAGTTGCGTGGCATCGATCGGACCCCGGTCGAAGAACGCGATCTCGACCGGCTTCGCCGAATCGGTGAAATCGAACACCGACACGCCGCCCTGGTACCACCCCTGCACCATGATGTCGCGCCCCGGCACCGGGACGAGCGAGCCGTTGTGCGCCACGCAGTTTTCCTGTTCGGTCTGCGGCGCCGGCATCTTGAAATAACCGGCGAAGCGCAGCTTGCGCCCGTCCTTGGTGGTCACGACGTCGAAGATCGCGTCCGCTCCCCAATTCAACGGATCGGTCGCCCGGCAGCGCGGACGCGTGCCGCCGCCCCACTCATCGGTGAAGATCACCTTCGTGCCGTCGTTGTTGAACGTGGCCGAATGCCAGTACGCGAAGTTCTTATCGGCGACATCGTCGAGACGGACGGGATGTACCGGATCGGAGATGTCGAGGAGGATGCCGTTTCCCGAGCACGCGCCCGCGGCCAGCCCGAGCTCCGGAAACGCCGTGATGTCGTGGCACTGATTGGTCGACTGCGAGGCCTGCGCCCCCGGCCCGCGATCGCCGCCCTTCTCGAGCCCCGCGATGGCGCCGGTCTTCGGATCGGCAAAGATGCGCGGCCGGTTGATAACCGCGGCTTTCTCCGGAGCCGCGAGCGGCACTTTGATCACATCGATGCTGAAGAGCGCCGTGTTGGGATCGTCCTTCGGATCCGCCCCGGAGCAACCGGCGAGCTCCTCGCCCGGCCGGACCGAGCTCGTGCCCGACCCGTAGACGTACAGGGTCGCCGGATCGTGCAGGTCGGGGACGAGCGTGTGCGTGTGCGAGCCGCGGCACGTCTGCACGGCGGCCACTTGTTTCGGGTGTCGCAGATCGGTGATGTCGAAAATGCGGACGCCGCGAAAGCGCTCCTTGCTCGCCGGCGCCTGCACGCCCTCCGTGCCGCAGTCGACGCGGCCGCTCGTCGCCTCCACGGACATGAACAACAGATGGCCATAAACAGACATATCGCCCTGGCCGCCGGGGCAGACGACGGACGCGAGGAGCCGGGGCCGGTCAACGGCATCGACGTCGTACGTCGTGAACCCGTGGAAATTGCCCACGAAGACATGGTTCCGACTGAACGCCAGATCCGAGTTCGCGAAGCTCAGGCCGCTTGGCCGCGGCGCGGCTGGAGATCCCGGCGGCGTCGGCGTCGGCGTGGGCGGCGGCGCGTTGGGATCGCGCTCGGGCGGCACTGGGTCGCCGCCTGGCGCCTTGGGATCGAAGAATCCCTCCGGCTTCGGCAAACTCGAGACGAGCACCATGTTGCGCGCCGCCGTCCCGGCGTCGTGCAAGCCGGCCTTGAGTCCCACGCGAGGATCGGTCGACGCCGCCGGCGTCTGGCGCTCCGCGGCGACGCCGCCGATCACGGCGCACAGCAACACGGCCGAGAAACAGAGGAACGTGGCTGCAGCGGATCTCATTTCTGACGCTCCTTGAGCATGGCGGCCATTCGGTCGATCTCCATGCGTTGATCGGCATCGACGTCTGACGCGAACGCGAAGATCTCGGAATCCTGCCCCGCGCCCGGGATGGACAGCAGCTCCTTCACCATCGTCAGCGCGCCGCCGTGGTGTTTGATCATGCCCTCGAGGAAGCGCCGATCGAACTCGGCGCCCTTGGCCGCCGCGAGGCGGCCCATCTCCTCCTCGGTGAGCATGCCGGGCATCAGCGCCGCGCCGTGCATGTGCATTGCGTGGGGGCTCGGAAGCTCCTGGCCGCGGACTTCCAGCCAGCGGTTCATCATGTTTATTTCATCCGTCTGCGACAATTCGATCCGCAGCGCGAGCTTCCGCATGTCCTCACTGCTCGTCCGCGTCTTCAGCAGGGCGGTCATCTCCACCGCTTGCCCGTGATGGCCGATCATCCCCTGCATGAATCGCACGTCCGCGGCGGTGTACTGGACCTTCGACAGATCGGCGGCCTGGCCGGCGGAGACGACGCGGCTCGACTCGCCGGGCGCGCCCGGCTGAACGATCGGCGGACCCGCCGCGACGCCGGAACCACCTGCCGTGTGACAGGAAGCCCCGGCGGCGGCGATCAGCAGGAGGACGGCGATTCGGTGCGTGCGAGCCTTCAATATCCGCAGAGAATACACAAAAATCAGCAGTGATGCGCGGCGAAGAACCGCCAGAACGTCGCGCGGATGGGGCGGAAGCGGTTACGCTAGAGCACAGGACTGGCACTCGAGGGCCCTTGCGCGCATGAACACGACCATCGACTCGGATCGGATTGCCGTCAAGACGACTGCACTCACGCGCAGGTTCGGCGACCTGACCGCCGTGGATCATGTCGACCTGGAAATACCATCTGGCGGGATTTTCGGGCTGCTCGGCTCAAACGGCGCGGGCAAGACCACCGTGATCAAAATGCTCACGACCCTCCTGGCGCCGACGTCCGGGACTGCGGAGGTCGGCGGCTTCGACATCATCAAGTGCCCAGCGGAAATCAGGGGCCACATCGGCTATGTACCTCAGCTCTTGTCGGCCGACGGCGCCCTGACGGGCTACGAGAATCTGCTGCTGTCGGCCAAGCTCTATGGTCTGCCGCGCCCGGAGAGACGCGCGCGCATCGCCGAGGCACTGACCTTCATGGGGCTGACCGATTCGGCGAGGAAGCTCGTGAAAACCTATTCCGGCGGCATGATCCGCCGGCTGGAACTCGCCCAGGCCATGCTGCACCGTCCGGCCATTCTGTTCCTGGACGAACCGACGATCGGGCTCGATCCCGTCGCGCGGCATGCCGTGTGGGATCGCTTG
>JADGOC010000135.1 GCA_017883165.1 Acidobacteriota bacterium
CATGGAGAGGAATGGCTCGTTGCCGCGGAAGGCCGGGCCGGCGACACCGATGACCGTGAACGCGTGGCCGTTGAGCGTCACGATGCGGCCGAGCACGTTCGGATCGCCGTCGAAGTGGTGTTGCCAGAACCGGTAGCTCAATACGACGACGGGGTAACGGCCCGGTGTCCGGTCTTCTTCGGGCGCGAACGTTCGGCCGATCGCGGCGCGAACGCCGAGCGCGTCGAAGTAGTTGCCGGAGACCAGTTGCCCCCACACGCGCTGCGACTCGTCGCCGACCCGCAGGCTCATCGCGACGAGCGTGTACGCCACGATGTCGTCCACGCCGACGGGCTTGCGTGCGCGGTAGTCGACGAAATCGGGATACGAGATGGCGACGGTGTCGCGTGTCCCCGTCATCCCGTCCAGGATGACGACGCGGCCAGGATCGGCGACGCCGGGTAACGGACGGCGCAGCCCCGACTCGATCCAGGAGTAGACGATCGCGTTGTTGCCGATGCCCAAGCCGAGTGTGAGCACGGCGACACAGGTGAGTCCCGGTTTGCGCACCATCAGTCGCCAGCCGTAGCGGAGGTCCTGCGTAATCATCTCGAGGCTCCTGACGTGAAATCGCAACCAGAAGGCGTGCCGCAGCGCGCCCCCGGCGCGGACCAACAGGCTCGCGCGGTCACCGATGCCCCGCGGGTGGCGTGCGAGCCATTGCCATTCGTGCAGGATGTCGGCGCGCCACTGCCGCCGCCACTCGCGCCGGCGCGACGGCGGGGCGAGCCACCAGCCCGCGTCGATGATGGCGAGCAGCAGACGGAGCAAGGGGCTTCGCTTCATTGCAGAATTCAGATTTCAGATTTCAGCCTTCACACGTCCGACTTCAGGATGCGCCAGGCCGAGAGCGACACCGGCTTGAGGTTCTTGTAGCGTTTCAGTGCGCCGGCGAGCGAGGTCGCGCCCTCGCCGGTCAGATCGAAATAGCGGCGCGGCGGACGCTTGTCCCGCCGCGCGGTCCGTACGTCCTCCCAGTGCGAGGTGAGGTAGCCGAGCGATTCGAGCTTGTCGAGCGCCGGGTAGACGGTGCCGGAGGTCAGACCCGTCGTGTCCATGATGTCGAACCCGAAGCGGTTGCCGTCGGCAATCGCGTGCAGGATGGCCACCTGGCCGAAGGCGAGCGGTGCGGGTTTGCGGATCATCAGGGTTAGCTCTGTTGTGTGCCAACCTATGTTGGCTGCCAATATATAGACGATGAAATCACATGGAGGGTTCCTTGAGCCGATGGGATCGCGGTCGCCGACCTGCCGGATTGTCGGCAGTCGCTGCCGAGATTCCGGCAGTTTGTGGCTTCTGACCGATGCCGAGTCCCATTCCGATCCGCCATTATTTGAACGTTTGTTCAAATCGGTGCTCGCCCCGCGGCGGCACGCCCGTTGCCCCTCGGTCGGGCACTGTGACCCGCCCGGCCGTCATCAGGCGCGGGCTCCAAAGGGGACGCGCAATGCAGGCACGCGGACTGGTTCTCACTTCTCCCGGGCAGGTCACCCTGCAACCGTTCGATCTGCGGCCCGTCGACGCCGACAGCGTCCGCGTCCGGGTCGCCGGCTGCGGCGTCTGCCATACGGACATCAGCTTTTACAGCGGCCAGGTCCGCACGAAGCACGCGCTGCCGCTCGTGCTCGGCCACGAGATCGCGGGCACCGTCGTCGAGGCGTCCGGGCACCACGCGCACCTCCTCGGCCACGACGTGATCGTCCCCGCCGTGATCCCGTGCGGCGTCTGCGACATCTGCCTGGCGGGCCACGACAACGCCTGCACGCACCAGTTCATGCCCGGCAACGATGCCGACGGCGGCTTCGCGACCGAGATCGTCGTGCCCGCCCGCGGCCTCGTCGTGCTGGGGCCCGATCGCGGCGGCTACGAGCTCGCGGATCTCTCGGTCGTCGCCGACGCAGTGACGACGCCGTATCAGGCGCTCGAGCGCGGCGGGGTCACGTCCGGCGATCTCGTCGTCATCATCGGGGCGGGCGGCATCGGCACCTATGGAGTCCAGATCGCGATCGCACGCGGCGCGCGGGTGGCGGTCATTGACATCGATCCCGCCAAGCTCGAACGCCTGACACCGTTCAAGCCCGAGTGGCGGTTCAACGCGCGCGACCTCGACGGCCCGGCGATCAAGAAGCAGCTGCGCGCGAGCGGCATCAGCACGAGCCGCTGGAAGATCTTTGAAATGTCCGGCACCGCGGCCGGTCAGGAGCTGGCGTGGTCGCTGCTCGGGCCCGCGGCGACGCTGGGGGTCATCGGCTTCACGATGGACAAGCCGCAGATCCGGCTGTCGAATCTCATGGCGCTCGACGCGACGGCGTTCGGCAGCTGGGGCTGCAGCCCGCGCTTGTACGCCGAGGCGCTGGGGCTCGTGTTCTCCGGCAAGGTCACGCTGCACCCGTTCATCGAGCGGCGCCCGCTGGGCGACGGCCCGGCGCTGCTCGCGCACCTGGCGTCGAGCCACGACGGCAACCCGCGCCGCGCGATTCTGATTCCCGAGTAAACGGAGGCTTCAGTGACGCTCAAAGACCATCGTCTGATCCCGGCGGCCGGCTTCAGCCATATCCGCTACGAGCGCCGCCCGGCGAAGGATCTCCAGGGCCAGCCGGTGGCGGATCTGTTCGACGCCTGGATCTCGCTCGACAACCCCGCGCAGCTCAACAGCTATACGACCGACGCGCTGCGCGAGCTGATTCTGGCGTTTCGCGAAGCGTCGACCGATCGCGCGGTGGTGTCGGTGGTGCTGACGGGGGTTGGCGATCGCGCGTTCTGCTCCGGCGGCAACACGAAGGAATACGCCGAGTACTACGCGGGGAACCCGGGCGAATACAAGCAGTACATGCGGCTGTTCAACGATACGGTGACCGGCATTCTCACGTGCGACAAACCGGTGATCAACCGCGTGAACGGCCTGCGCGTCGGCGGCGGGCAGGAGATCGGCATGGCGTGCGACTTCTCGATCGCGTCCGATCTGGCGCGGTTCGCGCAGGCGGGACCGCGTCACGGGTCGGCGCCCGACGGCGGCTCGACGGATTTTCTCCATCTCTATGTCGGCTTCGGACACGCGATGGAAAGTTGCACGCTCTGCGAGCCGTGGTCGGCGCACAAGGCGCTGCGCCTCGGGCTGCTGAATCAGATCGTCCCGGTGCTGGTCGTCGACGGCCGCTTCATTCCGAACCCGCTCGTGGTGACCGATCGATGGGTAGACGAGGCTGGGATGATCGTCTACGGCGAGCCGGTACCCGCCGCGCGCGCCGCGGAGGCGAAAGCGACGCTCGCCGCAGCCCGAACCGATCTGAGCCGGCTCGATCAGGCGGTCGCGGCCTGCTCGGCCAAGCTGCTCAACACCATGCCCGACTGCCTGAACAAAACGATCGAGAGCCTGCGCAAGAAGAAGCTCGAGCACTGGCAGCGTAACTGCGAGACCAACCGCAGCTGGCTCGCACTGAACATGATGACCGAGGCCAAGGCGGGCTTCCGCGCCTTCAACGAGGGCCCCGCCGGACATCGCGAGGTCGACTTCGCCGAGCTGCGGCGGCGGCTGGCGCGCGGCGACGGCTGGGACGATCGCCTCTGCGACGCGATTCAGCCGAACGCCGAGGCCGCGCCCCGCGGCCGGCGCTGACAGGAGAGTGTGAGAACGGTCATGGTGCACAGCCACACACGGCGCGACGGCGGACACCTGCAGCTCGTCATCGATCAGCCGAAAGGCAACATCATCTCGCTCGCCGTGATCCGGGAGCTGCGCGGTGCGCTTGCCGCGGCGCACGACTCGCCTCAGGTCAAGCTCGTCACGATCGAGGGCGCGGGCGATCATTTCAGCTACGGCGCGAGCGTCGAGGAACACCAGCCCGGCGCGATTCAGGAGGTGCTCGGCGAGCTGCACGATCTCGTTCGCGATCTGCTGGCGGTGCCGGCGCCGACGGCCGCGATCGTCCGCGGGCGCTGTCTCGGCGGCGGTTTCGAGGTGGCGCTCGCCTGTGACTTCATCTTCGCCAGCGCAACCGCGATCCTGGGCGTACCGGAAATCACGCTCGGCGTGTTCCCGCCCGCGGCCGCCGCGCTGCTGCCGATCCGGGTTGGCGTGCCGCGAGCGACGCACGCGGTGCTGACCGGCTGCACCGTGCCCGTGGACAAGTGGATGGCGTCCGGGCTGATCGAGCTCGTCGCGCCGCCGCAGGAGCTCGATGCGGCGGTCGGCCACTGGTTCGATGAGAACCTCGCGCCGCGCTCCGCCGCGGCGCTGCGGTGCGCCGCCTGGGCCGCCCGCGCCACGACGCGCCGTCAGGTCGACGCGGTCCTGCCCGAGCTCGAGCGCTTCTACGTCGACACGCTCATGAAGACCAAGGACGCCGTCGAAGGCATCGCGGCGTTTCTCGAGAAACGTCAACCGGTATGGAGCGACGCATGACATCGATCGACGGCCTGCGCGACGAGCACCGGCGGATCGAGGCGATGCTGTCCGCGCTCGACGCGGTGGCGGAGCGCCTGGATCGCGACGAGGCGGCGCCCGCGTTCGTGGAGGAGCTGATCGAGTTCTTCCGCCTGTTCGCCGACGCGCGCCACCACGCCAAAGAGGAGCAGCGGCTGTTTCCACTGCTCGCCGGCGGCGACTCGTCCTACGGCGTCATCGACGCCCTGAGGCATCACCACGACCTCGGCCGGATGCTCGTCGGCGAGATGCGTCAGGCGCTGACGCACCTGCGCGCCGGCGACCCTGCCGCGGCGCGGACGTTTGCCGCCTCGGCGAGGTCGTACACACACCTGCTGCGCGTGCACATCGACATCGAAGAGCACGAGGTCTTCGCCGAGGCCGGCCGGACGCTGACGGCCACCGACGAGCGCACGTTGCGCGAGGCATTCGAGGGGCTCGACACCACGCCGGCCGCCCTGCAGCAGGTCGCGCGATGGGAACGGCTCGCCGAACAGGTGCGGGCGACGAGCGTCAGCCGGTGACCGCCATGACCGTACTCGAACCGTGGATCGGCAAGCCGCTGGACGAGGTGCTCGGCACCCTCCGCGACACCCTCGAGGATCCGGACTATCCGACCGTCAAGCGGTGGCGCGAGGCGGGCGGCAAGGTCCTCGGCCACTTCCAGGTCTACGTTCCCGAGGAGATCGCCCACGCGGGCGGCCTCCTGCCGCTCAAGATTCGCGGCGCCCAGATCGAAGCGCGCCAGGCCGAGGCGCGCTTTGGATCCTATCTGTGCTCGATCATCAAGACGTCGCTCGAGCTGGCGCTCAGCAAGCGCGTCGAGCTCGAGCTGTTCGTCACGCCGCCGATCTGCGACGCCGCCCGCAATCTTGCGGCGGTGTGGGGACGCAATTTCACGTACCCGTGCGAGATTCTGTACTTGCCGCAGAACGCCAACTCGTCGTACGCGCCGGACTATCTGCGGCACGAGTACGATCGCCTGCGCCGCGCGGTCGAGGCCGTCGCCGGCCGCCCCGTGACCGACGACGACCTCCGCCGCTCGATCGCCGTCTTCAACGAGAACCGCCGGCTGTTGCGGGAGCTCTACGCCATCAGGCGCCAGCAGCCGTGGCTGCTGCCGGCCGACGAGGCCTACGTGCTGACGGCGATTGGCGGCTGCATCCCGCGCGAGGAGCACAACACACTGCTCGGCGCGATCCTGCCGCAGATCCAGGCACGGACCTCGCGCGCCCAGGACCGGCTTCGCGTCGTCTTCGAGGGAGGCTTCTGCGAGCAGCCGCCGATCGATCTGCTCCGCATGATCGCCCAGTCCTGCTACATCGTCGACGACGACCTGATGATCGGGTTGCGGTGGATCGTGTCCGACGTGGATGCGGGCGGCGGCGACCCGCTGCGCAGCCTCGCGGGCGCGTATCTGGAGCAGTCGTCATACAGCCCGGTGCAGCACGATCTCCGCAAGCCGAAGGAAGCGATGCTGCTCGAGCGCATCGCGCGCGCGGGCGCAGGCGCCGCGATCATCACCGCCGCAAAGATGTGCGAGCCGGGACTCGAAGAGCAGGTCGCCTACTCGAAGGCGCTCGACGCGGCCGAGATTCCGTACTTCGTCAGCGAGTTCGAGGAAAGCATGACGAGCTTCGAAACCCTGCAGGTGCAGCTCGAGACGTTCGTCGAGAACGTGCTGTTTGACTGAGGAGCGCGGAGGACACATGTCGGAGAAGCGAGCGGCGGACGGTATCGTGGGACGCGGCATGACCAGCGGGTCGGACCTGTTTCGGCAGTGGTTCGATCGCCTCACCGCCGCCGCGGCGTCCGGCGACAAGACCGCCTACGTCTTCGTGATGGGCAGCCTCGTGGAGATCCTGCACGTCTTTGATTTCCCGGTGAGCTTTCCCGAGATCAACTCGCTGCAGACCGCTGTCAAGCGCGTCGCGCACGAGTACCTCAATCAGGCCGAGGACTACGGCTACTCGCCCGACATCTGCGGCTACGTCAAGGCGGACGTCGCGGTGCAGCTGCGCGGCGGCGCGCATCCGATGGGCACGCTCCCCAAGCCCGCGCTGGCGATCGCCACCAACGCGTGCAACACCTACGTGAAATGGGCAGAGATCTGGGAGCGTCTCTACCACATTCCGGTGTTCACGCTGGATGTGCCAGGCACCCGGGCGGCGGGCGGGCAGACGTGTCCCGGCGATCCCGATTTCGCCGCCGACTGCGCGTACGTGAAGGGACAGCTTCAGGAGCTCATCGCGCTGTGCGAGCGGGTGTCCGGCAAGAAGTTCGACATCGACCGGCTGCGCGAGGTGCTCGGCTACGCGAATCAGATGAGCGTCGCGTGGCGCCGCGTCATCGAGCTCAACAAGAGCGTGCCGGCCGTCTTCAGCGCGCTGACCGAAGGCACGGTGTACCTCGGGGTCGCCAACGGCTTCCGCGGCACCGCCGAAGGCGCCGCGTACTTCCGCGATCTCGTCGAGGAGATGGAATACAAGGCGGCGCGCGGGCTCGGGACGATCGAGAACGAGAAGTACCGGCTCGCGTTCGTCGGCGTGCCCTGCTATCCGATCTTCCGCCGCTTCAACGAGATGTTCGCCGAGTGGGGCGGCGTGTTCGCCAGCTCCACGTATCTCTGGTTCGCGTCGGGCGGCACGAGCCTCGGGTTCGAGTACGACCTGACGCGCCCGCTCGAGAGCCTGGCGGAAGGGGTGCTCATCAGCGTGCGGCACGCGATGGACGCGATGTTCCATCCGGACCGCTCGCTGGCCGCCGACCTCGAGTCGTTCAAGCTCGACGGCGTCGTGTATCACCCGATCAAGAGCTGCCGGACCGTGTCGACGGGGCTCGCCGACAGCCGCCGCGCGCTGATGGCGCGCACCAACGTGCCAAGCCTCTTCATCGAGTCCGACATGATGGACAAGCGCGTGGTGTCCGAAGCGCAGCTCAAGAACCGCATCGATGCGTTTTTCGAAGGCCTGGCGACCCGCAAACAGGCGGCGCGGGCGTAGCGTGGAGGGGAATGCATGGCGTACGCGGCCGGAGTAGACGTCGGATCGACGCAGACCAAAGCCGTCATCATCGACGAGCACGCGGCGATCGTCGGTCGCTCGCTCATCGACACCGGCGCCAACGTGGTCGTGGCGGCCGAAAACGCGTATGTGGCCGCGCTCAGGGACGCCGGCGTTCCTGAAGAAGAGGTCGGGTACATCGTCGGCACCGGTTACGGCCGGTACCGCGTGACGTTCGGGCACACACAGATCACCGAGATCAGCTGCCACGGCCGCGGCGCCGTGCACATGTTCCCCGGCACGCGGACCGTCGTCGACATGGGCGGGCAGGACACGAAAGCGATTCGGGTGAGCCCGACCGGTGAGATCGTCGACTTCTGCATGAACGACAAGTGCGCCGCCGGCACCGGGCGTTTTCTCGGCGCGGTGGCGACGGCGCTCGAGATTCCGCTGCCGGAGCTCGGGGTCGTGGCGCTGCGATCCACCAGGCCGGTCAAGATCAGCACGACCTGCACGGTGTTCGCCGAATCGGAAGTCCTCTCGTGGCTCGGGCGCGGCAAGAAAGTGGAGGACATCCTGCTGGGCGTGCACAACTCGATGATCTCGCGCTCGATCGGGTTGATGCGCCGCGTCGGGATCGAGCCGGAAGTGACGTTCACCGGCGGCGTCACCAAGAACATCGGCATGGTGCAGGGGCTGAACAAGGCGCTCGGCTTCGAGGTCAACGTCGGCGACGACTCGCATTTCATGGGCGCGCTCGGCGCCGCGCTGTTCGCGCGCGATCACATCCTCACCGGCCGCGTGCCGGCCGCGCACACGGAGGTGCCGCGATGAGCCTGACGGCGGGAATCGACGTCGGCTCGACCTATACCAAAGCGGTGCTGCTCGACGACGGGGAACGGATCGTGGGACGCGGCGTGCTGAAGACCGGCTTCAAGCTGGCCGAGGCGGCCCGGCGCGCCTACGAGGCGGCGCTCGCCGATGCCGGCGCCCGCGAGAGCGACGTCGCGTACACGGTGGCCACCGGCTACGGGCGCTTCCAGGTGGCCTTCTCCGACGTGCACGTGACCGATCTGACGGCGGCGGCGCGCGGCGCCACACTGCTGTTTCCCGCCACCCGCACGATCCTGGACGTCGGCGGCCAGACGATGAAGGCGACGCGCATCGACGAGCGGGCGAAGGTCCGATCCTTCCGCCTGAACGACAAGTGCGCGGCGGGCACCGGCGCCTTCCTCGAGAAGACCGCCCATTACATGGGATACTCGACCGAAGACATCGGGCCGCTCGCCGTGATGTCGCGATCGCCGGCGGCGATCTCCGGCGTGTGCGCCGTGTTCGCCGAGTCGGAAGTGATCAACCATCTGTCGCAGGGGACGTCGCCGTCCGACATCATGCAGGGCGCCATCCTGTCGCTGGTGGACCGGTCGATTCAGCTCATGCGGCGCGTGCAGCTCGAGCCGGAATACACGCTGGTTGGCGGCATCCTCAGGTTCGAGTCGATGGGGCAGCTGCTGCGAGAGCGCCTCGGCGCGGCGGTGAACCTGCCGGCGCCCGACCTGGTGCAGATGATTGGCGCGTTGGGCGCCGCCCGGCTCGGACGGCAGCGGCTTCGCCAGGTAGACACATGTCCATCACCATCGATCTCGCCGGCGCCACTGCCTGGGTAACCGGCGGCGCGTCCGGCATCGGCGCCGACATCGTGACGACGCTCGCGGCGGCGGGGGCGCGCGTCGTGTCGCTCGATCGCTTGTATCCGAAGAGTGACGGGGGGCATCCTCCGCCGCCTGGCGTCACGCACGCACACCTCGACGTGAGCGATCCCCAGTCGATCGAGCGCGTGGCGCGCGCGCTCCTGGACGAGGGGCTGGAGCCGGACATTCTGGTGAACAACGCCGGCATCACCCGCGACGCCGCGATGTGGAACCTCACCGACGAGCAATGGACCGCCGTGATCGACGTCAACCTGACGGCGGCGTTTCGCCTGACGCGCACCATCGTGCCGTCGATGCGCGAGCGGCATGCCGGCGCCATCGTCAACATGGCGTCGGTGAACGGCATCCGCGGCAAGTTCGGGCAGACCAACTACGCGGCGTCGAAGGGCGGGTTGATTGCGTTCACCAGAGCGCTGGCGCGCGAGCTCGGGCCGCGCGGCATCCGCGTCAACGCGATCGCGCCCGGCATGATCGAGACGCCGATGACCGGACAGCTGTCCGAGGACGTGCGGGCCAACGCGAAAAGCGAGTCGGCGCTCGGCCGGCTCGGCCATCCTCGCGACATCGCCAACGCGGTGCTGTTTCTCGTCTCACCCCTCGCCTCGCACATCACCGGCCACGTGCTCGTCGTCGACGGTGGACAGATCGCATAAGGCCCATCGTTATCAACCGGCGATTTGCCATCGCCCGACCTGTCGAACGGCGTCCGCGCCATCTGGGATCTGGCTCTGATTGTCAGACAGTCGAGGCGCCGTTCACCCTAGGCGAGCTGCCCGCCGTCGACAACGAGGACGTGGCCGGTGATGTGCGACGCCAGCGGTGAGACGAGAAACAGGACGGCGTTGGCGATGTCGCGCGGATGGCCGAGCCGGCCGAGCGCCGACTCGGTC
>JADGOC010000312.1 GCA_017883165.1 Acidobacteriota bacterium
CCAGCTCGCCCGATAGTGCCTTCCTGTACCGTGAACTGGCGGCCGTGGAGCGGCGGAAGGGCGACGTCGATCCCGCGATTGGGCATCTGCGCCAGGCTGTGGCACTCGACGCGACCGACGCCGCGTCCCTGGTGCAGATCGGCGACCTGCTGGAGGCGCGGGGCGACCTCCCGGGCGCCGCCAAGGCCTACGCCGATGCGCTCGCGATCGAGCCGAGCCCTCAGCTCGAAGGGAAGATTGAAGCGGTTCGTGCGCGCGTCGAACTGGCGCGGCTCCCGGCCGAGTACCGTGCGATCGATGATGCCCCGCAGCTGACTCGCGGCGATCTGGCGGCGCTCATCGGGGTGCGCCTTGCGCCGCTCCTGCAGACGAACGTTCGCCGCGACGCGGTCGTTATCACCGACTTGCGAACCCACTGGGCCGCGACGTGGATCATGATGGTCGCGCGGGCTGGCGTGATGGACCCGTTTGACAACCACGCGTTTCAACCGCGCACGCTCGTGCGCCGGATCGACCTCGCGCAGACTGTGGCGCGCCTGCTCGTCCGGGTTGCCGCATTGAAGCCGGCCCGCGCCAAGGCGTGGGAAGGGGCTCGGGGGCGGTTCGGCGATCTGGCGGCCGGGCATCTCGCATTCCCTGCGGCGTCGGCGGCCGTTGCATCCGGCGTGTTGACCGTGGGCGCCGATGGACGCTTCCAGCCCACGAAGGCCGTGAGTGGAGCCGAGGCGGTGGAGGCGATCCGGCGGCTGGAAGTGCTGGCTGACTTGCCCTCTCCACCCAACGTGGCGCGATGAACGTGTTCACGCTCGCCAATCAGCTGACATTGCTGCGCATGCTCCTGATTCCCGCCTTCGTCATCCTGGTGATCTACGGCGAACTCGGGTGGGCGCTTGGCGTGTTCGTCACGGCCGGAATCACGGACGGACTGGACGGCCTCATCGCGCGGGTGTCCGGTCAGAAGACGACTCTCGGTGCCTGGCTCGATCCGATGGCCGACAAGCTGCTCCTGGTGACGACCTTCGTCGTGCTCACGTGGCCGGGTCTTGGCCTGACGAACCGGCTGCCGATCTGGCTCACCGTCTGCATCATCAGCCGGGACGTCGTCATCGTTCTCACCGTCGCGATCGTGAACCTGGCGATTGGACGGCGAACGTTCAAGCCGTCGATCTTCGGAAAGATTGCGACGGGGACCTACATCGTGACGGCGGTCTCGGCGATGTTCTTCAACTACCTCGGCTACCACTCCTTCGTCGTTGATCTGCTGGTGTGGGCCTCGCTGGCCATCACGATCGTCTCGAGCCTGCACTACATTCGGCATGCGGCCCGAATCATCGAAGGGCCGAGCCCAACGGTGAGCACATGAAACGTATTCTGATCGCCTGTGCCCTGCTGTTGCTCGCGGGCGTCTGGCTGCCTTCGCGTTCGCTCAGGCCAGTCCTGTCTGCCTTCAGCCAGACGGTTGTTGCGCAGACGGCACCGCCCAAGCAGGCGGTCGTCGAGACGAGTGCGGGCACGTTCGTTATCGACCTGACACCCGAGAGCGCGCCGAATCAGACCGCGTATTTCATGAAGATCGCCGCTGCGGGCGGCTACGAGCGGACGATCTTTCACCGCGTGGTCAAGTACGGGATGGTGCAGGGCGGCGATCCGATCTCGAAGGACGCGTCCAAGCGCAGCACGTTCGGTACCGGGGGCCTGAATGCCGTGAAGGCCGAAGCCCGCGCTCCGAAGATGACCCGCGGGTCGGTGGCCGCCGTGATGATTCCCGGACGGCCGGACAGCGCCGGCGCGCAGTTCTTTGTCGTGCTCGCGGATCAGCCCGCGCTCGATGGCCAGTACACCGTGTTCGGGCATGTCGCGGACGGGATGGAGGTTCTCCTCAAGATTTCGGAGACGCCGATTGACGCTGGCGGCGCGGCCACCGAACGGGTCGACATCACCCGTGTCACGATTCGCGACCGGCCGGCCGATCCGTTCGTGACGGAAACCGCGCAGGAACTGGGCGCGTATCGGGCAACGATGGACACGAGCGCGGGGCCGATCACGATTGAGTTCCTGACAGAGAAGGCACCGAATACCGTCCGTCAGTTCATGCAACTGGCGGCTGCCGGCGTGTACAACGGCATGGCCTTCCATCGGGTCGCACCGGGATTCGTCATTCAGAGCGGCGCCGTGGGGAGCCGGTTGGCGCCCCTCACGGACAATCAGCAGAAGCTGGTGCATCCACTCGCGCCGGAATTCAATGATACGAAACACGTGAAAGGCATCGTGTCCATGGCGCGCGGGGATGATCCGGGAAGCGCCACGACGTCCTTCTTCATCTGCGTCGGGCCATCGACGGCGCTCGACGGTCAGTACACCGCGTTTGGTCGCGTCGTCGACGGCATGGCCGCGGTCGAGGCCATTGAAGCCGCGCCGCGCAACGGTGAAACGCCGACGAGCCGCATCGATCTGAGGGTAGTAAGGATCGAGAAGAAGTAGGAACTTAGAACTGAACATTCAAAAGGACCATGTTCTTCTGAGTTCTCAGTTTTGAGTTCTAAGTTCTATGTAGATGGTAGGCGCGTGACTTTCACGACGACACCCACCAGATAGTCGACACGGATATTATCGCCAGCTTCGAGCGTGTGACCGACGACGGCCTCGGGGCCCACGCGCGCGGCGTTCGGCTGCTCTCCCGGATCGTCGAGATGCGTGAAGACGATCTCCCACGATATCTGTCCGTGGATGCTGATCGGTTGGATCCGCCTGAGCACCGCGTCGCGATGGCCTTTGAGCACTCACCGATCATAGCATTGGGTAATTGAGTGGTTGGGTCATTACCCAATGACCCAATTACTCAATC
>JADGOC010000313.1 GCA_017883165.1 Acidobacteriota bacterium
CGGCGCTCCCATACAGCCGGACCCAGTCAGCGGGAGTCTGAAAGTAGGAGTAGACCTGCGCCGCCGGTAGCGGGATGAACTCGGAGAACTCTATCAGCACACGGGTGACCTCTCCACGGGGCGCGGCATGGACACGCCGTCTAACGGATCGGTGCTCTGCTGCGTGGCCCCAGCGGCCACACGCGTTGATGCTCGGCTGTGAAGACGGCGGGCGCAACCTCTGATGCATGATCACGCCACATCTGCAGCAGCACCGGGTTAGGCATCAGCGGGTACGTTGCGTCAATTCTGCCAGCCTTGCAATGCGACGCTGACTGGGCTCAGGCGGGTGGCGCGTGGCTGGGCTCTCCTCGGTCCTGGAGCGGGTCACCTACGACCGCATCGCGGGCAAACGAGCGAAAGACCCCACCCGGACAGTACACGAGCTTGTGGCGCGGCCGTGCACACACAGGCGGCCACGAACGCGCCGGACCAGCGGTGACGTTTCTCGGCGTCCCGCCGCAACACGCGCTCCGCCCGTTGCCCCCGTTCCGTTCGGAGCGATGGCTCACGCGCGCCTCATGAGGTGCAGCACTGGATGAGTGATCTTCGCTCACGAATGCAGGAACACTTCGGCCGAACGGTTGAGGGACAGCAGCGCGAGTCCACCGGACTCCTCGGATGGATCAACGTACCGTTCGCTCTTACGCTGAAGCCGCGACATCAGGGTTGATTCGAGCGTCAACGCACTTCGACGGTCGCCTTGATTTGCGCCTGTGTGTGGGAGCCGGTCAAGCGGCGCGCGCTCACCTGGGTGGAGACCCTGCGAGTCGCCTGACCCGTGTTCACGCGTGGCAGCGAGAGCAAGCCGCTCAACAGCAGCAGCAACAGCGTCGCGGCGGCGCGTGCGGGTAAGCGTCGATCCCGCGCACCGAGGCCGAGCACGCGTTCCGCGCGCTGAACGATCGGCGAGCTGCCGTAGGCCAGCACAGGCCCGGCCATGGCGTCATGCTCGCGTGCGAATACGGTCAGCGCCCGCACGTACGCGGCCCCATCACGTGTTCGGCCGACGGCAATATCGTCACAGATGAATTCGGCGTCTCGCCGGAGCCTGCGCGCGACCATGCGTACGAGCGGCTGTGCCGCCAACGCGCATGCAACCGTATCGGCGAAAGCAATCCACCTGAGATCACGCCGCTCGAGATGGGCCATCTCGTGGGCGAGCACACCCTGCTGCTCTATTCGGCCGAGCGCGGTGAAAGTCGTCGAAATGCAGATCTCGTGGGGCGCAACCGCCGCGGCGCTCGCAATGAGCGGCGACACGCTGATTCGCACCCTCTGTCGGCCCGCTGATAGCGCTCGAGCATCGATACATAGCTCCCGTGGGTCCGCCGGCCGACGCGTGCGGAGGTCTTTCCAGAACCGCCGGCGCGTCTGAACGAGCCGACTCGTCGCGACGACCGCCGGGATGAGCATTGTCGCCAGAACGACGTACCGCAGCCACTGAGCCGCGGCATCCTCGACGCGAACCGTCGTCGAAGCGCCGGCGCCTGTCGTCTGCACCCGGACGCGCACAGCACGGAGCGCCGGCGGCATGTGCGGACGGACGAATGCCGCTACATCGAGAGAGCTCGAGTTGATCGGAGATGCGACGACCGACAGGAGCGACGTCCCGAGCGGGAGCAGCAGTGCGGCTTTCCACAGAGCGTCGCGCCGCCTCGGATCGGCAACCATCCATCGTCCCACCACGAGCGCGAAAATACTGGCGATCGTCGCGTGCATCATCCACGACAACAGCCAATCGGCGGCGTACTGCGATATGACGCTCATGTGTCGCCCCGAATGTCTCGCTCCGCCCTGCGGAGCAGTGAACGGAGCCGTGCAACGTCGCCGGCCCGAATCTCTCCGCGCTCGACGACATGGGGTGCGGGGCGCCCCGTAGGCGATTCGAACACCGCGCCGAGAACGGCGACCATCCGCGAGATCAGCACTGTGCGGCGGGATACCGTCGCCGTATACACGCCCTCATTCCCCACCGTGCGGTGTCGAACGACGCCACGCTTTTCCAGCCTGGCCAAAAGCGTAGCTACCGTCTTCCGCGTCACGCCGGTATGGTCGCGCAGCGACTCGTAGACCTCACCAATCGTCGCCTCGCGGCGATCCCACAAGACGCCCAGCAAAGCGAGTTGCAAGTCGGTCAGATCACGATAGTCCATGATGATACGGAAGGTACATGGCGGAAAAGCTCGACGCCACGTGTTCTCCGACACATGTTGGAAATTCCACAACTGTTGGATACCAGTTTGCCGTTTCGATCAAAGAACCATGTCGTTGGGAATCGGCCAATGGTCGAGCGGTTCGCGACCCAGTGTAGGCGAACGCCGGACGGACGGCGATGTCGTTTCCGCTCGGCGGATCGTGGCCTCATACGGTGGCAACCCTTGACGCCACGCTCGTGTCCAACGACTGTTGGACAATACCGCCAACAACTGTTGGATATCGATTCACAACGCCTACCCCGCGGACTCACACATGCGACAGCGCCTCTTCTGGCTCGCTCCGTTAGCCATTGGTTTGTTGATCCAGCCGCGCCTGCAGGGCCAGGCCCGGCCCCAGGAGCCCGTGCGCGAGTTGCGCATCGATCCGATGCTGCTGGTGTCGGTCAAGGAGTACCGCAACGTCCTCGAGACGATCGGTCCGCAGATCTATCCGGGCTGGAAATGGAACTCCATACCTCTCCTGCTCTACCGGCCTAACGTGCAGGACCTGCTCCTGAACGCGCCACATCGTCCGCCTGGTTTCGCAGACTTCACGGGCCGCACGGTGCTTCCCGACAAGATCATCTACGCCCGCAACGATTCTACGG
>JADGOC010000136.1 GCA_017883165.1 Acidobacteriota bacterium
GGCGGGCCTCGCCGGCGCGCTGCCGGGGATCACGCAGGAGCAGGTCCACGTCCTCGTCGGCGACGTCGGCGGCGGCTTCGGCATGAAGACCGGCATGTACCCGGAGGACATCGTCGTCGCCCATGCGGCGCGCGCGCTCTGCCGGCCGGTGCACTGGCAGGCCGATCGCAGCGAGGAGTTCCTCTCGGCATCGCACGGCCGCGACGTCACGAGCCATGTCGAGCTCGCGCTCGACGCCGACGGCAAGGCGCTGGCGCTGCGCGTTCGCTCGCTCGCCAACGTCGGCGCGTATGCCACGCCGGCGGGCGTCGCGATCCAGCTCCTGATCGGCCCGTGGGTCTCGACCAGCATCTACGACATCGCCGTCGTCGACCTGCAGATGAAGGCGGTGCTGACGAACACGACGCCGACCGGCGCGTATCGCGGCGCCGGGCGGCCCGAGGCGATCTACATCATCGAGCGGCTGTTCGATGCCGCGGCGCGCGAGATGAAGCTCGATCCCGCCGAGCTGCGCCGCCGCAACATGATCCGGCCGGCGCAGATGCCGTACAGGAATCAGCTCGGCCAGACCTACGACAGCGGCGAGTTCGAGAAGATCCTCGATCAAGGTCTTGCGCTCGCCGACTGGAACGGCTTCGCGGCGCGCCGCGCCCAGTCGAAGGCGCGCGGCCTGCTGCGCGGCCGCGGCATCGCCTCGTTCCTCGAATGGACCGGTGGCAACGCCCTCGAGGAGAAGGTCAGCGTCGACGTCACGGCCGACGGCATCATCGAGATCTTCTCGGCGACGCAGGCGATGGGCCAGGGCATCGCGACCAGCTACGCCCAGCTCGCGGTCGACGTCTTCGGCGTGCCGATCGACAGGATCCGCATCGTCCAGGGCGACACCGCGCGCGGCAACGGCTTCGGCAGCGCCGGCTCGCGCTCGCTCTTCACCGGCGGCTCGGCGGTGCGTGTCGCTTCGGAGCGAACGATCGACCACGCGAAGACGCTCGCCGGCGAGGCGCTGGAAGCGTCGGCCGGAGACATCGAGTACCGCGCCGGCCGCTTCGCCGTCGTCGGCACCGATCTCGGCATCGACCTGTTCGCGCTCGCCGGCAAGCAGCCGGGGCAGCGGATCCATCTCGAGGCGTCGGCGATCGCCGGCGGGCCGACGTGGCCGAACGCGTGCCACGTCTGCGAGGTCGAGGTCGATCCCGAGAGCGGCGACGTTCGCGTCGTCTCGTATTCGTCGGTCAACGACATCGGCCGCGTCGTCAGCCCGACGATCGCGCGCGGCCAGGTCGACGGAGGCGCTGTGCAAGGCCTCGGCCAGGCGCTCTGCGAGCAGGTCGTCTACGACGGCGAGAGCGGCCAGCTCGTCACCGGCAGCTTCATGGACTACGCGGTGCCGCGCGCCGACATCGGCGTCGCCTTCCGCACCGAGTTCGACACCTCGATCCCGTGCCTGCTCAACCCGCTCGGCGTCAAGGGCGTCGGCGAGCTCGGCACGATCGGCGCGACGCCGGCGGCGATGAACGCCGTCGTCGACGCGCTCGATCACGCCGGCCTCGGCCGCGCCGCCGAGAAGATCCAGATGCCGGCGACGTCCGAGCGCGTCTGGCAGGCGCTGCGCGGCGTCGCGGCGCCGCGCTAGCGTCGCTCAGCCCGGGTCGGGAACGAACGACGGGAACGCATCCGGCTGGCGCGGCATCGGCCGCGGCCGCGGGATGACGCCGCTCGCGAGCAGGTTGGCGTAGCTGTCGTAGCGCACCTGGACGACCTCGGCCGGCTGCGACGACGTGCGCTCGAACGCCGTCTGGCTGGTCGGCGAGTATTCGCGCTCGCCGTGGCCGGTGCCGAGCTTCTTCTCGTCGCGCGCCGCGAATTCCGACTCCGAGCGCCGTGCCCCACCCTGCGACGGCGCGGCCGCGTCGGCCGCCGCCGTCGCAGGCGCCTGGCGTTGCGCGTCGATCCGGCCGCTCGCCGCGCTTTCCTTGGCGACCGACGGCGCCGGCTGGAACCAGCCGCCGACCGCCTCGGGGACGCGCTCGCGGAACACCGCCGCGCCGATCACGCCGACGTTGTCGGGCCGGCCGGTGCGCGACGCGTACGAATCGGGCAGGGCAGTGAAGTAGAACGCCGCCGCCTCGGAATAGCTCTTGCGCCAGCCGGTGATCTCGGCCGACTGGTACGGCGCGAGCACGTAGCCGGTCTGCGACACCGCAGCGGTCTCGCCGCTGACCGCGTTGACGCCGTCGACCGAGAGGACGACGAGGACGCGACCGGGCGACCGGTTCGTCAGGCGGACGGCGTAGCGGTCGCCGGGTCGGCCGGCGACGTAGCTGGCGCCGCGATGGCGCCACGTCGGGAGCGTCTCGCCGCGGCCGCGGTCGACGATCTGAACGTCGACGAGCGAGCCGACCGCGGCCGCCGGCGGCGAGCTGCAGGCGGTGGCCGCGGCGGCGGCGAGAAGGGTGAGCAGGGCACGGCGCGAGGGCATGGCGATCTCCGTAGACGGGGTGATGACCCCCGTTGAACGGCCGGCCGGCGCGAACGGGGTGAACCGTGAGGGCTAACAGGTCCTCAGGCGGGCGACTTCGGCACCGCCCAGCGCTCCTCGTGCGACCCCGGCGCGGGCGGCCAGAAGCAGCACTTCGTCCACGCCAGGCCGATCGCCTCGTCGAGGACCGACTTCGCGCCGTCGCTCGTCGCCCACCAGCGCTCGAGCGGATAGCGGCGCGGCCGCGCCGCGAAGACGCCGACCTCGACCTCGGGCCCGAAGGCGATCCGGTAGACGAGCCACGAGCGGCGCGCGTGGACACCGCCCGAGAAGAGGTCGACCGCGTCGACCGCGCTGCCCTGCTGGCGCAGCCAGTCGCGGACGACGACGGCGCTGAGGAAGGTGCGGTCCTGCGCCGACCGGGGCGCGGGCACGGGCACCACCGGAATCCGGTTCACGCCATGGCGGCGCAGGTAGTCGGCGGCGCGCTCCGCGTAAGTCGGCCAAGGCTGGCCCTCGCGCCAGCTCTCGATCGGGCTCCCGGACGTGACGACGCGTTCGTAGCGGCCGCGCGCGACGACGGCGATCGCATCGTCGAGCCCGTCCTCGTCGAGCCAGCCTTCGACGATCAGCGTCGACGCGCCGCGCCCGTCGCGCCCGATTGCGGGGTCGGTCGGCGCGAGGAAGCTGCCGAGTTGGCGCAGCGCGATGACAGCCGCTGCGGCGGCGAATGCGATCAGCAGCAGCGTGCCCCACCACGTCGGCAACCAGATCTGGCGGCGGCGGAACAGGCTCGGCACGGGCGGGATCTCCTTGCGCGTCGATGGCCGCGGCGAAGCGCGTCGACTTTGTCACGACTGCGATCGGGCCTCGTGGCGCACTGTCGTTTCCGAGGATTGTCACCGTGATCGGAACCACGTCCACGGATGCGATTCGGCGAACGGTCGTGCTTTTGCGCCCGGCGGTTCCGACAATCCCGCCATCAGGGCTCAGACCGCGCACAACGCGTCGGCGAGATCCCGGCAAGGAATCGAAATGTTCAGCATCCGATCGTTCATGCGACAGAGCGCCACCGCCGCGCTGGTGTTAGCAGCCGCCGCTGCCGGCCCCGTGCACGCGGTCAACATCGAGACCGGCTCGTATTCGAATTCCGGCATCGGCTCCGAGTTCGCTTCGCCCTTCGACAACTTCATCATCACCGGCGACACGATCACGGTCGCGCTGTCGACGACGCCGGTCGCCGTCTCGCTGGGCACGTTCTCGTTCGAAGTCGGCGCGAACTGCTGGAGCTGCACGCTGACGCCGTCGTTCGACGCGCTGATCGACGTCACCGTCGACGGCATCACGCACCAGATCGACCTGCCGTACTCCTGGTACTCGTCGGGCCCGAGCGACTTCCTCAGCTTCTCGACGCCGGCGCCGGTGGTGTTCGATTTCGACAGCCTGGGCTTGGTGACGATCGCGATCGACTCGATCGGCGTCCTGTCGAGCTCGGGCAGCACGATCTACGGCAACGTCAACGCCACGGTGTGGGCGACCCCCGTCCCCGAGCCCGCCAGCTACGCGATGATGCTCGCCGGCTTCGGCGTGATGGCGTTCGTCGCGCGCCGGCGCCAGCGCTAGTCGCGACTCGAGGGGTCGTCGGCTCGCTGACCGCCTGCCGCGGACGCGGCAGCCCGTTCCTCGAGAACCCATCGCACCCGTAGAGGCTGAGTCCCCGATGAAGGCCATGCTCTACAGTGGCCCATGGCTTTCGGTCCAGCCGCTCCCGCGCTAGGCGCGGCACTCCTGTTCGGCGCGAGCACACCGCTCGCCAAGCTACTCGTCGGTGAGGTGCCGCCGCTCTTGCTGGCGGGTTTGCTCTACCTGGGCAGCGGGCTCGGCCTGGGAGCTCTCCTCCTGATCCGCACGATCGCCGCGAAAGCGACCGAAGACGAGGTCGCGCGCCTGACGATTCCGCGCCGGGATGTGGGCTGGCTGCTCGGCGCCATCGTCGCCGGCGGGATGGCAGGGCCGGCGCTGCTGATGGCGGGACTGGCACGAACCGGCGCGGCATCGGCGTCGTTGCTGTTGAACATCGAGGGTGTCGCGACGGCTGCCATCGCCTGGGTCGTCTTCAAGGAAAACACCGACCGCCGGATCGTGCTCGGCATGGCGGCCATCGTGACGGGCGGGGCCCTCCTCGCCTGGCAACCGGGCAGCTGGGCGCTGTCCACGGGCGCGTTGCTCGTGGTCGGCGCCTGTTTGTGCTGGGCCATCGACAACAACCTGACCCGCAAGGTGTCGACCAACGACGCCATGCTGATCGCCGGTATCAAGGGCGTGGTGGCGGGCACCTGCAACACGGCGCTCGCCGTCGCCGGCGGTGCGCACTTTCCGGCACTGCCACTCGTCGGCTGGTCGCTGCTGGTGGGCCTCGTGGGATACGGGGTCAGCCTGATGCTGTTCGTGGTGGCGCTGCGCACCCTCGGCACGGCCAGGACAGGAGCGTACTTCTCCATCGCACCGCTGTTCGGCGTGGCGCTCGCTCTCTTCTTGTGGCCCGCGCTTCCGTCGGCAACGTTCTGGGTCTCCGCAGCGCTCATGGGCATGGGCCTCTGGCTGCACCTGACGGAGCGTCACCTCCACGCCCACGAACACATCGCGATGGAGCACGACCATCCGCACGCGCACGACCGTCATCACCAGCACGGACACGAGTTCCCGTGGGACGGCGGAGAGCCTCATGTCCATCCGCATGCGCACGTGGCCATGACGCACGAGCACGTGCACTACCCCGACATCCACCATCGACACGGGCACTAGCCGACTTCAGGGCCTAGGAAGGCCACTGAGCGGATACAACCAATTCCGACCCTGGGAGCACGTCACTTGAACACGAAACTCGTCCTGAACGCCGCGGCGCTCGGCCTCGCCATCGTCGCGGGCTCCGTGGGAGCCCATGGAGATGAAAGGCCGCGCGTCTTCGACGCCAGCAAAGTGGAAGACACTGCCTTCGGCCGCGAGGGAAACCCGAAGGCGGTGACCCGAACCATCAAGGTCGAGATGGCCGACAACATGCGATTCACGCCGGCCAACGTCACCGTCAAGCGCGGCGAAACCATCAAGTTCGTCGTTCACAACGGCGGCAAGTTGCCGCACGAGATGGTGCTCGGCACAAAGCAGGCCATCAAGGAGCACGCCGAGCTGATGAAGAAGTTTCCTGAGATGGAACACGCAGACGCGAACATGGCGCACGTGCAGCCCGGCAAGGTCGGTAAGATCGTTTGGCAGTTCGCAAAGCCAGGGGAGTTCGAGTTCGCCTGCCTGCAGCCGGGTCACTTCGAAGCCGGCATGGTTGGCAAGGTGACCGTGAAATGAAAGCACTGCATCTATTCGCAGTCGCGATGCTGACGATTTCGGCTGTGGCTCATTCGCAGCAGGCGACGCGATCCGCTTCGACTCCGAGTGCGATCGCCTCGGCCGCCGCTTCGATGACCGAAGGTGAAGTTCGCAAGGTCGACAAGGAAGCGGGGAAGGTGACGCTGCGTCACGGCCCAATCGACAACCTCGGCATGCCTGCCATGACGATGGTCTTTCGGGTCGCCGACCCGAAGATGCTCGACCAAGTGAAGGAGGGTGAGAGGGTGCGGTTCTCAGCCGAGCGTCTGAATGGTGCGATTACGCTGACCAGGATCGAAGCGGCGAAGTAAGCCGGTTGCCTCTAGCCAGCCCGGTTTGAGCGAGGCTTCCTGAAATGTGAATCTCAGTCTTCGTCAACGCTTCTCCTTTTTTCATTTGAAGTAACCCGGTTGGCGGTCGCAGTGCCTCCCAGGCTGGCGCAGACCCGGCGCAGGCGGCGTTCGGCCTCGTCCGCTACCGAATGAATCTCGGGCTTGCCGACGACGCTGACCATGATCTGCGGATCGAGGAAGCCGACCACGAAACGCCCCAGCGCGTCTTCGCGCACGATCACGTTGCACGGAAGCAGCAACCCGATGTCGGGCTCGGACCGCAGAGCCTGATGTGCGAGTGGCGGGTTGCAGGCACCGAGGATGCGGTAGGGCGGCATCTCCACCCCCAGCTTCTCTTTCATCGCTTGCTGCACGTCGATGTCGCTCAGCACGCCGAAGCCCTCGGCTTTCAGCGCGTCGATGGTCTTGAGAACTGCTTGCTCGAAGGATGATTGTCGGAACCCGGGGGCCGTGCGGTTTGATCTTGCACAAGAGTGCTGTGCACGCTCGCTGCGACCCCGCTGCCAACTCGCGGCCCACTGTCGTGCCGTCGCCATCGGTGATCGCCTGCGACGTCACGCGCTGCGCGTCTGGCCGGACGGCGCAGCCGCTCACGGTCTGCAACAGGGTCGACACGACGGCCACCCCAGCGATCGACGCCCTCGAGGAGCCAGTCAGGAGCCACAGCGTCACGATTGCGCTCTAACGGGTCGATGCCACCCCGACAGGGTCCTCGCCTGCTGAATGCACCACGTTCGCCGGCGGCGCGGGCTCGTTGCGCGGAGCGCGCTCCAGCTGCCATTGCTTGACCAGCGCATAGAGCGCCGGAATCACGCAAAGAGTCAGCACCGTCGACGAGATCATTCCGCCCACCATCGGCGCAGCGATGCGGCTCATCACCTCGGAGCCCGTGCCACTGCCCCACATGATCGGCAACAGCCCGGCCATGATCGCCACCACGGTCATCATCTTCGGACGCACGCGTTCGACCGCCCCTTCCATCACGGCGGCGTAGAGATCGGCGGGGCGGGGCGGGCGACCCTCCGCGCGGCAACGTTCCTGGGCTTGTTCCCAGGCGTGGTCGAGATAGATCAGCATCACGACGCCGGTCTCGGCAGCCACACCAGCCAACGCAATGAAACCGACCGCCACGGCGATCGACAGGTTGTAGCCGAGCAACCACATCAGCCACACGCCACCCACCAATGCGAACGGAACCGAGAGCATGACGATCAAGGTCTCGGTCATTCGCCTGAAGTTGAGGTAGAGCAGCAGGAAGATCGCCAGCAACGTCACCGGAACGACGATCTTCATCTTGTCGGTCGCTCGCTCCATGGCTTCGAACTGGCCGCTCCACGCGATGTAGTAGCCGGCCGGAAACTTGACCTGCTCGGCGACGGCCTTGCGCGCGTCGGCCACATACGAGCCGATGTCGCGGCCGCGGATGTCGACGAAGATGTAGGCCGACAGCAGCGCGTTTTCGGTGCGGATGCCAGGGGCGCCGCGCGCGACCCGCACCTTGGCCACTTGACCCAGTGGCACCATCGCCCCGCCCATGATCGGCACCAGCACCTCGCGCTCGATCTGCTCGGGGTTCGCGCGCAGCTCGCGCGGGTAGCGAACGGTCACGCCGAAGCGCTCGCGGCCTTCGACGGTGGTGGTCACCATGTCGCCGCCGAGCGCGGTGCCGATCACTTCGAGAAGCTCGCCGACCGACAGGCCGTAGCGGGCAAGCTGCTCGCGATCCGGCTCGATGTTGAGATAGCTTCCGCCGGTCAGACGCTCGGCGAACGCCGACGTCGTTCCCGGCACCTTCTTGACGACCGCCTCGATCTCCTTGGCGAGCCGTTCCATTTCGCCGAGATCCTTGCCGAAGACCTTGATGCCGATCGGCGTGCGGATGCCGGTCGACAGCATGTCGATGCGCGCCTTGATCGGCATCGTCCATGCGTTGGATATGCCCGGGAACTGCAGCGCCTTGTCCAACTCTCCGATCAGCTTGTCGGTGGTCATGCCCGGCCGCCACTCCGCCTGAGGCTTCAGGTTGATCACCGTCTCGAACATCTCCGTCGGCGCGGGGTCGGTGGCGGTGTTGGCCCTTCCGGCCTTGCCGAAGACCGAGCTCACTTCCGGGAAGCTCTTGATGATCTTGTCCTGCGTCTGCAACACCTCCGCGGCCTTGGTGATCGACATGCCGGGCAGGGAGGCGGGCATGTAGAGCAGCGTGCCCTCGTTGAGCGTGGGCATGAACTCGCTGCCCAACCGGGAAGCCGGGAAGTAAGACACTGCCAAGACGACCAGTGCCAGTGCGATGGTGACCTTCTTCCAGCGCATGACGGCGGCGATGATCGGCCGATAGACCCAGATGAGGAAGCGGTTCACCGGGTTCTTCGCCTCAGGCAGGATCTTGCCGCGGACGAACAGCATCATCAGCACCGGTACCAGCGTCACCGACAGCAAGGCCGCGCCGGCCATCGAAAACGTCTTCGTGTAGGCGAGCGGCGAGAAGAGGCGCCCTTCCTGCGACTCGAGCGTGAACACCGGGAGGAACGACACCGTGATGATCAGCAGCGAGAAGAACAAGGCCGGCCCCACCTCCTGGCACGCGGCCATCATCGCGTCGGCGCGCTCACGCGTCGAGTGATCGGGCTTCAGGCGTTCGATGTGCTTGTGCGCGTTCTCGATCATCACGATGGCCGCGTCGACCATCGCGCCGATCGCGATCGCGATGCCGCCCAGGCTCATCAAGTTCGAGTTCATGCCGAGCAGGCGCATCGCGATGAAGGCGATCAGCACGCCGACCGGCAGCATCAGGATCGCCACCATCGCCGAGCGAACGTGCATCAGGAAGACCACGCAGACCAACGCGACAATGACGCTTTCCTCCAGCAGCGTGCGCTTGAGCGTTTCGATGGCGCGGTAGATCAGGTCGGAGCGGTCGTAGACGGCTTCGATCGTCACGCCCTCGGGCAGGCCGGAGGCGATTTCGTCGACCTTGGCCTTGAGGTTGCGGATGACCTCGAGAGCGTTTTCGCCATAGCGCGCCATCGCGATGCCCGACACCACCTCGCCCTCGCCGTTGAGCTCGGTCAGGCCGCGCCTCTCGTCGGGGGCCATCTCGACGCGGGCGATGTCGCGGATCAAGACCGGCGTGCCGCCTTCCACCTTGACCACCAGCATCTCGATGTCGGCCTTGCTGCGCAGGTAGCCCTTGCCGCGCACCATGAACTCGGTTTCGGCCATCTCGACGACGCGCCCGCCGACGTCGCGGTTGGAGTCGCGGATCACCTGCGAGACCTTGGACAGCGGGACGGCGAAGGTTCGTAGCTTGAGCGGATCGACGGTGACCTGGTAGGTCTGCACGAAGCCACCGATCGACGCGACTTCGGCGACGCCGTGCGCCTTGGTCAGCTGGTAGCGCACGTACCAGTCCTGGATGGTCCGCAGTTCGGCCAGGGTCCGGTTCTTGGCCAGCAACGCGTACTCGTAGACCCAGCCGACGCCGGTGGCATCGGGACCGAGCGACGGAGATACCCCCTTGGGCAGCCGGCTCGACGCGAAGTTGAGGTACTCCAGCACCCTGCTTCGCGCCCAGTAGATGTCGGTACCGTCCTCGAAGATCACATAGACGAACGAGGCGCCGAAGAACGAGAAGCCGCGCACCACCTTCGACTTCGGCACCGCGAGCATCGCCGTGGTCAGCGGGTAGGTCACCTGATCCTCGACCACCTGCGGCGCCTGGCCAGGGTACTCGGTGTAGACGATGACCTGCACGTCCGAGAGGTCCGGCAGCGCATCGAGAGGCGTCTTCATGATGGCGACGACGCCACCGATCACGATCGCC
>JADGOC010000137.1 GCA_017883165.1 Acidobacteriota bacterium
AGATCAGGGGCCGTCACGCCGCGAGACGTCATAGAATTGTCATAGCCGCGGACCGTCGCGCACGGCTAACATCGATCGCGCCAGCACCTGACGGACCTCCTATGAACCGCTCTCCCACCCTCGCCGCTGTGCTCTTCGCCGCGTCGCTCGGCGCGCCGGCGGCCGCACCGCAGAGGCAGCCGCCCTCGTTCACCACCGCCACGCGCACCGTCGCCGTCTACGCGACGGTCACGAACGCGCGGGGACGCCTCGTGCCCGACTTGTCGCGAGACGATTTTGCGATCGACGACAACGGCAAGCGGCAGGTTCTGACCTTGTTCTCCAACGACATTCAGCCGATCACCGTCGTCATGCTGCTCGACCGCAGCAGCAGCATGCTGGCGAATTTCGACCTCGAGGAGCAAGCGGCGGAGGCCTTCGTCCGCGCGATGGGTTCGGCCGACAAAGCGCGCATCGGCAGCTTCTCGGCTCGCATTCAGGTCGACCCGCCCGAGTTCACGTCGGATCGTGACGCGCTGTTGACGATTCTCCGGAACGACCTGCAAGGCGAAGGACCGACGCCCCTCTGGAACGCCGTGGACAGCGGCATCGACAAACTCCTGCTCGAGGAGGGCCGCCGCGTCGTGCTCGTGTTCACCGACGGCGTCGACATGCCGATGAACTTCAGCAATCACAACAAGTCGTTGAAGGACGTGATGAAGCGCGCCGAGGAAGAGAACGTGATGGTGTACGCGATCGGGCTCGCCGGCGAGAACGGCATGCCCGCCAACGCCCCACGCGGCGGCGACCGGAGCGGCCGCGGTGGAATGGGTCCGGGCGGCTTCGGGGGCCTCGGCGGGCGCGGCATGGGCGGGTACAGCAGCGGCCGCCCGCAGATGGAGAAGCCGGACGAAGGGCTGCCGAAGATCGCGGCAGCCACCGGCGGCGGCTACTTCGAGCTGACGTCGACCAGCGCGCTTGCGTCAACGTTCGCGCGCGTCGCCGACGAGCTCCATCACCAGTACGCGCTCGGCTTCGCGCCGGAGAAGCTCGACGGCAAGCTGCACGACCTCACCGTACACCTGTCGCAGCCCGATCTGATCGCGCGGGCGCGCAAACGCTACCTCGCCTCGAAGGTTCTCGGTTCCCCGTAGTCGCGCCGCGGCGCCGCAAGCACAACAGCAATAAGGCGTTAGCTCTCATCGAACGCCGAACATCGTTTCGACGTCTAACGATGTTAATATTATGAACAGTGTTCACATATTAAGGGTCGAGGGCATCCATGGGCATTAAAGAACGACATGAACGCGATCGCGAGGCGGTGAGCCGCGCCATCCTCGACGCCGCGCGTGAGCTCTTCGTCGCCGAAGGCTTCCAGAACGTGTCGATTCGCAAGATCGCCGAGCGCATCGAATACAGCCCGGCCGCCATCTACGGCTACTTCCCCAGCAAGGACGACATCTTTTTCGCGCTGGCTGAAGAAGGGTTCCGCCTGCTCGGCGATCCCGCGGCGGTCCGCCAGGACCCGCAATTGCAGCACGCGCCGCCGATCGAGCGCATCCGCGCGGTGTTTTGGCGCTTCTATGAGTTCAGCCGCGAGCAGCCCCAGTATTTCGCGCTGATGTTCGTCGACCGCTCGGTGCCGCGCATCAGCCGCGAGTACGAGCGTTTCGCGTTCGCCCGCGACCTGAAGCAGCACATCGTCGAGGAGCTGCGCGCGTGCATCGCCGCCGGCGAGCTCCCCGCGACGCTCGACCCGTTCGTCGCCATGCGCGCGCTGACCGCTGGCCTGCTGGGCGTGGCGGTCTTGCGTTTGTCGGAACGGCTCGCGCCCGGCGAGAACTCCGATCTGCTCGCGTCCGACGTGCTGAATCTGACGCTCGCCGGCCTGCGCGCCGGCGTCACGCTGCAGTCGCCGGCTCGCGTCGACTGTCCCTTGGATATTCCCGCACCCATCGCAGATGCTCAGGCTTCGTAGCCCCGAGGAGTTCTCATGAATCGCGGAATCGTGCAATCGCTTCTGGCCGCCCTGCTCTTCGCCGCGACGCTCGCGTCCGGCGCGTGCAGCACCGGCGACGCCAAAGGCAAAGGTCCATCCAGCGGGCCGGCCCCTGTGGCTGTCGCGCCGGCCGCCGCTGTCGAACGGCCCATCGCCCGGTTCATCCGCGCGACCGGCACGCTGATGGCCGAAGAGCAGGCGGACGTCGCGGCGGAGACCGCCGGCCGCGTCGTCTCGGCGCCCGTCGAACGCGGGCAGCCCGTCTCGCTCGGAGCGGAGCTCGTGCGGGTGTCGCCGATCGAGACCGATGCGCAGCTCAAGGAGGCCGAGGCCAACGCCGCGCAGCTCGAGGCCCGGCTCGGGCTGACGCCGAGCGGGCTGTTCGACGTCAACGCCGTTCCCGAGGTCCAGAACGCGAAGGCCTCGTTCGAGCTGGCGCAGAGCGAGTTCAACCGTATCAAGTCGCTGCTCGACCAGCGCGTCGTGTCGCCGTCGGAATTCGACCAGCGGCGCACGCAGATGGAAGCTGCGCGCCAGCAGTACGAGGCGGCGAAGAATGGCGCGGCGCAGCAGTATCAAATGCTGCAGGCCGCCCGCGCGCGCGTCTCGCTGGCCCGCAAGGCGTTCACCGACACCGTCGTCCGCGCGCCGTTCAACGGCGTCGTCTCGGAGCGGCTCGTGTCGGTCGGCGACTACGTCACCAAGGGCATGAAGGTCGCCATCGTCGTGCGGGTGAACCCGCTGCGAGCGCAGCTCACGGTGCCCGAGCAGTCGGTGTCGTCGATCGCGGTTGGCCAGCCCATCGTCTTCGAGGTGGACGCCTACGCGGGCCGCCAGTTCGAGGGCACCGTGAAGTACGTCGCGCCGGCGCTGCAGGCCGACCAGCGCGCGCTCACCATCGAAGCGACGGTGCCGAACGGGAGCGGCGTGCTGAAGCCGGGCCTCTTCGCGACGGCGCGCATCGAGCAGGCCACGCGAACGCCGGGCGTGCTCGTCCCGCCCAGCGCCGTGGTGACGAGCGCCGGCACGAGCCGCGTGTATGTCGTCAGCGGCGACCACGTGGACGAGCGGATCGTGACGACCGGTGACACGGTCGGCGACCTTGTGGAAATCACCAAAGGCTTGAAGGCCGGCGAGCGCGTGGCGACGACCAACGTCGGCCAGCTCGCCGACGGAATCAAGGTGAGCTAATCATGCAGTGGCTGGCGGCGCTGTGCGTCAAACGTCCGGTCTTCGCGACCGTGCTCATCCTCTCGCTCACCGTCATCGGGGCGTTCTCGTTCACGAAGCTAGGCGTGGACCGCTTTCCGAAGGTGGACATTCCGACGATCGTGATCACGACCATCCAGCCTGGCGCGGCGCCCGAGCAGATTGAAACCGAGATCACCGACAAGATCGAGGAAGGCGTCAACACGATCAGCGGCATCGACGAGCTGCGGTCCGTGTCGTCGGAAGGCATCTCGCAGGTGATCATCGGCTTCCTGCTCGACAAGGACACCGACGTCGCCGCGCAGGAAGTGCGCGACAAGGTCAACGGCGTGCTGCCGCTGCTGCCGAAGACGATTCAGCAGCCGCGCGTCGACCGCTTTGATCCCGACGCGGCACCGGTCCTGAGCCTCGCGCTCAGCGCGAACAAACCGGTCCGCGACATCACCGAATACGCGGACAAAGTCCTGCGGCGCCAGCTCGAGAGCGTCACCGGCGTCGGCCAGGTGCTGGTCCTCGGCGGCCGCCAGCGGCAGATCAACGTGTGGCTCGACGCGGATCGGCTCCGCGCCTACAACCTCACGGTGAACGACGTCGCGCGGGCGCTGCAGGCCCAGAACATCGAGATTCCCGGCGGGCGCGTCGATCAGGGGCCGCAGTCGCTCACGCTGCGGACGCGCGGGCGTGTCCAGAGCGTCGCGGAGTTCAACGACATCGTCATCCGCGAGAAGACCGGCCATCCGGTTCGCGTCTCCGAAGTGGCGCGTGTCGAGGACGGCGAGGCCGATCCCGACACGACGGCCGACGTGAACGGGTCGAGCACGGTGCTGTTGCAGGTGCGCCGGCAGTCGGGGACGAACACCGTCGAAGTGGTCAAGGAAGTGAAGACGCGGCTCAGCGATCTGAAGGCCACGCTCCCGCCCGGCTACAGCGTGCGCCAGGTGCGCGACACGTCCGAGTTCATCGAGGCGTCGATTCACAACGTCGAGGAACACCTGATCGTCGGCTCGATCCTGGCCGCGCTCGTCGTGCTGCTCTTCCTCACGAACCTGCGCTCCACGATCATCGCCGCGATCGCGATCCCGACCTCCATCATCGCGACGTTCGGGCTGGTCTGGTACATGGGCTTCACGCTCAACATGATGACCATGCTCGCGCTGACGCTCTCGGTCGGCATCGTCATCGACGACGCGATCGTGGTGCTCGAGAATATCTACCGGTTCATCGAGGAGAAACACGACGACCAGTTCCATGCGGCGGTCGAGGCCACAAAGGAAATCGGGCTCGCCGTGCTCGCCACCACGCTGTCGCTCGTCGCCATCTTCGTGCCCGTCGCCTTCATGGGCGGCATCGTCGGCCGGTTCATGAAGAGCTTCGGCCTCACGATGGCGTTCGCAATCCTGGTGTCGCTGCTCGTCAGCTTCACCCTGACGCCGATGCTGTCGGCACGCTGGCTGAAAGTCACTCGCAGCGGCGACGGAGGGCACGGGTCGAAGGACTCGAAGGTGTTCCATGCGGTCGACGTCTTCTACACACGGATGCTCGAGTGGGCGATGGCCCATCGCGCGGTCGTGGCGGGGCTGGCGGTGCTCGTGCTCCTGTCGAGCGCACCGCTGTTCATGATCGCGAGCAAGAACTTCCTGCCCTACGACGACCAGTCGGAGTTCGAGGTCAACCTCCGGGCGCCGGAAGGCACGAGCCTCGAAGCGACCGAGGTGCTCACCGACCGCATCGCGAACAGCATCCGGCAGCGGCTGCCCGAGGTGGACTACACCCTCGTGACCATCGGCGGCGATCCGGCGAAGACGCGCAACCTGGGCAACATCTACGTCAAGCTGACGCCGATTGAAGCGCGCAAGCGGGATCAGTTCGCGGTGATGAGCGACGTGCGCAAGAACATCCTGCCCGCCTTCTCCACCGACCTTCGGACGTCCGTGCAGCCGGTGGCGACGATCGGCGGCAGCGGTTCGCAATCGGCCGACATTCAATTGGTCATCAACGGCCCGGACCTGCGCAAGCTGGAAGTCATCAGCCGGCAGATGGTCGAGGCTGTGAAGAACGTGCCGGGCGTCGTCGACGTCGATACGTCGATGAACGTCGGCAAACCCGAGCTCTCCGTGCAGGTCGATCGTCCCAAGGCGGCCGACCTCGGCGTGCAGATCGGCGACGCGGCCGAGGCGTTGCGCCTGTTGGTCGGCGGCGATCAGGTGACGACGTACAACGAGGGCGGCGAGCAGTACGAAGTGCACTTGCGCGCGCGCGCCGAAAACCGCTCGACACAGGCGGCGATCGCGGGCCTCACCGTCCCCTCGTCCCGTCTCGGCAGCGTGGCGCTCGACAACGTGGCGACCTTCGCGCCCGGCACGGCGCCGTCGGACATCAACCGTCTCTCGCGACAGCGGCAGGTCACCGTCTTCTGCAACCTGCTGCCGTCGGCGTCGCAGTCTGAAGTCCAGAACATGATGCTGGCCGAGTTCGGCAAGCTCAACATCGGCGGCGACTACCGCGGCGCGTTCACCGGCCGATCGCGGGAGCTCGGACGCGCGGCGCAGAACTTCGTGCTGGCGTTCGTCCTGTCGCTCATCTTCATGTATCTGATTCTGGCGGCGCAGTTCGAATCGTGGCTGCACCCGATCACGATTCTGCTGTCGCTGCCGCTGACGCTGCCCTTCGCGCTCCTGTCGATCATCGTCTTCCAGCAGTCGCTGAACATCTTCTCGGCCCTCGGCCTGCTCGTCTTGTTCGGCGTCGTGAAGAAGAACTCGATTCTGCAGATCGACCACGCCAACCAGTTGAAGGAGACCGGGTTGTCCACGCACGATGCTGTGATCCGCGCGAGCCGCGATCGTCTGCGGCCGATTCTGATGACCACCTTCGCGTTCGTCGCCGGCATGGTGCCGCTCATCGTCTCGCGCGGGATCGGCGCCGGCACCAACCACGCGATCGGTTTCGTGATCTTCGGCGGCCAGTCGCTCGCGCTCGTGTTGACGCTCGTCGTCACGCCCGTCGCGTACTCGCTGTTCGACGATGCGTCGAAGGTCAGGATCTTCGGGCGGCGCCTGGCGTCTGGGGCGGCCCTGGGCAGGACGGCGCTCGTCGTCCTGCTCGCCCTCGGCCTGGCGGCCTCGGTGTCCGCACAGACCGCGGCTCAGACGCCGGCCACGCTCCGCCTCACCGTCGACGAAGCGGTGAAGATGGCGCTCGACAACAACACCGACCTGAAGGCCGATCGGCTCGATCCGCAGATCAGCGACACGCGGGTGGCGGCCGCCGCGGGCGCCTTCAGGCCAACGCTCAACTCGAGCGTGAATTCGAACAACCAACTCCTGCCGCCGGCCAGCCTGCTGTCTCCAGTTGCGACGCGCACGGACGTGGTGACGGAGAGCGCAGGCCTCGGGCAGAAGCTGCCGTGGTTCGGCACGTCCTACAACATCGGCTGGTCGACCTCGCACACCGACAGCAACAGCTTCCTCAACAGCTATAACCCGCTGCTGCAGTCGGGTCTGTCGCTCAACGTCTCGCAGCCGCTCATCCGCGATCTCTTCATCGATTCCGCGCGGCAGCAGCTCGCCGTCGGCCGGACGAACCGCGACATCGCCGGCACACGCCTGCGCGAGAGCGTCGTGCACACGACCGCGAACGTGAAAGCGGCGTACTGGAATCTGGTGTCCGCGCGGACCACGGTGGACGCGCGGCAGTCGGCGCTCGACCTCGCGCAGGAGCTCGTCCGGGTGAACAAGGCCAAGGTGGACGTCGGCACGTCGCCGCCGCTCGACCTCGTGTCGGCGCAGGCCGAAGTGGCGGCCGATCAGGAGCAGTTGATCATCGCGGAAACCTCGGTGAAGCAGGCCGAGGACCGGCTGCGGCTGCTCATCTTCGACACGTCGGTGCGCGAGAACTGGAATATCAATCTCGACACGGTCGATTCCCCGCCGGTCGGGACGACGGTGGTGGACGTTGAAGCGGCGGTCACGCGCGCGCTGGCGGAGCGCGCCGATCTGCTGCGTGCGCGCAAGGACATCGACAACGCGCAGACGGCCGCGACGTTCGCGGCCAACCAGAAGCTGCCCGACGTCCGCCTGAACGCCAACTATCAGGCGAGCGGCCTCGGCGGCACCCAGGTGCTCCGCACCGGCGGCTTCCCCGGCACCATCGTCGGGCCCGGCGACATCACGAGCTTCGGGTCGGTGCTCGGCCAGCTGTTCGGGAACAACTACCCGACGTGGGCCGTTGGCGTCAGCGTGTCGTACCCGATTGGCGGAAGCACCGAGCAGGCGAACGACGCGCGGGCGAAGCTGGAGCGAGCGCAGTCGGAGGAGCGTCTGAAGAGCGCGCAGGCGCGGGCGATTCAGCAGGTCCGCGACGCGGCGTGGAAGATCGAGATGAACGCGAAGCGCATCCAGACCACCCGCGCGGCGCGCGAGCTCGCCGAGCAGCGGCTCGACGCCGAGCGCAAGCGATTCGAGGTCGGGATGTCGACCAGCTTTCTCGTCATTCAGGCGCAGCGCGATCTCGCGCAGGCGAAGACCAACGAGCTCGGGGCCGTCCTCGCGTACGGCTTGTCGCTGGTGGATTTCGACGCGCTGCAGGAAGCCGGGCCGTCCGCGACGTCCGGCGCCAGCACCGCCACCGCTCCGGCTGCGCCCGTCGCCGCCTCAGGGCGCTAGGAGGGCCGAGGTCCCCGTGTGCAGGACACTGGCCGCGCAGGTCGCCGGCGCGCCTACTTGACACCCATCAGGTCGAGCGTCGCGAGGGCGATGACCTTCGTCGCCTTCACAAGGTCGGCGATCCGGCACCACTCGTCGGGCTGATGCGCCAGCTCGAGCTCCCCGGGACCGTACGCGACGCAGTGCGACACGCCGGCGATGCGTGCGAAGTGCTTCTGATCGTAGGTGCCGGGGCTGGCGACCAGCGTCGCCGGCTTGTTCAGGATCCGAAGGATCGCCGCATCGAGCGCGCCGACGAGTGGCGATTCGTCCGGCGTTTTTGTCGGATGCACGATCATGAGGTCGCGCATCTCGTACTTGAGGCCCGGCATCGCCCTGATCGCCCGCTCGATCAGGGCCACGATCTCCCGCCTGGTCGGCTCGAAGCCTTCTTCGATCAGGAATCGCCGATCGAAGACCGCCCGGCAGCAGTCGGCGACGCAGGGTGTCTGGATGCCGCCGACCGGCTGGCCACCGTCGATGCCGTTGATGTTAATCGTCGCGTGGCGGGCGCCGTCGGGCACGACCGGCATCGCGGTCGTCCGGGCCGCGAGCACCGGCTGCAGCTCGCTCTTGATCGCCTCGAGGACATGCCCCATGCCCTCGATGGCGTTCACGCCCAGAAACGGCATGCTCCCGTGCGCGATCCGCCCGCGCGTCGTCAGCTCGAACCAGTAGACGCCGCGATGGCCGATGCAGATCCGATCGACGTCGAGCGGTTCCGGGATGATGACGTAGTCGGTGCGGTCTTTCGCGACGCGCCCTTGTTCCGCAAGCCACGCGACGCCGGCGAATCCGCCGCTCTCTTCATCGACGGTTCCGCTGATCTCGATCGTCCCCGGAAGCTGCACGCCGGCCCGCGTGATCGCCTCGGAGGCGAACACGGCAGCCGCGATGCCCGCTTTCATGTCGCAGGCGCCGCGGCCGTAGATTTTGCCGTCACGCACGATCCCGCCGAACGGATCGAGCGTCCACCCGGCACCGGCCGGCACGACGTCGAAGTGCCCGTTGAGATGAACGACCGGTCCGGGGCCGCCACGACGGCCGCCGACGACGTTGACGCGCGGATAGCGGGCCGAGTGCTCCGGCCGGCCGTCGGCGACGAGGTACTCGACGTCGAAGCCGTCGGCGGCGAGGCGGTTGCCGATGAAGCGGGCGCAGTCGTCGTACGCCTCACCGGGCGGGTTGATGGTGGGGATGCGGACGAGATCGGCGGTGAATTCAACCATCTCGTCGACCGCGCGGTCGACCTCGGCGACCACGCGGTCGATGGGGTGCACGTCCTCTATTGTTGCCCGAAGAAGTACCGAATGCCCAACTGGACCTCACGGCCCGGCAGATAGGCGACCGGCGTCCCGAAGGTCGGACCCGACACCGCGTTTACGTTGGACACGTTGTCGCGGTTGACGATGTTGAACGCCTCGATGAGCACGCTGGCCGTGTGGCGGCCGACCGTCACCTTTTTCTCGACGCGGAGATCGACGTCGGCGTACGGCTTCACGCGGAACGCGTTGCGCGCCTGCGTCAGGTCGCGCTGATCCACCAGACCGTCGCCGTCGCTGTCGATGATGCCGCGCGGGTTGAACGCCGTGCCGCTCCGCCAGAACGCGATCGCGCTGAGGTTGACGTCAAACGGCAGCACGACGGCCGCGTTCCCCACGAAGATGTGCGGCGCCGACTGGTTCGACGGCCCGTAATCGAGCTCGGGGTGGTTGTTGTTGGCGAAGGTCGAGCCCACCTGCCCGGTGAGCAGGTTGTCGCTCGCGCGCGACCCGGTGTAGGAGAGCCCGAACTGATAGCGACGGCTGAGGCGCCGGCGGAACGAGAGGATGATCCCGTCGTAGTCGACCAGACCGTCGTAGGTGACATCGCTCAACCGCGGACCGCCGTCGGTCGTCTTGCCGAAGTTCGGATCGCCCGGGTGCGCGTCGAACAGGTTCGTGATGCGGCGCGTCAGCAGGTCGCGCGTGCGCCGGTGCACGAACATCGCCGACACGCTCATGTTGGAGCCGATCTGCTGGTCGACGCCGCCGCTGAACGCGTTGGTGTAGGGCACGAGATCCTGCGAATAGCGCGAGATGGTGCTCGTCACCTCGAGCGGGCCGCGTGGGAAGAACGACAGCACGCGGTTGCCGACGA
>JADGOC010000138.1 GCA_017883165.1 Acidobacteriota bacterium
GATCCTGTTCGGCAAGGACACGTACCAGGCCGACGAGTATCCTTACTACTGGCGCGTGTTCGAAACCGCCGACGAGTACTTCGATTACTACCGCGATTACCACGCGTTCTGGAAGCTCTACGGCATGAACCTGCCGGATACCGTGCTGAAGAAGGTATACTTCGCGAATGCGTTGACGGTGACGCCCGGTTTGTCACGGACCGGTTTCGAGAACTGACGGCATGGCCTCCTACCTCGTAACCGGCGGCGCGGGCTTCATCGGATCGCATCTCGCGACCGAGCTCATCCGGCGCGGACACCGCGTGCGGGTGGCCGACAGCCTGATCACCGGCAAGCGGCACAACCTCGACCACATTTCGGCCGTCGAGTTTCTCGAAGGCGACCTGGCGGACGCGTCGTTCGCGCAGCGGGCGGCCGAGGGGATGGAGTACGTGCTGCATCAGGCGGCGATCCCGTCAGTGCCGCGGTCGGTAAAGGATCCGCTGACCTCGAACCGCGCCAACATCGACGCGACGCTGAGTATTCTGGTCGCCGCGCGCGACGCCGGCGTGAAACGGTTCGTCTACGCCGGCTCCTCGTCCGCGTACGGCAACACGCCGACGCTGCCCAAGCGCGAGGACATGCCGACGAACCCCCTGTCGCCGTACGCGCTGCAGAAGCTCGTGGCGGAGCAGTATTGCCAGATGTTCACGCGGCTCTACGGTTTCGAGACGGTGACGACGAGGTATTTCAATGTGTTCGGCCCGCGGCAGGATCCGGGGTCGCCGTACTCGGGCGTCATCTCGCTGTTCTCGACGGCGCTCCTGCGGGGCCGCCAGCCGGTGATCTACGGCGACGGCGAGCAGACGCGCGACTTCACCTACGTCGCCAACGTGGTGGACGGCGTGCTGCGCGCGTGCGAAGCGCAGACGCAGGTGGCCGGGGAAGTGATCAACGTCGCCACTGCCGGACGCATCTCGCTCAACGAGTTACTGGGTGTGATGAACGCGATCGTCGGCACCAATCTCCAGCCGATCTACAAAGAAGAACGCGCCGGCGATGTGAAGGATTCGCAGGCCGACATCTCGAAAGCCAAGGCGCTGCTCGGCTATACGCCGATCGTCGGGCTCGAGGAAGGTCTGCGCCACACGATCGAGTGGTGCCGCCCGTCGCCCCCCGCGCCGACGGGGCGCTGATCGCGTCGCCGCTCACCGCGCCAACTCGCGGCGTCGTTTTCTGACGCCGCCGATCGCGCGTGTCCTTCCGCGCCCGCGGCCCTCATCCATCTCCTCTCCGATCAGCCACTTCTGGCCACGCACTCCATGACGCGACGTGGCGTATCGATTGCCCCTGTGCTTGGGCGACCCTGGCTCGGCAACCGATTCCCGCGCGGGGGCTTGACCTCCCTTCGAGCAGGAGTCACCGGCCAGGGTCCACAACAAAAGGAGAGCAGAATGATCCGCATGTTTGTCCCGTTCCTCGCCATCGCCGTGCTCGCGACGATGAACCCGAGCGTCGCCGGCGCGGCGCAGCGGAAGGCCGGCCCGCGCGCCGGAGGCAAGCCCGCCGTGGCGAGCGCCGTCAACATCAACAGCGCGTCGGCGACCGAGCTCGAAGCGCTGCCCGGCATCGGCGCGAAGACCGCCGCGCGCATCATCGAGTACCGCCAGAAGAACGGCCCATTCAAGAAGATCGAAGAGCTGATGAACGTCCGCGGCGTCGGCGAGAAGAACTTCCTCAAGCTGAAGCCCCAGATCGTCGTCTCGGCGGCGAAGGCCGACCACGCACCCCAGTAGCGCCATGCGGTTGTGGGGCGAGGGCTCAGTCGTGCCTGCTGTCTGCCCGAGCGCCTCGCCCCTCGGATACTCGCTCGTGGAGCTCGTGTGCGTCACGGCGGTGATCGGCACGCTCAGCGCGTTGACGGTCCCCGGCGCCCTGGCGAACCTCGACGACGCGCGGACGATGGGGGCGGCGAGATATCTCTCGACGCGGCTGCAGCGGGCGCGCATGGAAGCGGTCGCGCGCTCGTCGGACGTCGCGCTGCGGTTCGTGCCGACCCCTGACGGCTACGCCTATGGCGTCTACGTCGACGGGAATGGAAACGGGGTCCGCACGGCGGATATTCAGCGCGGGATCGACCACGAGTTGATGCCGCTCGAGCGCCTGCCTGGCCTGTTCAGCGGCGTGGACTTCGGCGTGCTGCCCGGTTTACCGGCGGTCGACTCGGGCAGCCCGCCGCCGGGCACGGACCCGATCAGGCTGGGTTCAAGCAACATTCTGACGTTCACCTCGATCGGCACGGCGTCTCCCGGAAGCGTGTACATCCTGGGACGGAGGGGCGCGCAGTACGTCATTCGTGTCTCTGGAGAAACCGGCAGAACACGGGTCCTGAAATTCGATGCTGGCGCGAGGCGCTGGAACCCTTTATGACTGAGGCCAATCTCGATCGGCGCCGGACGCATCGACACAGGCATGCAGCCGATCACGGGATCGTATTCGCCCGAGTCCGGCCGGGTCACGAAGTGGCGGTCATCGACGTGTCATCAGGCGGGGCGCTGATCGAGAGCCGGCACCGCATGTTTCCAGGAGCGGTTGTGGAACTGCATCTCCAAACAATAGAGCGGCGCACATCGGTGCGCGGGCGAGTCCTTCGATGCGCCGTGTCGCGGCTCCGATCGAGCTCCGTGTGCTATCGCGGCGCGATCGCCTTCGACAGTCATCTTTCTTGGTTTGAAGACGATGAGGGGAGCGGGTATGTGGTTCCCACGTCGGATCACCGGCCGGGCGGCCCACGGCGGGGAGATGCTACCCCTCAGATTGTGTGAGCGTCAGATCGAATTCACTTTTATGCGGATTTTCTCTCCAGTCTGTCGTGGCACTCAATTTGGTTGTGGCGAGCCTGCATCCGTGAGGAGCAACGACATGACTGCACATGCACCGCGCCAGCGTGAGCGCCGCCAGGCGTTCGGCGACTTGCTTGCCGCGCTGACGCGCGGCCTCGATCGGCGCAGCGACGTGTCGCTGCTGCGCGGCGCTTTTGAGGAGATGCTGCGGAAGCTCGTCCCGGTGCGAACCGTCCATCTTCGCGAAATCGCCGGACGATGGTCATCGCAGGGAGCCGCGACGGCCGGGGCCGAATCGATCGCGCTCGAAGTGCCGGGGCCTGATACCGCCTCGACCGGCGTGCTGGAAGCGACCTTCGATCCGGGGGCCCGGCTCGGCGAGTGGGATTTTCAGATGCTTGGGCTGGCGACGCACATCGGCGCCTTCGTCCTCGAGATCGAGCGCAATCGTCTGCAGTTGGCGCGGGCCGGCGCGCTGGTCGGAGCGCGCCCGAAGCGGGACGGCGCGGCACCCCTCATTGGATCGACGGCCGCGATGCAGACGTTGCGTGCGACGATCGAGCGCGTCTCGCACACGGACTTCACGGTGCTGCTCGAAGGCGAGAGCGGCGTCGGCAAGGAGCTGGTCGCGCACCAGGTTCACGATCTCAGCCGGCGGTGCCACGGGCCATTCGTCGCGATCAATTGCGCGGCGCTGGTGGAGACGCTCCTCGAGGCAGAGCTCTTTGGCATCGAGGAGCGCACGGCGACTGGAGTCAGGGGCCGCCGCGGAAAATTCGAGCACGCCGACGGCGGCACGTTGTTTCTGGACGAAGTGTCGGACCTCTCACTGTCGGCACAAGCCAAGCTGCTGCGGTCGATTCAGGATCTCGCCATCGAGCGGGTCGGCGGCCACGGGACCCGTCGCGTCGACATCCGGATCATCGCGGCCACCAACCGGAGCCTGTCCGAGATGGTCGACCGGGGGTTGTTCCGGCCCGATCTGTTCTATCGCCTGAGCGGTGTGGACATTCGCGTGCCGACGCTGCGCGAACGGCGGCCCGATGTGCTGGAACTCGCCAACTACTTTCTCGAGCGTCACCGCGCCACGAATCCGCTCCTCCTCTCCGCGGCGGCCGCCGAAGCGCTGCTGGCCTACGCGTGGCCGGGGAACGTCCGCGAGCTCGAACGGCTGATGGAGCGTGCCGTCACACTCGCGTCGACTCACGTGATCGAGCTCGACGATCTCCCCGCGATCGTCCGCGGCGACTATTCGGCTGCGCTCGGGCCGTCTCTGCAGCGCAACGACACCATGAGGGCGTGGGGCAGCCGCTACGCGCGCCTGATTCTCGATCGATGCGGCGGCAACAAGCGCGAGGCGTGTCGCGTGTTGGGCATCAGCTACCACACGCTTCAGGCGTATCTCCGTTTTTCGCTTGATGAACCGACGGCCATGGCCGCCGCCGGGTGGCCGGTTACGAGCCCTCGTGCGGAAGCGGCAGAGAGCGAAGCGGCGGCATGCGTCGGCGTCGCCGACGTGTAGCGCCGACGACACTGCGGCGGGGAAGAGCGTCGCGGACGCCGGGAGTCTCCGGCGAGTACGGTCGACGGGACAGGGCAGCCAGAGGCTGCGAGGTCGCGCGTCTCCACGCATGCGCGGGACCACCCGCGCGAGGGAGCGGACCATGGTCAGGAAAGTCACAATGGGTGTCGTCTCGGTGGCATTACTTCTCGGCGGCGCCGCGCGAGCCGGCGCGGACGCCCGGCGGCCGGATCCCCGGGCCGGCGGCACCGGCGCGGTGGCGTACTCGGTGGTGCGGATGCCGGACGGCGGCATTCAGTTCTCCGGCCACGCGCCGAACCTGCAGTTTCGCAAGACGTCCTACAAGGACGGCCACTTCGATTTCGAGATCGCGTCGCAGAACGACCGGGTGGATGTGCGGATGAACACCTTCGCGATGCAAGTCACACGAGGCACACAGCAGGTGGCGTTCGCCATGAACGCTCTTGGTGCCGAGGAGCTGGCGAAGGTTCGCGCGCTGCTGGCCGGCTCGCGCGCGATCAAACGGTACCGCGGCCTGGCGGCCGCGCTCGAAGCGCGCCACGACCAGTCGCCAGAGGCTTACGGCGTGATCCTTGGCGGCGCTGTCATCGGCTGGATCGACGGAGACGCTGCCGCTCCCGTACGTCTCGCGCGGCGCATCGCCGGCATGAGCGCGCCGCCGGCTGGACGCGGCGCTGGCGACCGCGCTGGCCTGATGTTTCGGGTCGACATGCCCGACTGCTGGAGCGAGTACGAGCAACTCATAAACAATGCGTGGAACGACACCGCTTCCTGCATCGCCTACGCGGCCCAACAGGGCATATGGCAGCCGTTCTACATGAACACGTGCTCGGCGGCATGGGTTATTCGCTCGGAAGGCTACTGGTTCGAATACATCGCCTGCTCGGCGATTCCGCTTAGACTTTCGTGAAGTGAGAAACGTATGAGGCACATTCTTGGTGGCGTCTTCGTCGGGGTGCTCATCGCCGGTCTCGTCTCCGGGGCAACGGTACCGTTTCTGCCGCCATCGCTGCGGCACCCGTGGGTCGTCTGGCTGATCGCGGGGCTGTCGATCGCCACGTCGGTCTACGTGGCGTCGCGCCTGACGAAGACGCCGCCGGAATAATCCAGAGCGGCTGATTCTTGACCGCGCCCGAAGGCGCATAGTACCGTTACCTGTTCCGGGCCACGCACTTCCGCCCGACCTAGCTCCCATGGAACAGGCCACGGCCGCACCGCTCAAGAAGACGCCGCTGAACGATCGCCATCGCGCGTCCGGCGCCAAAATGGTGCCGTTCGGTGGCTGGGACATGCCCGTCGAATACTCGGGCATCGTCCACGAGCATTTGGCCGTCCGGACGCGCGCGGGCCTCTTCGACGTCAGCCACATGGGCGAAATCGAGATCGCCGGCAAGGATGCCCTCGCCGCCGTTCAACGGATCTCATCCAACGACGCGTCGAAGCTTCAGGTGGGGCAGGCGCAGTACTCGGGCCTGCTCACGCCGCAGGGCACGTTCGTCGACGATCTGCTCGTCTACCGGCTCGCCCCCGAGCACTTCATGCTCGTCGTCAACGCCGGCAACATCGAGAAGGACTACGCCTGGATCGTTGAGCACATCAAGCCGGCGGGCGACGTCGTCGCCGTCAACGCGAGCGCCCGCTACGCGCTCCTGGCCGTCCAGGGGCCCGAGGCGGTCGGAATCGTTCAGTCGCTGACCGGCGTCGAGCTCGCCGGCATGAAGTACTACTGGTTCGCGCACGGCGAGGTGGCCAACGTCCGCGCGACAATCTCACGTACCGGCTACACGGGCGAGGACGGTTTCGAGATCTTCGTCCCTCCGCAGTCGGCCGATCGCGTCTGGCAGGCGATCGTCGAAGCGGGGCGACCGGTCGAGCTGATTCCCTGCGGCCTCGGCGCGCGCGACACGCTGCGCCTCGAAGCGGGGATGCGCCTCCACGGCAACGACATCGACGACACGACCACGGCCGTCGAAGCCGATCTCAACTGGATCGTCGGCTGGAAGAAGGACGACTTCATCGGCGCCACTGTGCTGCGCGAGCAGAAGGCCAACGGCGTCCGCCGCAAACTCGTCGGCTTCGAGATGTTCGACCGCGGCATCGCGCGCCACGGCTACGACGCCTACGTTGCCGGCGCGAAAGCGGGGCGCGTCACGAGCGGCACGCAGACACCGTTTCTGAAGAAGGCGATCGGCATGGCGTACTTGCCGATCGAACACACGGCAATCGACACCGAATTCGACGTCGACATCCGCGGCCGCCGCACGCGCGCCCGTGTCGTGCCGATGCCGTTCTACAAGAGAAAGTAGGCGACGCGATGGCGTACCCGGCCGGCCTCAAATACACGAAAGACCACGAATGGATCGAGCTCGCCGGCGACCGCGGCAAGGTCGGCATCACCGACTACGCGCAGCAGCAGCTTGGCGACGTCGTCTACGTCGAGCTGCCCGAGGTCGGCGCCAAGCTGAAGCAGGGGCAGTCGTTCGGAACCATCGAATCGGTGAAGGCGGTGTCCGAGCTCTACTCGCCCGTCACAGGCGAAGTGGTGGAAGTGAACGCGGCGCTCAAGGACAAACCCGAGACCGTGAACGCCGACCCGCACACCAGTTGGATGATCGTGCTCAAGCTCACGAGCCCCGGCGAAGCCGGCGCGCTCCTCGACGCCACCCAGTATCAAGATCTCGTGAAATAGCCCTGACGATGCTTTTTGATCCCGAGCAGTTCCAATCCCGTCACATCGGCCCAGACGACACTGAACGCGACGCGATGCTGAAAGTGGTCGGCGCCTCGTCGCTCGAGGCGCTGATCGACGAGGCAGTGCCCGCGCGCATCCGGCTGAAGAAGCCGCTGAATCTGCCGGCCGGCGTACCGGAGTTCCACTACCTGCGCGACCTGCACCGCACGGCCGCGCGCAACCAGATGTGCCGGTCGTACATCGGCCTCGGCTACTACGACTGCGTCACGCCGGGCGTCATCCTGCGCAACGTGCTCGAGAACCCGGGCTGGTACACGCCGTACACGCCGTATCAGGCCGAGATCGCGCAAGGCCGTCTCGAAGGGCTCCTCAATTTTCAGACGATGGTGGGTGAGCTGACGGGAATGGAGATCGCGAACGCGTCGCTCCTGGACGAAGCCACGGCGGCCGCCGAGGCGATGACGATGCTGCACCGGGTGCAGGCCAAGCGGATCGACGCCGCCGGGGCCGCCGGCCGCGCCGCGCAGTTCTTCGTCGCCGACACCTGCTTCCCGCAAACGCTCGACGTGCTGCGCGCCCGCGCCGAACCGCTCGACATCGAGCTCATCGTCGGCGACGTCAAGACGGCCGCGTTCAGCGATCGCGTGTTCGGTGCGCTCGTGCAGACGCCGGACGAAACGGGATGCGTCCACGACCTGAGCGCCTTCATCGCGAAGGCCAGGAAAGCCGGCGTACTGGTCGCCGTCGGGACGGACCTTCTGAGCCTCGCGCTCCTGACGCCGCCCGGCGAGCTCGGCGCGGACGTCGTGTACGGCAACTCGCAGCGCTTCGGCGTGCCGCTCGGCTACGGCGGCCCCCACGCCGCGTTCTTCGCGACGAAGGCACAGCACGTCCGGCAGGCGCCGGGGCGCATCATCGGCGTGTCGGTCGACGCGCACGGCAACCGCGCCTACCGCATGGCGCTGCAGACGCGCGAGCAGCACATCCGGCGCGAGAAGGCGACCTCCAACATCTGCACGGCGCAGGCGCTCCTGGCGAACATCGCCGGCTTCTACGCCGTGTACCACGGCCCCAAGGGGATCACGGCGATCGCGCGCCGGGTTCGCGGCTGCGCCAAGCTCCTCGAGCGCGAGCTCGGCAAGATCGGCTTCCGGCAGCTGAACGATCAGTTCTTCGACACGCCGCGCTTCGAAGTGCCCGGCGGCGTCGGCAGCGTCGGACGCATCCTCAAGGCGGCGATGGCGGCGCGGATCAATCTCGGCTACCGGCGCGACGGCACGATACACGTCGCGCTCGACGAGACGGTCGGTGTCGGCGACATCGAAGCTATCGTTAATGTGTTTGCCGCCGGCACGATCGCCGCGACACTCGTGTCCGCAGGCCCCGTCCGTGTTGACCCGGCGACGATCGAGAACATCGACGTCAGTTATCCGCGCGGCCTCGCGCGGACGTCGCCGTTCCTCACGCACCCGGTGTTCAACACGCATCATTCCGAAACGCAGATGATGCGCTACATCCGCGGCCTCGAGCGGAAAGACGTCGGTCTGGATACCTCGATGATTCCGCTCGGCTCCTGCACGATGAAGCTGAACGCGGCGTCAGAGATGCTGCCGATCACCTGGCCCGAGTTCTCGAGCCTTCATCCCTTCGTGCCGATCGATCAGGCCGAGGGGTATCAGCAAATCTTCCGCGAGCTCGAAGCGATGCTCTGCGAGATCACCGGCTTTGCGGCCGTGTCGCTCCAGCCGAACTCCGGCGCGCAGGGCGAATTCGCCGGGCTGATGGTGATCCGCGCGTACCATCGCGAGCGGGGAGGGGCGCCACGCGACGTCGTGCTCATCCCCGCCTCGGCGCACGGCACCAATCCCGCCAGCGCCGTCATGGCCGGCATGCGCGTCGTCGTCGTCGCGAGCACGAGCGAGGGGAATATCGACGTCGAGGATTTGCGCGTGAAGGCGGCGGCGCACAAAGATCGGCTGGCCGCCTTGATGGTGACGTACCCGTCGACGCACGGCGTGTTCGAAGAAGCGATCCAGGACGTCTGCGCCATCGTGCACCAGCACGGCGGGCAGGTATACATGGACGGCGCGAACATGAACGCGCAGGTCGGGCTGACGAGCCCCGCGGCGATCGGCGCCGACGTGTGCCACATCAACCTGCACAAGACGTTCAGCATTCCGCACGGCGGCGGCGGGCCGGGCATGGGGCCGATTGGCGTCGCGGCGCACCTGGCGCCGTATCTGCCGGGCCATCCGATCGTGAAGACCGGCGGCGCGCACGCGATTCACGCCCTCGCGGCGGCGCCGTGGAGCAGCGCGAGCATTCTGCTGATCTCGTACGGCTACATGAAGATGCTCGGCGGCGACGGTATGGTCAACGCGACGCGATACGCCATTCTGAACGCGAACTACATCAAGTCGCGCCTCGAGCCGTACTTTCCGGTGCTGTACACGCGGCCGAACGGCCGCGTCGCGCACGAGCTGATCTTCGACCTGCGGCCATTGAAGCAGGCGAGCGGCATCGAGGAAACGGACGTCGCCAAGCGGCTCATGGATTACGGCTTCCACGCGCCGACCGTCTCGTTCCCGGTGGCCGGGAGTCTCATGATCGAGCCGACCGAGTCCGAGGGCAAGGCCGAGCTCGACCGATTCTGCGACGCGATGCTCGCGATCCGGGCCGAGATCGCCGCGGTCGAGCGCGGCGAGGTGGCCGTCGAGGAGAGTGCGCTGCGCCACGCGCCGCACACCGCGGAGGACGTCGTCGCCGACGACTGGGCCCGGAGCTACCCGCGCGAGTCGGCGGCCTACCCGGTGCCCGGATTGCGGGCCGCGAAGTACTGGCCGCCGGTGAGTCGCATCGACGGTGCCTACGGCGACCGCAACGTCATGTGCACCTGCCCGCCCATCGAGGCCTACGAGCGATGAACGCCAGGGGCCTACGAGCGATGAACGCAGGGGCCTACGAGC
>JADGOC010000139.1 GCA_017883165.1 Acidobacteriota bacterium
ATCATGCGACCACCGCCGCGAGAGCTCGGACGCGCCGCAGCACCAGAATCATGCCGACCGCGACGAGACCGACAATCAGGAAGAACAGATACGCCGGCATCCAGTCCCACCACCATTGAAAGAACTTGGTGTACAGGAGCACGATGAATCCGAGCGCGCCCAGATAGACGCCTTCCATCCAGGCCGTGCGCAGCCCGAAGACGATCACGCCGCCGGCGAGCACGAACCCGCCGATCTGATAGGTCGCCTTGATCGCGGTCTCGGACCACCTCAGCGCACTCAAATCGGCGTTGATCGACAGGCTCCAGAGGCCGAAGAGGGCGACCGATAGGCCCACGTTGCGATAGGTGGACGCGAAGAGCCACCGCTTGGTTGGGCGTACGGCTCCCGCGACGAGCAGCAGAAGCGCCGTCACGAGCCACGCCTCCGGCCGCCGGCCCATCTCGGTCCATTCCCCTCCGGTGGCGGCCACAATTCGTCCCGCCAGGAATGCGATCGCGAGGATGAGCCCACCGGCGACCGAGAGCCTCAGGCCGTACGCGTACCCGAGCGCCAGTGCGAACGCCGACCAGACCAGCAGCGCGTCCGGCGAATCGGTCATGGCGAAGATGTGGCCGATCATCGACACGTTGGCCACGATGCACGCGAAGGCGACGCACGCGGCGATCAGCACGAAAAGCCGGCTCTTGTCCAATCGCGAGGCCACTTCGGTCAGCGCGACGCCGGCCAGCGGCGCCACGATGAGCAGCGACACCTGCACGCTCGTCGCGAGCAGGCCCCAAAACCGGTAGAAGAACAGGTACACGGACGCCGACAGCGCGACCGCGCCGACGACGGCGGCGGCACGCATGGAGAGCGACATCTGCCGCTGCGCCGCGCCGCGATCGAGATCGAAATGGCTGGTGAGATCGGAGACGAGCCGCTGATGATGCGCCGCGAGCGTGCGCCGCTGGGCCTCGTCCAGCGAGAGCACGCCGTCGCGCTCGAGTGCGGCGAGCTCCCCGGTGAAGGCGCCAATGCGATCGAGCCTGGCCTGCGCCTCCGATTTGTCCACGGTTATCCTCCGGCGAGCACCTGCGACGCGATGATCATCCGCTGGGCTTCCGACGTCCCCTGGTAGATTTCCGTCGCGCGAACGTCGCGGAACAGCCGCTCGACGACCGAGCCGCGGCGATAGCCGGCCGACGCGAGGATCTGCATCGCTTTGTCCGCGGCCTTGTGCGCCGCCTCCGACGCGGCGAGCTTCGCCATCGACGATTCGAGCGCGCTCTTCTCCTGCTGGTCTTTCGCGGCGGCCGCCTTCAGCGTGAGCATCCGCGCGGCGTCGAGCTCGGTCGCCATGTCGGCGAGCATCCACTGAATCGCCTCATAGCTGGCGATCGGGCGCCCGAAGGTCTCGCGGTGCTTGGCGTGCGCGATCGCCTCGTCGAGCGCCGCCTGGCCGATGCCGAGCGCCTGCGCCGCGATCGCCACGCGCCCACCTTCGAGCGCCCACATGGCGAGGCGGAATCCCTGATCGACCGAGCCCAGCACCTGATCGTCGCCGACCTGGACGTCGAACTCGAGATCCATGCAGCCGAGGCCGCGGACGCCGAGGGAGTCGGCCCGCGCGGTGCGCCTGATGCCCGGCGCGTTCATCGGCACGAGAAACGCGGTGACCCCCTGGGCGCGCAGGCCCGGACGCGTCGCGGCAAACACAATCGCGACGGAGGCGGCCTCGGCGTTGGCGACCCAGACTTTCTGCCCCGTGATGCGGTACCCGTCGGTCGTGCGCAGCGCCTTGGTCTGCTGATTGGCGGCATCGGTGCCGGCGTCGGCCTCCGACAGCGCGAAAGCGCCGATCGCCTCGCCGGACGCCAGCGTCCGCAGCCATCGTTCCTTTTGCGGGGCCCGGCCGGCGTGCGCGATGAGCTCGGCGACCAGTGAATTGGTGACCGACAGCGCGACGGCGACCGTGGCGCTCGCGCGCGCAATCGCTTCGATCGCCAGCGCGTAGCTGACGTAGTCGCGGCCGCCGCCGCCCCAGCTCGCCGGAATCGTGACACCGAGGAGCCCCCGTCCGGCCGCGGCGCGCATGACGTCGCCGGGAAACGCGCCCGTCTCGTCGATCGACGCCGCCCGCGGCGCGACCACCTCGCGCGCAAACTGCTCGACCGATTGCCTGAACGCCTCTTGTTCCGCCGTCAGCTCAAGGATCATAAGAAACGATCAAACGTCGTCGTGGGCGAGGCGCTCGAAGATCGGCCTGAGGCGCTTCGCCGTTTCACCGAGCTCTTCGGGGAGCACGCGCACGTGCCCGACGACCGACATGAAGTTCGTGTCGCCCGTCCAGCGCGGCACCAGGTGCACGTGCAGATGATCGAGCACGCCGGCGCCGGCCGGACGCCCGAGATTCATGCCGACGTTGAGGCCCTGCGGCTTGTACGCCTCGGTCAGCGCCATCTCGGCATGGCGCGTGAAGCGCATCAGCTCGTCCCGCTCGTCGCGGCTCATCGCCGCCAGCGATCCGACGTGCTGGTTCGGCACGACCATCAAGTGGCCGCTGTTGTACGGGTACAGATTGAGGATGACGTAGGACAGGCGGCCGCGAATCAGAACCAGGTCGTCGGCCGCTTCACAGAAGATGCAGCCTTGAGCGTTGCCGGTTCCGGTCACGTAGGCCAGTCTCCAGGGGGACCAAAGGCGCTCCATGTAGTCGTGACTGACGACTACTACACCGCCATGGCGTCCGGCGGAACCGGGTTCCCACCGGCCGGTGCAGCGACCGCCGGCGCGGGCTCCTTGTTGATGAGCTCCTTCAGCTCCTTGCCCGGCTTGAAGTACGGGACCTTCTTCGGCGGCACGTCCACCTTGTCGCCCGTCTTCGGGTTGCGGCCCTTGCGCGGCTCGCGCTTGCGGAGCCGGAAGCTGCCGAACCCGCGCAGCTCGATCTTCTCGCCGCGGTGCAGCGCCTCGATGATGCTGCGGAACACCGTGTCGACGATGACCTCGGAGTGTTTCTTGGTCAGATCCGACACGCGTGAAACTTCCTCGACGAGCTCTGCCTTGGTCATGCTGCCGCCGGTCATGGTGTGCTCCCTTTACCGGTTCCGAAAGTGATCGCCAAGCGTCGCCGCGCCGGTGCCTTCGCCTTCCTGGTACGCCTCCCAATCGGCGCGGAACTCGTCGGACTTGAGCGCACGGATCGAAAGCCCGATCTTGCGTTCGGCCGGGGCGAGCTTGATGATCTTCATCGGGTAGCTTTCGCCCACCGTCAGTTCGATCTTGCCTTCCTTGCCCTTGTGAGGAGTGTCGTCGAACTCCGACACGTGGATCAGCCCTTCGATGCCTTCGTCGAGCTCGACGAACGCGCCGAAGTTCGTCATGCGCACGACCTTGCCCTCGATCGTGTCGCCGACGTGGCGCCGCGTGAAAAAGTCATCCCAAATGTCGGTTGCCAGCTGCTTCAGCCCCAGCGACAGCCGCTGATTTTCGGCGTCGATGTTGAGCACCATCGCCTCGACGACGTCGCCCTTCTTCAGCACTTCCGACGGGTGCTTGATGCGCTTGCTCCACGACATGTCGGAGATGTGGATCAGCCCGTCGATGTCGTCCTCGACCTCGACGAAGGCGCCGAACTCGGTGAGGTTGCGCACCTTGCCGGTGATCTTCGTGCCGACCGGATACTTCTCCGACAGCTCGTTCCAGGGGTTGCTCTCGACCTGCTTGAGCCCGAGCGAAATCCGGCGCGCCGTCGGGTCGACGCCGAGCACCTGCGCGTCCACCGTGTCGCCGACGTTCAGGATCTTCGACGGGTGCTTGACGCGCTTGCTCCACGACATCTCGCTCACGTGGATCAGCCCTTCGACGCCCGCCTCGAGCTCGATGAACGCCCCGTAGTCGGTGAGGCTCACCACTTTGCCGGCGACCCGCTGGCCCACCGGATAGCGATCCATCACGTTCGCCCACGGATCGGTGATGAGCTGCTTGTGGCCGAGCGACACGCGCTCGGTCGCCGGATCGTACTTGAGCACGATCACGTCGATCTCGTCGTTCACCTTGAACAGCTCGGAGGGATGCCCGACCCGGCCCCACGACATGTCCGTGATGTGCAGCAGCCCGTCGATGCCGCCCAGATCGATGAACGCGCCGTAATCGGTGATGTTCTTGACGACGCCCTTGAGCACCTTGCCCTCGGCGAGGATGTCGAGCGTGTGCTTCTTCTTCTCGGCGTTCTCCTCCTCGAGGAGCGCCTTGCGCGACAGCACGATGTTGCCGCGCTTCTTGTTCACCTTGATGACGCGCATGCGGAGCTCCTGCCCGCGCAGCGCGTCGAGGTTCCGCACCGGACGCACGTCGATCTGCGATCCCGGCAGAAACGCGCGGACGCCGATGTCCACGGCGAGCCCGCCTTTGATCCGCTCGATGACGCGGCCGATGACGACCTTGCGCTCGGCATAGGCCTTCTCGACCTCGTCCCAAATCTTCATCTTCTCGGCTTTTTCGCGCGAGAGGACGACGTACCCTTCGCGATCCTCAGTGCGCTCGAGCAGCACGTCGACGATGTCGCCGGCCTGGACGGTGACCTCGCCGTTCTCGTCGAGGAACTCGCCGATCTGGATGATGCCTTCCGACTTGTAGCCGACGTCGATCACCACTTCGGACGCGGTCACCTTGAGCACCGTGCCCTTGACGACCTCACCTTCCGCGATATTCCGGAAGCTGTTATCGTAGATGTCGAGCAGCTTGGCGTACTCTTCGGGATCGATCTGGTCATCGTCCCCGCGGGGACGGGCGATGAGCCCGCCGTGATCGGCGCGCTCGCCGCGTTCGCTGCGGTCGCTGCCGCGGTCGGTTGTCGCCGTCGCGCCGCCTCTGCCCGGACCGGACGTGTTCTCGTCTTCTACGTGTGCCATGCCGTGCGCGTCTCCTCTTGTCGTCGATTGCCGGGGTTGGTAAGCGGGACCGGCACCCGCAAGTTGCGCTAGGTTGGGGTTCGCTAATTTCCGATAAGCGACAGAGCGTACGACACTTATCGCCAAACTGTCAAGGTTCCCAAAGGACGGCTTTATGGCCAAGCGACGGCCCGCACGACGCGCCAAGACGACCAGATCAGCCAGCAAACGGGCAACAACCCGCCGTTCGGGTAAACGCCCCATCAAGAAGGCGAAGACAAGCCGGAAGGCCGCCCCGCGCAAAGCCGCGCCCCGCAAGAAAGCCGCTCGCGCGTCGGCGACGCCAAGAGCGCCCCGCCTGGAGCGCGCGCGCCGGACGCTCGACGAAGTCGTCCAGACGCCGCCTTCGTCGCTCGACATGAACCGGCGCGGGACCGCGGCGCGCAGCGGCCGCGCGGGGATGGCCGAGCGGCGCCTGGAGCACGAAGGCATGTCGCCGGAGATCACGGTCGGGGACGTCGACGTCGATGTAGAGGACGCGTACTTCACCGGCGACGAAGCGCCCGGCGGCGACAATCCGACGCCGGATCAGGACGCCGTGGACGACGTCGGCAAGGCGCTCGGTGTGGAATACGCCGACAACGAGGAGTTGAAGTCGAGCGACAAAGTCGTCGCACGCGACAAGCACCGGTGGGAGCTCGATCCGGCCTCGTCCGAGGATTACAGGGACCGCAAGAAGTAGCGGCACGTCTGGGGCCGAGCCAGCTCGGCCCCTACATCTTGGCGCGGACGACGTCTAACACCTCGCGCACCACCTCGTCGACGCTTTTCCCAGTGGTGTCGACGACAACCGCATCGTCGGCGGCGTAGAGGGGGGACGCGGCGCGCGTGCGATCGAGACGATCGCGTTCGGTGAGGAGCGTGGCCACATCGGACACCGCTGACGGCACGCCGGAGCGCGACGGATCCGACGCGCGGCGTCGGGCGCGCTCTTCGGGCGTCGCATCCAGATAGATCTTCACGTCGGCGTACGGGAACACGACCGTGCCGATGTCGCGCCCTTCCATCACGATCCCGCCATCCGCGCCGACCTGACGTTGTCGTTCCACGAGCACCGCACGGACCTTCGGCAGGCGCGCGACGGCGGCCGCCGCGCGGTCCATCTCCGGCGTCCGAATCGCGCGCGTCACGTCGACGCCGTCGATGGTGACCGCTGCGGCGGTGACGTCGATGCGCGCGGCGCCGGCCAGCGCCGCGACGGCGTCTTCCTGGTCGAGCGGCACGCCCTCGCCGAGCGCCTTCCAGCCAACCGCTCGATACATCGCGCCGCTATCGACGTGACGGTAGCCGAGCCCCGCCGCGATCGCGCGCGCCACGGTGCCCTTTCCCGCGCCTGATGGGCCGTCGATCGCGATGGTGAGCTTACGCATGCAGGGCAGGACGGGCGGGACCTTTCCTGCCCGTCCGGGCAACTGTAACATGACGATGTGCGCGGTCGTCGACTCGCGGCGCTCGTCTTCGTATTCGCCGCGGTCACAGCCGCCGCGCTCATCGCGCGTCCCTACATTCGTGGCCTCGCCTTCGTCATCCGCGCGGCCGAGATGCACGGTGTCGCCCGGGAGCTCGCCGACCTCGGCTCGCGGCCCGACACCGAGCGCGAGCTGTCGATTCCGACCCCGGGAACGACGAGCGGCGCGCTGCATGCGCGTGTGTATCTGCCCGGCGGCGCTCGACGCCGGACCGTGCTGCTCGTCTCGGGCCTCCATCCGGCCGGGATTGACGAGCCGCGGCTCGTCGCGCTGGCGCATCAACTGACGGCGAGCGCGTTCACCGTCGTCACGCCCGACATTCCCGACCTCTCGAGGTTTGCGATCACGCCGGCGATCACCGACGCGATCGAGCAGGCGGCCGGATGGCTCGCCGGCGATGCGGCGCTGGCACCCGACCGCCAGATCGGCCTGATGGGCATCAGCTTCAGCGGCGGCCTGTCGGTGGTGGCCGCCGGCCGGCCGTCGCTCGCCGGCCACGTCGCCTTCGTCTTCTCGTTCGGCGGCCACGACGATCTTCCGCGCGTGCTGCGCTATCTGTGCACCGGCACCGAGCCGGCGCCGCGGCGCGAGATCCGGTTGTCGCCGGACGCGGCGGACACCGTCGTCCCGCGTCCGCACGACTACGGCGTCGCCGTCATTCTGCTCGGCGTCGCCGACCGCGTCGTGCCGCCGGCGCAAGTCGAGCCGCTGCGCGCGGCGGTGCGGCGCTTCCTCTGGGCGTCGCATCTCGATCGGGTCGATCGGCCACAGGCCGAGCGCGAGTTCGCGGCGCTGCGCGATCTGGCGGAGCATCTGCCGCAACCGTCGGCGACGCTGCTCCGTTACGTGAACGACCGCGACGTCGCCCATCTCGGCGCGCGCCTGCTGCCCTGGATTGGGTTCTACGGGGGAGCGCCGGCGCTCTCGCCGTCGCAATCGCCCAAGCCGTCGGTGCCGGTGTTTCTGCTCCACGGCACGGATGACAATGTGATTCCGGCAATCGAGTCCGAGTATCTCGCCAATCGGTTGCGCGGTCATGCGCCGGTGCGGCTGCTGCTGAGCGGACTCATCTCGCATGCCGAGGCCGATCGACCGGTGCATCTCGGGGACGTGTTGAAGCTGGCGGAGTTTTGGGGCGATCTGCTGTCCCGCTGATTCGAAAATGCAATTGCGACAAATGCAACCACGAAGACACGAAGGCACAAAGAAGACTGATCTTCACTTTCTTCTTCTTCGTAGTTTCGTGTTTTCGTGGCCAAAAAGGCGGAACTGAGCGATGGAACGTTTACAGAAGATCTTGTCCCAGGCCGGCATCGCGTCGCGGCGCGCGGCCGAGCAGCTGATGCTCGACGGCCGCGTCACGGTGAACGGCACAGCGGCCACCGAGCTCGGCACGAAGGCCGATCCGGCGAAGGACGACATCCGGGTCGACGGCCGACGCATCAAGCTGCCCGAGCACCACCGCTACATCCTGTTGAACAAGCCGCGCGGCTACGTGACGACGCGGTCGGATCCGCAGCGGCGACCGACGGTGATCGACCTGCTGCGCGGCGTCAAGGAGTACGTCTATCCCGTCGGGCGGCTGGACTTCGATTCCGAGGGCCTGCTGCTCCTGACCAACGACGGCGATCTCGCGGCGCGGCTCACGCACCCGAGCCACGGCGTGCCGCGCGTGTACGAGGCGAGAGTGCTCGGCGTCCCCGACGCCCACGATCTCGATCGACTCGAACGCGGCGTGACGATCGACCGCCGCCGCACGCAGCTCGCGGATGTCAAGCTGATCGGCCCCAGCCTCCTGCTCGTCACCATCCGCGAAGGGCGCAATCGGCAGGTGCGGAAAATGTGCGAGACGATCGGCCACCCGGTGACGGAGCTGAAGCGCGTCGCGATCGGTCCGCTCAGGGACGCGAGACTGAAGGTGGGACACTGGCGGGAGTTGCTGCCCGAGGAGGTCGAGCGCCTGCGGAAGGCCGCGGCGCTGACTCACCACAAACGCCGCAGTGTTCAGCTATGAACGACACGGTGTCCCGACAACGCACTCCCTGACCGATCCGCGATCTAACGTAGCATCGCGCACGTCATTCTTGAGCCCGCGCTGCCCGACCTCCAGCACGGACTAACGTTCTACTGCGCCGTCCAGCCGCCGTCGATCGCGAGGCTCTCGCCCGTGACGAGGGAGCAGGCGGGCGAGGCGAGGAACACGACCGCGCCGGTCACCTCGTCGATTCGGCCAATGCGTCCCATCGGAATGCGGCTGACGACCCAGTCGCGGAACTCCGGATTGGCGAACATCGACGCCGTCATCGGCGTTTCGAGAAATGTCGGCGCGATGGCGTTCACGCGGATGTTCTGCGGCGCGAGTTCGACACCCATCGCCTTGGTCAGCCCCTCGACGGCGTGCTTCGTCATGCAGTAGGTGGTACGGCGCGGCGCGCCGACGCGGCCCATCTGCGACGACACGTTGATGATCGCCCCGCCGCGCTCGCGCCGATCGGGCGCTTCGAGCATCTTGCGTACGGCGGCCTGCGCCACGATGAACATCGCGCGGACGTTCAGCGCAAGCATGTGGTCGAGGTGCGCCTCGCTCACGTCCACGAAGGGCTCGGGATAGTTGATCCCGGCATTGTTGACGAGGATGTCGAGGCGCTCGATCGATGCGATGGCGGCGCGCACGGCAGCCGCGTCCATCACATCGCAGACCAGGACGGCCGCACGGCGCCCGATCGTCTCGACGGCCGCCGCGACGGCCTCGAGCTCCGCACGCGTCCGGCTCATCAGCATCACGTCGGCGCCCGCCTCCGCGAGCGCGACCGCCGACTGGGCGCCGATGCCCCGCCCCGCACCGGTGACGAGCGCCACGCGACCGTCGAGGCGGAACGGACCCGGATGGACGGCCGCTGTCATCACGACGTCGTCCCGGTGCGCACCGGGTGCAGCCCGACCTGCCGCCCCGCGTAGCGGCGGATCCGGATGTCGGCCTGTTCCTTGTGCGCCCAGAAGTGCTCGATCGCGCACAGGCGCGAGCAGTAGTCGCCGATGACGACGCTCGCCTCGGGTGTGCACTCCTGATACGTCACCGTCTTCATAAACTTGCCGACCCAGAGACCGCCCGTGTAGCGGGCCGCGCGCCGCGTCGGGAGAATGTGGTTGGTGCCGATCGTCTTGTCGCCGTACGCGACGTTGGTCTCGGCGCCGAGGAAGAGCGCACCGTAGTTGCGCATGCGCTCGAGGAAGTAGCGCGGCTCACGCGTCAGGATCTCGACGTGTTCATAGGCGAGCCGGTCGGCCTCGACGACCGCCTCGTCGAGATCCTTCACGAGGATGATCTGACCGTAGTCGCGCCAGCTGACGCGGGCGACGTCGGCGGTGGGCAGCACGGCGAGCTGGCGCTCAACTTCCGCGGGCACTTCGCGCGCGAGCGCGTCCGACGTTGTGATGAGCGCCGCCGGCGAGGTCGGCCCGTGCTCGGCCTGGCCGAGCAGATCGACGACGACCATCTCGAGGTCGGCTGAATCGTCGGCGACGACGAGGATTTCGGTCGGGCCGGCGATGAGGTCAATGCCGACCG
>JADGOC010000140.1 GCA_017883165.1 Acidobacteriota bacterium
AACGGGCAGCAGTGGAAGGACGTCGAGATCGTCTTGACCGACAAACGCACCGAGCTGACGCTGCAGGTCGCCGACGAGCAGGGCGCACCGACGCGCGACGGTGCGGTCAGCGGCGTCGCTGGCGGCGTGGCCAGCACCTCATTCACGACGATGACCGTTCCCGCGCAGGGTGGATCGGCGACGAGACCCGACACCGTCTCCGGCATGCCGGCGGGCGAGTACTACGTCGTCGCGCTCGACGACATCGACAGCGAGAGCGTGCGCGATCCGGATCTCCTCGAACAGCTGTCGCGCGGCGCGTCGCGCGTCACGCTGAACGAAGCGATGCCGACGCAGGTCAGCCTCCGGCGCGTGAAGCTCGCGAGCGTCACCGGGGGCCGCTGATTCAGCGACCAGGAAACGGGGGAAAGAGTTTTGGCGCGCGGGCGGCGATCGACTGGAGCAGCGATCGCGCGTGAGCCGCGACGCCCGTGTCGTCTGAGATGGCCGCGAGCGGCGTCAGCAGCCGCACCGCTTCGGTGAGGTCGTTCTGGCGCAGGTTGATCTCGGCGAGGCGAAGGCGATAGTCGAGACGTCCGGGCGCGAGCGACACGGCGCGCGTCAGCACGGTACGCGCCTCGTCGAGTGCGGTGCCCGCCACCAGGTCGGCGTAGCCGAGCCACGCCAGCGCATCGGTCGAATCCGCATTCAGATCGACCGCTTTTCTCAACGCCGCGGCTGCGGCATTCACCGCCTCCACGTCCGGATGATTCGGATCGTCGGCGCGATAGCGCAGCATCGAGAGCGCGTACGAGTACTGCGCGAAGAAGCTCGCCGGATCGATCGCGACGGCGCGCTCGAGATGCGGCCACGCCTCGGCGCCGCGGCGCTGCCTCAGGAGCAGCAAGCCGAGCGAGAGGTGCGCGGGTCCGAGATCCGGGTCGAGCCGGAGCGCCTCCTGCAGCCGTGTCGCGGCTTCGTCGAGCCGGTTGATGTGCAGCAATAGATCGCCGAGCCGCGCGCCGGCCTCGGCGGCCGTCAGCGTGCGCCCGCGCGCGCTTGCTGCCGTCTCCACCGGTTCGTGAAACGTGTACTGGAACGAGTGATAGATGCTCCGGCCGGTGTAGCGCCGCACCTGTTGCTCGAGGTCTGACGGCTCCATGCGAAACGCGCTCCGGAACGCGTCCGCGGCTGGTGCGCCGCTCGCCACCGCCGTGAGGTAGTGGGAGATCGCCGTCTCTCCGCCTGGGTACTCTATCAACAGGTAGTGCACGATCGCCCACGACTCGGCGTAGAAGATCGTTCTCTTGTCGACTTCGTTGTACAACGGCGATCGGCGGGTGACGTCGAGGATGTCCGCCAGCGGGACGAAGTGCTCCCGCAGGAGCGCGACGTGGTGAGGAATGATGCCGCCGATCGTCGCGCTCTTACCGTTCGCGCTGAGCGCAAAGGTGCTGTAGTACTCCGCCAGCCCTTCGCCGAGCCACGCCGGCACGGACGCGATCGAGTTCGCCAGCAGCAGATGCGTGTACTCGTGGCACACGATCCCGAACCCATCGTCGGCGCCGTCCACGGACAACGTGAGGTAGTTGACGTCTGGGCCGCTCTGAAAGAAGCCGCCGACCGGCACCGTCTTGCCCTGAAAGCGCGGCCTGAACGGTTCATAGCTTCGCTGCGATCCGAAGACGACCACGATGGTCGGGACCGGCGTGGAGATCGTGGCGTTCGGAAGAAGCCGCCCGAGCACGGCACGGAACTGCTCGAGGCGCGCGGCAATCTCGTGCAGCCGTTTTTCGCCGGTGTCGCCGACGAGCGTGAAGTGCGGCGCCTGGAGCGTGGTCCACGCAGGCGCGGCGTCGGCGACATGGGCCACGGAGGCACAGAGAAGACTCAGCCACAGAGCCACGGAGGCACAGAGCCGTCTTGGTTTTGTTTCTCTGTGTCTTTGTGTCTCTGTGATCATGTTCTTCGTGGCTCAGTGTCTCTGTGGCGCCTGCTTGCGTCTGTCGCTATCGCTCGTCGTACGCTTTGAGCTGGCGAATCCAGATGTTGCGGTAGCGCACCGGGTGCGCATGATCCTGCAGCATGAGAGGCGCCTTCGCCGGGTGCACTTCGTATTTGCCGAGTGCGCGATGAACCGTCGATCCGATGAGCGCCGTGTGGTTGTGGACGACGACGCCGTTGTGGAAGACGGTGACGGTGGCGGGCGCGGACACCGCCTGCCCGTTGAAGCGCGGCGCCGTGAACACGATGTCGTAGGTCTGCCACTCGCCGGGCTTGCGCGCCGCGTTCACGAGCGGAGGGAATTGTCCGTAGATCGCGGCGGCCTGTCCGTCCGGGTACGTGCGCGCCGCGTAGCTATCGAGCACTTGAATCTCGTAGCGGCTCATCAGAAACACGCCGCTGTTGCCGCGGTCCTGGCCGTCGCCCTTCGGCGGCGACGGCGCCGCCCACTCGACGTGCAGCTGGCAGTCGCCGAACGACTCTTTCGTCTGGATCCCGCCGGTCCCCGCCGCCACGACCATCGCGCCGGCCTCGATCTTCCACGCGGCCGGCTGCCCTTTCTCGTTCTGCCACTTCGACAAATCGGTCCCGTTGAACAGCACGACGGCGTCCGACGGCGGCGCCCCGGGCGTGTCTTGTGTGCTGAAGGTGCCGGGCGCGACGACGGTCGGCTGCGGACGGCTGCCGTCATGGACGTGCCACTTGCCGCCGGGCAGCATCGGCGTGTCGGAATACCCGAGCGATTTCGGCTCCTGGCCGTGTGCGACAGCAAGCACGGCCAACAGCAAGACGAGACTGATGACTGGTGACTGCCGACTGACGACTTGCGACCTGCGACTTGCGACTGTCATCGGCCAGTAATACTGCAATCGTTTATCATCTGTCCATGCGAAAGCTCATCCCCGCCGCGGCCAAAACCGTCATCACGCTTTGTGTTCTGCTGCTGACGAGCGGCGTCGTCTTCACCCAGCAGGTCGATTCCGGCATGTTCAGCGGCATGCGCTGGCGTCTCATCGGGCCGTTCCGGGCCGGGCGCGTGTCGGCCGGCGCGATCGACCCGGATCCGAACACCTACTACATCGGCCTGCCAGGCGGCGGCGTGTGGAAGACGACCGACGCCGGACAGGTCTGGTCGCCGATCTTCGACGCCGTGCACGTGGCGTCGATCGGAGCGATCGCCGTCTCTCCGTCGAATCCGAAGGTCGTCTACGTCGGCACAGGCGAACAGACCCCCGGCAATGGCGTGTACAAATCGACCGACGCCGGCGCGACATGGACGAACGTCGGCCTGCGCGACACGCACTTCATCGGCGAGATCCTGCTGGACCCGGTGAATCCCGACGTCGTGCTCGTCGCGGCGATCGGCGATCGTAATTCTGGCGCCGAACGCGGCATCTTCAAATCGACTGACGGCGGCCGGACGTGGACGAAGGCGCTCTTCAAGGACGACGCGGGCGGATCGGCCTCGATGGTCGCGGCGCTCGACAACCCGAAGATCGTGTACGCGACGCTCGCGCCAGCCACCGCCGGGCGGGGCGCGCCTCCGACAGCTGCGGGGCAGGCGCCACGTGCCGCGCCGAGCGTGACGATCTACAAGTCGACGGATCAGGGCAACACGTGGGCGCCGGTCGGCGGCAAGGGACTGCCGTCGTCGTTCTCGGGCCGCCAGGCGATCGCGATCGCAGCGGGAACCGGAGGGCGCCGCCTCTACACCAACCTGCGCGACGGCCTCTTCCGATCCGACGATGGCGGCGACACGTGGGAGAGGTGGACGACCGATCCGCGCATCGCGGGCATCGGCGTCATCGCCGATCCGAAAAATCCCGACGTGCTCTACGTGACGCAGACTTCGATGTATCGCACGACCGACGGCGGACGCACGTGGGCGTCGTATGTCGGTGCGCCGAGCGGCGACGACTTTCGTCTGCTCTGGATCGATCCGCGCAATTCGAACCGGCTCCTCGCCGGCGTCGACCAGGGTGGCATCGTCAGCGTCGATGCGGGGAAGACGTGGAGCAACTGGTACACGCAGCCGACGGCGCAGCTCTATCACGTGTCCACCGACAACGCGTTTCCGTATCGCGTCTACGCGACCCAGCAGGACAGCGGCAGCGTGGCGGTCCCGAGCCGCAGCGATTTCGGCGAGATCAGCTTTCGCGATTGGTATTCACCGGGCGCCTTCGAATGGGGCTTCATCGCCGTCGATCCGACCGATTCGAACATCGCGTACGGCGAGGGGTGGTACAACGCCATCGTGCGCTTCGACAAACGGACCGAGCAGTTGTCGCACGTGTTCGTGCCCGGCTCGAAGTACCGCTCGGCGCAGATGACGCCGCTGGCGTTTTCGCCGCAGGATCCCCACACGCTGTACCTCGGCACGCAATTCGTGATGAAGACGACCGACGAGGGAATGCACTGGACGGAGATCAGCCCGGATCTGACCGAGTCGAAATCCCGACCGGCTGCGGCACCGGCCGGCGGGCCGCCCGTTCGCACAGCGATTTTCACGTTCTCGCCGTCGCCGCTGAAGCGCGGTGCGATGTGGGCCGGGACCAGCAACGGGATCGTGCAGGTCACCGACGACGGTACGTCATGGCGCGAGGTGACGCCGTCGGGTGTGCCGTCGACCGCGACGGTGAGCACGATCGAGGCGGGGCATCATGACGCCGGGACGGCGTACGCCGTCGTCGCCATCCCCAACGACGCGCATCCTTATATCTTCCGGACGCACGACAGCGGGAAGACGTGGCAGAAGATCGTCAACGGACTGGACGACTCGGTGTCCGCGCGGGTCGTGCGTGAGGACCCGGTCCGCAAGGGGCTGTTGTATGCGGGCACGGAGACGAGCCTGTACGTGTCGTTCGACGACGGCGACAACTGGCAATCGCTGCAGTTGAACCTGCCGACCTCATCGATGCGCGACCTGGACGTCCACGGCGACGATCTGATCGTCGCGACGTACGGCCGATCGATCTGGATTCTCGACAACCTGACACCGCTCCGGCAGGCCGACGCGTCGATCGCCGCGTCGGACGTGCATTTCTTCAAGCCGCAGACGGCCATGCGCTGGCGCTGGGACATGAATCAGGACACGCCGCTGCCGATCGAGACGCCGGTGGGGCAGAATCCACCTGACGGCGCAATTCTCGATTACTACCTGAAGTCGGCGCCCGCGGGCGAGATCACGGTGACGATCGCCGACGCGCGCGGCGCGATCGTGCGCCGCTACACGAGCACGGCGCCGCCTGCGCCGACGCTCCCGTCGAACGTCCCCGAGTATTGGTTCGCGCCGCCCGTGGCGCTGCCGAAGGCCGCGGGATTGAACCGCTTCGCGTGGAACCTGCGGTATCCGAACCCGAAAGTGCTGCCGTTCGGCTATTTCGGCGGCTTCCTCAAGTACGTGGAATACACGCTGGCCGACCACGCGATCCCCGGCCAGACGCCGCGCGAGCAGCCCGAGGGCGCGCTGGTCGCGCCCGGCGAGTACGTCGCGACGCTCGATGTCGGCGACAAGACGTACCGGCAGCCGCTGACGGTGAAGCCGGATCCGCGCGTCCGCGCGTCGCAGGCGGATCTCGTCGCTCAGGAGGCGTTGGCGAGACAGATCGGGGACGGCCTCGCGGCCAGCTACGACGCGTACTACCAGCTGACGGCGCATGACGAGAAGTCGAAGATCGCCGGCGCGATTGGCGTGGCGAACCGGGACCTCGCGCGCTATCTGGCGATGCTCGAAAGCGGCGATTCCCGGCCGGCGGAGACGTTGCGGGCGGCTGTGGCCGACACGTGCGAGGCGCTCGTCAAAGCGCTCGGCGAGGCGCGGAGCGTGCCGGGCGCGACGATCCCAGGCGCGCCTGTGTGCGGCGGGCGCTAATCACGATGACGCACGCCAGCGATCGAGCGACGCGGCGGCGAGGAGTACCGCGCCCTTGACGATCATCTGATCGTACGTGCTCACGCGGAACAGGTTCAAGCCGTTGTTGAGGATGCCGATGAAGAACGCGCCAGCGAGCGTGCCCCAGATCGAGCCGCGCCCGCCAAACAGGCTCGTCCCGCCGACGACGACCGCCGCAATCGCATCCAGCTCGTAGAATTCGCCGGCGCGCGGGTAACCGGCGCTGAGCCGCGAGGCGACCAGCACGCCCGCGAGCCCGGCCGTCACGCCGCACAGCGCGTAGACCGCGAACAGCAGACGCTTCACGCGAATGCCCGACAGCCACGCCGCCTCGGGATTGCCGCCCGTCGCGTAGACGTGGCGGCCGAACGGGGTCCGCGTGAGCACGAGCCACGCGAGCACGAACACCGCGGCCGTGATCCCAAACGTCGGCAGGCTCTCGCCGAGCACGGCGAACGACACGGGCAGTCCAGAAATCGTTCGTGCGTCGGTGTACTTGAACGCCGCGCCGCGGACGACCTGCATCATCGCCAGCGTGACGATGAACGGCGGGATCTTCACCTTCGTGATCACCAGGCCGTTGACGACGCCGACGCCGAGGCCGACGAGCAGGCCGACGGCCACGCCGGCGGCGAGCCCGTGCCCGCGCACCAGCACGTCGGCGCAGATCATCCCCGACAACCCGACGATCGAGCCGACCGACAGGTCGATGCCCGCCGTGAGGATCACGAACGTCATACCGGCTGCGAGAATCGCGGTGAACGCGTTCTGGCGCAGGACGTTCGAGAGGTTGTCCACCGTGAAGAAGGCGTCGGTCGCGACGGCGAGGACGAGGCACTCGACGGCGAGCGCGACGAAGATCGCGTTTTTCGAGAGCCAGGAACGCACGCGGTGGCTCGGGGCTGGTGGCGGGTGGCTGGACGTCATTTAGCCGGCCATCGCGAGCGCCATCACGCGCTCGGGCGTCGCCTCCGCACGTGTCAGCTCCCCGGTCGTGCGTCCTTCGCGCATGACGATCACGCGGTCGGACATCCCCAGCACTTCGGGCAAGTCGGACGAGATCATGACGATCGCCAACCCTTCGGCGGTAAGCCGATTCATGAGGCCATAGATTTCCGCGCGCGCGCCGACGTCCACGCCGCGCGTCGGTTCGTCCAGCACGACGAGGGTCGGACGCTTCAGCATGTAGCGCGCCAGCAGCACTTTCTGCTGATTGCCGCCGGACAAGGTCGCGACCGGCTGCGTCAGCGTGGCCGCGCGGACGTCATACTCGCGCGCCGCGGCGGCCGCCGCCGTGTGCTCGCGCGCGAGCGACAAGACGCCGGCCCGCGCGAACATCGACAGATACGTGACCGTGATGTTCGCGTCGACGCCCATCAACGGAAAGAGACCCTGCGCCTTGCGATCCTCGGTGACGTAGACGACGCCATGAGCGATCGCGTCGGCCGGCGAGGTGAAATGCGCCGGCCGTCCGTTGACCCGCACGTCGCCCTTCGCGGGCAGCGCGCCGGCCAGGGCGAGCGCCGTGGATGTCCGGCCGGCGCCCACCAGGCCCGCGAGGCCGACGATCTCGCCCTCGCGCACCGTCAAGGAAACGTCGGAGAAGCGCGGCGGAGCGGCAAGGCCGCGCGCCTCGAGCACCACGGCCCCTGGCGATTGATGTCGCGCGGGAAACTCCTCCGACACGTCGCGCCCCACCATCCAGCGGATGAGCACGGCCCGGTCGAGTCCGGCGGCCGGCACCGACGCGACCGTCCGTCCGTCCCGCAGCACCGTGACGCGATCGGCGAGCGCGAAGATCTCCTCGAGCCGGTGGCTGATGTAGATGATGCCGAGGCCGCGGTCGCGCAGCCGCCGCAGGACCGCGAAGAGCCGGTCAACTTCAGTATGCGACAGCGTCGCCGACGGCTCGTCGAGCACCAGCAGCTTCGCGTCGCTGACGAGCGCGCGCGCAATCTCGACCATCTGCTGGTGCGCGACGCTCAACCCGCGCACGATCGTCGTGGCGGCGACGTGGATGCCGAGCTCGTCGAGCACGGCCTGCGCCGCGCGGTTCATCTCGGCCCTGTGCAGGAAGGGCAGAACGTGCAGAAAGGTGCCCGCCCGCTCGCGGCCGAGAAACACGTTCTCGGCCACGGTCAACTCCGGCACGAGCGTGAATTCCTGATAGACGACGCTCAGGCCGGCGCGCCGGACGGCGAGCGGATCGCCGATCGGCAGCCGCCCGGCGTCCAGCACAACGTCGCCGGTGTCGGGCACCACCGCGCCGGCGAGGATCTTGATGAGCGTCGATTTCCCGGCGCCGTTCTCGCCGAGGAGCGCGTGGATTTCGCCAGCGCGCACGTCGAAGTCGACCGCGTCGAGGACCCGCACGCCGGCGTACGACTTTGAGAGATTCGTCGCGGCGAGCAGCGTCACTGGCGTCCGAGGGCCGCCGCGTCCACGACGCCAACGCCGACGGCGACGAGCGGCTCGACCTTCTCGCCGTTCAAATAGCGCGCGATGATGTCGATCGCCGTCTTGCCGATCTTGCGCGGATACTGCACGACGTCCGCCTTGAGCGGGCTCCCGCGCGCGATCGCGGCCTGCGCTTCGGGCGTCGCGTCGTAGCCGACGACGACGATGTCTTTGCGGCCGGCCGATTCGAGCACCGCGGCCGCGCCGAGCGCCGAGTCGTCGTTGATCCCGAAGACGCCGTTCAGATCGCGGTGGGCCTGCAGCATGTCCTCCATCACCGCCATCGCCTTCGCGCGCTGGCCGCTGCCCGACGGCCGGCCGACGATAGTGATCTGGGGATGGTTCCGCATCTCCTCGACGAAGCCGCGCACGCGGTCCTGCACCGACGCCACTTCGGGCTGATCGATCACGAGCACGCGCCCCCTGTCGCCCAGGAGCCTCGCCAGCGTCTGCGCGGCCAAGCGTCCGCCCTGCACGTTGTCGCTCGCGACGTGCGACACGACGTGCCCGGTGCGCACGGCGATGTCGGCGCTGAAGACCGGAATGTGCGCGCGCTCGGGCCCCGCCAGGTCCGCCCCGATCGCGTTCGAGTCGCACGGCGCGACGAGAATCGCGCTGACGCGTTGGGCGACGAAGTCCTCGATCTGCGCCGCCTGCTTGGCGGGATCCATCTCGCACGCGACGACGACGAGATCGAGATGGCGCGCGGCGGCTTCCTCCCGCAGGCCGTCTTCGAGCTCTTTATAGAAGGCGTGCGTCTGGGTCAGCAGCGAGACGCCGACAAGCGGCCGCTTCGCCGCGCCGGCTTCCGGCGTCGCGCGCCGACACCCCGCCGCGCCAACCGCGCAGCAGATCGCGACCAGCACGCCGATCTGCAATCTGCGCTCTGCAATCTGCAATCGCCGGATCGTCATTTACGTGATTATATAGACGCGCATGCGGATCGGCATCGATTTGGGGGGCACCAAGATCGAGGGCATCGCCCTTGGCGACGACGCGGGCGTCCTGCTGCGGCGCCGGATCCTCGCGCCACGCGACGACTATCAGCAGACGATCTCCACGATCGTGACGCTCGTCGCCGAAATCGAGCGGGAGGTGGGTCGAACCGGCACGGTTGGCGTCGGGATTCCCGGCGCGATCTCTCAGGCGACGGGCCTCGTCAAGAACTCGAATTCGACGTGGATGAACGGGCGGAGGCTCGCCGACGATCTGCCGCGCATGCTTGGCCGGCCCGTGCGCTTCGCCAACGACGCCAACTGCTTCGCGCTGTCGGAAGCGACCGACGGCGCGGCGGCCGGCGCGAAAGTGGTCTTCGGTGTGATCATCGGCACCGGCACCGGCGGCGGCATCGTCGTCAACGGTCAGGTGTTGACGGGACCCAACGCGATTGCCGGCGAGTGGGGGCACAACCCGCTGCCCGGCCCGCGGCCTGGCGAGTGGCCCGGGCCGCCGTGCTACTGCGGCCGGACGGGCTGTATCGAGACGTTCTTGTCGGGGCCGGGATTGGCGCGCGATTACGAGGCGGCGGGCGGCGCCACGCTGAGCGCCTTCGGCGTCGCCGAGCGTGCGGGAGCTGGGGAGCCGCTGGCGCTTGCGTGCCTCGCGCGCTACGAAGATCGG
>JADGOC010000001.1 GCA_017883165.1 Acidobacteriota bacterium
CGGCGGCGGCGCTGCGGGCGAAATACATGCCGCTCTTCCGCGCGCATCACGTGCGCGCGGTCTTCTCCGGACACGAGCATCTCTTCGAGCACTGGGTGGAACGCTACGCCGACGCCAGCGGTCCGCATCGCATGGATCTCATCGTCAGCGGCGGCGGCGGCGCGCCGCTCTACACCTACCAGGGCGAGCCCGACGTGCGCGAGTATCTCAAGGCCGGCGAGGCGAACAAGGTAGCGCTCGAACATCTGGTCAAGCCGGGTATCGGGCGCGGCGCCAGCCCCTACCATTTCGTCATCGTCCGCGTGGACGGCGACAGCCTGGATCTGGAGGTCGTCGGCATCGATTGGGGTGTGGGGTTTCAGCCGTACCAAAGCAACAAGGTCGAACTGAAGGATCCGGGCCGCTAGTCTCCAGCCGCTCAGACGGTGACGTACTCGGCCGCGTGGCCTGACGCGTCGAGAAACCTCAGGAAGTCGGCATACGCGACGACCAGCGTGGCGGTGTTGATGTTGGGGTGAAACGAGATCCGCGCGGCGGATTTCAGATCGCGATCGATCACAACCCGCACGTGATGCTCGCGATCGTGCGTCAACCCGAACGGCGAGACCGACCCTGGCGTCAGCCCGAGATGCGTCATCAGCCGCTCGGGTGACGCAAAACTCAGCTTGCCGTCGCCGATCTGCGCCGCGACGGCGCGCAGATCCGCCCGTTTCGTGTGCTCGATGATGACGAGGTAGTACCGCGTCCCTTTCTGATTCCGCAAGAAAAGATTCTTGCAGTGCGCCGCGTCGATGCCGCCCCAATGCTGCGCGGCTTCCTCGGCGGTGGCGACCGGCGGATGCTCGTAGCGCTCGAACGCGACGCCAAGCTCAGAGAGTCGGGCGTGCACCTGCTCTTCTTGTGGTGTCATGTTACGGGACCAGTACCGCAGCGCCTTGAAGCCGGCCCGCGCGCAGATCGCCCAGCGCGCGGTTGGCGTCGGCGAGATCATACCGCCGCACGGAGGTCTTTACCGGCACCGATGGCGCCAACGCGAGGAAGTCGCGCGCGTCCTGGCGCGTGAGGTTCGCCACCGACCGCACGACGCGCTCCTTCCACAAGATCTCATACGGGAATGGCGGGATGTCGGTCATGTGAATGCCGGCGCAGACGACGGTCCCGCCGGGCGCGAGGCGCGCGAGCGCTTCGGGCACGAGCCGCCCGACCGGCGCAAAGATGATCGCGGCATCGAGCGGCTCCGGCGGTGCCTCCGTGGAGGCGCCGGCCCAGACGGCGCCGAGCGAACGCGCAAACTGCTGGGCGGCGGTATCGCCAGGCGACGTGAACGCGTACACCTCTCGGCCGTCGTGCACGGCCACCTGCGCGACGATGTGCGCCGCGGCGCCGAAGCCGTACAGACCCAGGCGGCGCGCGTCGCCCGCCATCCGGTACGAACGGTACCCGATCAGCCCCGCGCACAAGAGCGGCGCCGCCTCGATGTCGCCGTACGCGTCCGGCACCGGGAACGCGTAGCGCGCGTCGGCGACCGCGTACTCCGCGTACCCGCCGTCGATCTGGTAGCCGGTGAAGCGCGCGTGCGGGCAGAGATTCTCGCGCCCGCTCCTGCAGTACTGACACACGCCGCACGAGTATCCCAGCCATGGAATGCCGACGCGGTCGCCCACCGCGAGATCGTTTCCGTCGTTTCTCCCACGGACGTCCTCGCCCACGCGCTCGACCGTGCCGACGATCTCGTGCCCGGGCACGATGGGCATCTTCGGATCCGCCAGCTCACCGTCGACGACGTGGAGGTCGGTGCGACAGACGCCGCACGCGCGCACGCGCACGAGCACCTCGCCGCGCCCTGGGATCGGCACCGGGAGATCCACCTCGTCCACGACGCCCGCCGCGGGACGCGTCAGCGCCATCGCCTTCATCGGCACATCCTCACACCGCTGCCTTCATGAAGAAGTATGCCGTCATCCCCCACGCGACGACGATCACGATCACTCGGACGTGACGGCGGGGGATCGACTTCGCGAGCGCCGCGCCGGCGTAGCCGCCGAGGATCCCGCCCGCCATCATGACAAGGCCCGGCGGCCACCGCACGACGCCGTGCACGATGAAGGCGACGAGCGCCACGCCGTTGATCGCGGCGCCGAGGATCGACTTCAGCCCGTTCATCTCGTGGATGTCGGTCATGCCGGCGATCGACAGCGTCGCGAGCATCATGATCCCCATGCCGCCGCCGAAATACCCGCCGTAGATCGCGATCGCCCCCTGCAGCAGCACCCCTGCGGCCGACACGCGGTGGCCGTCGCTCGCGCCGCCGGCCCGCTTCGGCAGCAGGCGGTCGCCGAAGGTGAACGCGGCCGCCGCCAGCAGCATCAGACACGGCAGCAGCCGCATGAAGGTCGTGTCGGAGGTGCGCACGAGCAGCAGCCCGCCGGCCAGGCCGCCGGCGACACTGGCGGCGCCGAGCAGGAATAGCGTCGAGGCCGACGCCCGGATGTCGCGTCGGTACGCGACGGCGCTCGAGACGCTCCCCGGCCACAACGCGAGCGTCGACGTGGCATTCGCGACAACCGGCGGCACCCCGGAGTACAGGAGTGCGGGAAGCGTGATGAACGATCCGCCGCCGGCGACGGAATTGAGCGCGCCGCCGAGGACGGCGGCGGCGAAGAGGAACGCCGTCACTTCGGTGCCACCGTTACGGGAAACGGCCGAGCGCCGTCAGCAGCTCGAGCCGCGCGCGCCGCAGCGTGTCCTCGGCGCCGGCGACAGCCGTGTCGGCGTCGCGGGCGCTGCGCTCGGCGTCGATGACCTCGATGTTGGTCGCCGCGCCGGCTCGGAAGCTGATGTTGGTGATGTTCACGACCTGCTGCGCCTCGTCCGCCGCCGCGCGCGCGCTGACGAGGCCGCGCTCGGCGCTCTGCACCGCTTCACGCGCCGCGCGCACCTCGGAGCGCGCCCCGGTCAACGCGCCGGTGAAGTTCGCTTTCGAGATATCGAGCGCCGCCTGCCGTTCGAGCTTCTGCCCTTTGCGCTGCCCGCTGTCGAAGATCGGCACCGCGAGCTGGAGCTGAAAACGCCAGCTGTTGGCCGGTGCGAAAATGCTCGACGGATAGAGCGTCTGCGGCAGGAACACCGCCTGCAGCTCCGGGAAGTAGTCCTTCGCGCTGTCGTGCAGCACGCGCTCGGACGCCTGCTGCGCGGCGGAGAAGAATTGCAGATCCGGGCGGAATTGCAGCACGTTCGCGTCCGAGGCGTCCGACGGCAGATCGAAAGCGGGCTCGTCGGTCGCGTCCATCGGCCCATCCGCCACGACCAGCACGCCGAGCGCCTCCTGCGCGCGATACAACGCGAGGCGGGCGGACTCCACCAGGCTGTCGACGGTCGACAGCTCCTGCTGCGCGCGCAGCTCATTGAGACGGCTGCCCGTCCCGAGCTGCTGCAATTGATGCGCGAGATCGAAATGCGCTTTCGCCACGTCGCGCGCGCGCACGTTCGCGTCGACGACGCGGCGGCGCGCGATGATCGTGAGGTACGCGTCGGCGGCCGCCAGCGCCGTCTGCTGGCGGACTTCCGTCGTGCTCAACTCGGCGACGTGGACGGCGTCCGCGGCCTGCGCGCGCCGCGCCCAGCGCGCCGGCGCGAAGAGCGGCAGGCGCACGTCGAGGCCCGCCGTCACCGAATTGCGCGGCGACACGGTCGTGTCGTTGAACTCCACACTGGTATTCAGCGTCGTCGTCGCCACGGTGCCGTTGATCTGCAGCCGCGTGCTCGCGCGCACTTCGGTCAGCAGCGCTTCGGCGCGCAGGATGCCGGCGGCCGCGATCGCCGACGAGGGGTTCTTCTCGACGGCACGCGCGATCGCGTCCCGAAACGACAGACGCTCGGTCGGCGCCGGGGCCTGGGCCTGAACCCCAATCGCCAGGGCGAGCGCGGGCGCCGCGACGATCGCGACGATCGCAAGGACCGAGCCAGCTCGGCCTCTACACCTGTGGTGTTGACTCATTCTTGCCTCGACGGCCGATGCTCTTGACGACGACATACAACACCGGAATGAATGCCAGATTGAGGAACGTCGACGCGATCATGCCGCCGGCCACCGCCGTGCCGACCGAGTGCCGCGCCTCGCGGCCGGCGCCGCTCGCAAACACGAGCGGCATGACGCCGAGGATGAAGGCCAGCGACGTCATCAGAATCGGCCGCAGCCGGATCCGGGCGGCTTCCACCGCCGCGTCGGCGATGCTCATGCCGCGATTGCGCAGCTCCTCGGCGAACTGGACGACGAGAATGCCGTTCTTCGCCGACAACCCGATCAGCATGACCAACCCGATCTGACAATACACATCGTCGATGAGGCCGCGCCCCCACTGCGCGAGGAGCGCGCCGAGGACGGCCAGCGGCACCGACAGCAGGATGATGAACGGCAGGGTCAGGCTTTCGTACTGACCCGCGAGCGTGAGGTACACGAGCAGCAGCCCGAGGCCGAAGATGACGATCGCCTGACGGCCGGCCTTGATCTCTTCGAGCGACAGGCCCGACCACGAATACGTCATGCCCTGCGGGAGGACGCGATCGGACAGCTGCTGCATGATTTGAATCGCCTGGCCCGAGCTGTACCCCGGCGCCGCCGATCCGTTGATCTCCGCCGAGCGGAACAGGTTGTAGTGCGTAATCGTCTTGGGCGCGGTCCCTTCACGGACCGACACGACGTTGCTGAGCGGCATCATCTGGCCGGTGCTCGTCCGGACGTAGTAGTGCCCGATGTCCTCGGGCTTGCCTCGAAACTGCGCGTCGGCCTGCACGTAGACGCGATAGGAACGGCCGTTGAAGTCGAAGTCGTTCACGTAGATCGAGCCCAGCAGGACCTGCATCGTATCGGTGATCTCGCTGAGCGAGATGCCGAGGCTCTTGGCCTGCTGGCGATCGATCGTCACGATGAGCTGCGGATCGTTCGCCGTGAACTGCGTGAAGAGGCCGGCAAGGCCCGGCGTCGCGTACGCCTGGCCGATGAGCTGTTGCGCTTGGGCGGCCAAGCCTTCAATCGCCCCACCTGTCTGATCCTGCAGCTCGTACTCAAATCCGCCAAAGGTGCCCAGACCATTGATCGATGGCGGCAGGAACGGCATCACGGTCGCACCCGTGATCTGGCGGAACGCGCCGAAGAGCCGGCCCACGACCGCCTTGGCGGAGTGCTCCTCGCCCTGTCGATCGGCGAAATCCTTCAGCATGATGAACATCACGCCCGCGTTGGGCGCCGATCCGCCGAAGCTGAATCCGGCGACGCCGAAGCTGTTTTTCACTTCGGGCGTCTTCTGCAGGATGTCGTCGACCTGCTTGACCATGGTCATCGTGTAATCGAGGGACGCGCCGGTCGGCGCCTGCACGAGGATGAACACGAAACCCTGATCTTCATCCGGGACAAAACCGGTCGGCACGCGCGTGTACACCCAGTACGTGCAGCCGAGCAGCGCCACGAAGACGAGCGCCACGAGCGCGCGCACGCGAATCAGGCCGCGCAGCGTCGAGACGAGCATCGCCGTCCCGCCGTCGATCACGCGATTCACGACGCGGAAGAAGATCCCCTTGGGTTTCTCCACCTTCTGCAGCAGCAGCGCCGAGAGCGCCGGCGTGAGCGTCAGCGCGTTGAACGCCGAAATGACCATCGACACCGCAATCGTCAACGCGAACTGCTGATACAGCCGCCCTGTCGTGCCTGGGAAAAAGGCGACCGGCACGAACACGGCCGCCAGGACGAGCGCGGTCGCGATGACGGCGCTCGTCACCTCGCCCATCGCCGTCGAGGCCGCTTCCGACGGCGGCCGGTGATATTCGTGAATGTGCCGCTCGATGTTCTCGATGACGACGATCGCATCGTCGACCACGAGGCCCGTGGCGAGCGTGACGCCGAAGAGCGTCAGCGTGTTGATCGAGAAGCCGAACAGCTTGACGAACGCGAAGGTGCCGACGAGCGACACCGGGATCGTGATCGCCGGAATGAGCGTGGTGCGCCAGTTCTGCAGGAACAAGAACATGACAAGCACGACGAGCACGATCGCCTCGGCCAGCGTCGTGACCACTTCGCGGATCGATTCGGAGACGACCGTCGTCGTGTCGAACGCGAGCTCGGTCCGGAGGCCCGGCGGAAAGCGCTTTCTGAGCACGTCCAGCTCCGCGACGACGCCACTGTAGACGCTCAGCTGGTTCGCGCTCGGCAGCTGCAGGACGCCAAAGCCGACGGCGTCGTGGCCGTTGTACCGCAGGTTGCTCGAGTAGGTCTCGGCGCCGAGTTCGGTGCGCCCGACGTCCTTCAGCCGGACAAGCGCGCCGTCGGCGGAGCGCTTGAGGATGATGTCGGCAAACTCCGACGGCTCGGTGAGCCGGCCGACCGCCCGGACGCTGATCTGAAACGTCTGGCCCGCGCGCGCCGGCGGCGCGCCAACCTGGCCGGCAGCCACCTGCACGTTCTGCTCGCGCAGCGCGCTGACCACCTCGTCGGCTGTGATGCCCCGGCTCGCCAGCCGCCCGGGATCCAGCCACAGCCGCATCGCGTACTTCCGCTCGCCGAAGATGATCACGTCGCCGACGCCAGGGACGCGCTTCAGATCGTCTTTGATGAAGCGGTCGATATAGTTGCTCATGAAGAGCGCGTCGTACTGCCCCTTGTCGGCGAACATGCCGGCGCCCAGGACGAACGTGTTAGACGCCTTGGTCACCGAAATGCCGACCGCCTTCACTTCGTTCGGCAGCCGTCCCTCGACCGACGAGATGCGGTTCTGCACGTCGACCGCTGCGACGTCGATGTTGCGGTTGACGTCGAAGGTCACCGTCACGCTGCACGAGCCGTCATTGCCGCTCGACGACGTCATGTACATCATGCCTTCGACGCCGTTGATCGCCTGCTCGAGCGGCGTCGTCACGGCCGTCTCCACCGTCTGCGCGCTGGCGCCGTTGTAGAACGCGTTCACCTGTACGGTCGGCGGCGCGAGCGCCGGAAACTGCGCGATCGGCAGCGTCGGAATCGCGATGAGCCCCGCCAGAATGATCACGAGCGAGCAGACGCTCGCCAGGATCGGCCGTTTGATGAAGGTGTCTACAAACATTGACTCGTGGCTGGTGGCTGGTGGCTGGTGGCTAGGGCGCGGGCGCGATCGGCATGCCGTCCGCGAGCTTCTGCACGCCCGACACCACGACGCGTTCGTTCGGCTTGATGCCGTCAAGCACGGCGTAGTTGTCGCCGACGATCGACCCGAGCTTCACGGCGCGCTGGCGCGCGACCAGCTTGCCGTTGGCGTCCTCGGCGACGAACGCGAAATACTGGCCGCTGATCCGCAGCACGGCGGTGACCGGAATCACCAGGCCGGACGTCGTCTTCCAGACGAGCCGCGCGCGGACGAACTGCGACGCGCGCAGCGTGAGGTCGGGATTACGCACGGCGCCCTTGACGAGGACCGACTGTGTTTGATCGTCGACGTGCGGCGAAATGAAATTCACCGCCGTCGTCGCCAGCCGCCGCCCGCCGTCGCTGCTCAGAATCTGAATCGGCAGCCCGTTCTTCAGATCGCCGGCGCGCTCGAGCGGCACCGACACGTACACTTCGAGCGTCTCGTTCTGATCGACGGTCGTGAGCAGCGTCGACGTGGTGACCTGCATCCCCTGGCGCACCGGAATGTCGCCGACGACGCCGGCGGTCGGGGCCGCGATCGTGTAGTAGCGGAGCTGCACCTGCTGCTGCTGCACCTGCGCCTGCAGCGCCTTGAGAGTGGCCTCGGCGGTCCTGAGCGCGGTGTCGGCCTGCTCCTGTTCTTGTTGACTGATTGCGCCGGCGGCAAAGAGCGCGCTTGCGCGCTGCTGCTGCTGGCGCGCGTAGGTCACGCTCGCTTCGGTCGCCGCGCGCTCGGCCTCCTGGCTCGACACGGCCGCCTGCTGACGCCGCGGATCGATCTGGACGAGCGGCTGCCCCTGCCGCACTCGGTCGCCCGATTTCACGAAAATCTGCGTGATCTGCCCGTCGATCTGCGGCTGGATGGTCGTCGAGTGCAGCGACTTGAGCGTGGCGACAAACTCGGTCGCGTCCTCGATGTCCGCTGCCGACGCCGTGGCGAGCGTGACGGGGGTCGCGGGGAATCCGCGTGCGCCCGGCGGCGCCTGAGTGCTGTTGCAGCTGGCCGACGCCAGCAGCAGCGCGGCGATGGCGGCCCTTTGTACGCGCATGTGGGTTTGACTCTCCGCGACGCAGACTGGGTTCAGCTTTGCCGTTTGTGACAAACGGCCATTCACTATATGCAAACGAAAAGCGAAGGGCAACCGGCTCGAGCGTCGACCGTGGGTCTGCGAAAGGCCCAATCCCCGGTGCTACAGTGTCGCAGCATCATCATGGCGACATGCCCGTGGCGGTCTAGTTAAAGAGAAGTTGGACGGACGTTGAGAGGGGCTGGGCCTGGTTCTGGACGCTCCTTGAGGCGAGCAACGGCATAGGACATCTCTTGCTCGCCGCTGGAGCGGGTGCGTACTTTCCTGGGGCCGCGACTGCGCCACTGCTTCTGGGTTTCGCGGGCTGGCTGGGCGTGACGCTTGGGCACGCTCAGGGCCCAGCGCACGTCCCGAGATAGCACGATGCTTGCTGAAGTCAGCGGTAGAATCTGTCCGTGCCCCGCAACGCCGAAGTCATCCGCCAGTGGACCATCCTCCGCGAGATTGAAAGCGCCCGCGGCGCCGGCGTCACCATCGACGACCTCGCCTCGCGCTGCGGCGTCACGACGCGCACGATCCGCCGCGATCTGCAGGCGCTCGAAGAAGCCGGCTTCCCGCTCTACGACGATCGCTCGCGCGACGACGGGCGGACGCGGTGGAACGTCAACGGCCAGGCGTTCAAGGGTCTGGCCGCCGGGCTGACACTGTCGGAGCTCTGCGCGCTCTATTTCAGCCGCACGCTCCTCGAATCGCTGGCGGGCACGCCGTTCAGGCACGACGTCGAGAGCGCGTTCGAAAAGCTGTCGTCGGTGCTCACGCCCCACATGCGCCAGTTCCTCGACCAGCTGCCTCGCGTGCTCTCGACCAAGGCGGATCCCGCGCGCACGGCGCCTCACCCCGACGCGCCGCGCCAGCAGCAGATCATCGCGCGCGCGCTCGAAGCGACGCTGCACCTGCGGCAGGCGTCGATCACCTATCATTCGGCATCGAGCGATCGAACCAAGACTTACTTAGTGCATCCGTACCGGCTGGCGTACGCGCAAGGTGCGCTGTACCTGCTCGCGTACGTGCCGGAATACCGTGAAGTCCGGACCTTCGCGGTCGAACGGCTTCAGGAGCTGTCGCTGCTCGACGAGCGCTTCACGCCGATTGAACAGCTGTCGGACGAGGCGTTTCCGCATTCGCTCGGCGTCCATTCGGGGCCGCCCGAGCGCGTGGAGCTCGAATTTCAGCCGGCGATCGCCGACTACGTCCGCGCGCGCCAGTGGCACCAGTCGCAGCAGGCGCACGACATGCCGGGCGGCGGTCTGCGGATGACGCTCGACGTCTGCCTCGACCGCGCGCTGCACAGTTGGATCCTGAGCTTCGGACCGTTTGCACGCGTGGTCGCGCCCGAGCGGCTCGCGCGCGAGATCGCGGAACAGATTCACGAAGCAGGAGCACAATATGGCCACACACATTCTTAGCGCCTTCGTGCTGATCGTGCTGTGCGCGTTGCCGGCTCGCGCCGCGACCAAGGCGATCCGCGCCGGCAGACTGATCGATGCCGCCGGCAAGGCCGTCACCAACGTCGTGATCGTCGTCGACAACGACACGATCGTCTCCGTGGGGACCGGCGCGCCGCCCGCCGGCGCCGACGTGATCGATCTCAGCCGCTACACGCTCGTCGCCGGGATGATCGACGTCCACACGCACATGACCTACTACTGGGACGGCGCCCCCGGCACGCGTCCGCTCGGTCAGCCGCGCAGACCCGCCGGCGTGACGACGGTCCTCGCGGCTGAGAACGCGCGGCGCACGCTCGACACGGGCGTGACGACGGTGCGCGACCTCGGCGCGTCGAACGAGGTCGACTACGCGATGCGCGATCTGATCAACATGGGCAAAATGATCGGGCCCCGGATGTTCGTCGCGGGCCAGGGTCTCTCGGCCGCCCGGAACGGGCCGCCGCCCGATCCCGAGACGTTCCGCCAGCAGGCCGAGGCGCGCATTGCGGCCGGATCGGATTGGGTGAAGATTTACGCCTCGCGCGGCAGCTTTCAGAGCGTCGACACGACGCAAACCGTCTCCTATGAAACCATGAAGGCCGCCGTGGATGCCGCACACGCGAAGAATCACAAGGTCGCGATTCATTCGTACGGGCCCTCAGGCGTCAAGGACGCCGTGCGCGCCGGCGCCGATTCGGTCGAGCACGGCATCGATCTCGACGACGAGACCATCGCAGAGATGGTCACGCGCGGAACCGTCTGGGTGCCGACCATCGATCACAATCGCTACTATGTCGATGCGAAGGACGAGTACGGCTTCGCCCCAGACACGATTGCGCCGCTCCAGGCCTACATCGAAAAAAACCTCGAGTCCACGCGCCGGGCGTTCAAGGCCGGCGTGAAGATTGCCATGGGCTCCGACGCCGTCTACAGCATGTTCGGCCAGAACACGCGCGAGCTCGGTTGGCTCGTCAAGGCCGGCATGACGCCCGCGCAGGCGCTCGCCTCGGCCACCACGATCCCTGCCGCGCTCCTCGGGATGGAAAAGAGCCTCGGCGCGATCGCGCCCGGCTACTTCGCCGACATCGTCGCGGTCGACGGCGATCCGCTGGCCGACGTCAACGCCCTCATCAACAGCGTCCGCTGGGTGATGAAGGGCGGACAGGTCGTCGTCGACAAGACCAAGTGACCATCCGGCTCCTCGCGATCGACATCGACGGTACGCTCCTCGACAGCCGGGGTCGCGTGCCCGACGCCCATCGCGACGCGATCGCCGAGGCGGCCGCGCGCGGCATCGAGGTCGCGATCGCGACCGGCCGCAGCTTCCATTTCAGCCAGTCGATCGCCGACGCGCTGCCCGTGCCGCTGACCTTGATCGTCAACAACGGCGCCATGGTGAAAGACCGCGCCGGCTTGACGCATCTGCGGCATCTCCTCTCCCGCAACGCGGCGCACGAGGTGCTCGCCGGCACACGCGCCTACGAGGACAGCGTCGCGCTCGTGTTCGATCGGCCCCCCGAAGACAATGCGCGCCAGATCGTGTACGAGCGCATGGACTGGACGCACCCCAACCGCCGCGGCTACTACGAAAAGAACAAGGCGTTCATCGCGGAGGCGCCCGAGCCGCTCGCCCGCATGCTCACCGAGGATCCGGTGCAGGTGATGTTCAACGGCGGCGTCGCGGCGATGCGGGCGTTGACCGCCGCGCTCCGCGCGCTGCCGATCGCCGGCGAGTTCTCGGTGGCCGTCACCGAATACGAGCATCGCGATTTTTCGCTCGTGGACGTCAACGCCGCCGGCTGCTCGAAGGGATCCACGTTGGCGAAGTGGGCGGAAGTGCGCGGCTTCGCGCGCGGCGAAGTGATGGCGGTCGGCGACAATCTGAACGACGTCGAGATGCTCGACTTCGCCGGCACCGCCGTCGTCATGGGCAATGCGGCGGAGGGCGTCAGGCGAGGACGGGCGGTGACGGGGACCAACGACGAAGGCGGTCTGGCGGACGCCATCCGGCGCTACGCGCTCGTCTGAATCCCAACCAGACAGACCTGCCGCCATTTTATAAGACCCGGCCGCCTACGAATCCAGCACCTCCCGGACCTTTTGGAGCAACGCCGCCGCGGTGAATGGCTTGTTGATGAAGGGCACGTGCGCCTCCAACACCCCGTGTCGCACAATGGTGTCACTCGTGTAGCCTGACATGTAGAGCACCTTCATCCCCGGACGAGTCTGAGCGAGATGCTCCGCGAGGTGCCGTCCGCTCATACCGGGCATCACCACATCGCTGAGCAGAAGGTGCACCGGTTCTTCATGACGCTCCAGCAAGCGCAGCGCCTCCTCGCCTGTGGCCGCCCCGAGCACGGTGTAGCCGGCGGGCTCAAGAACGCGCGTGGCCAGCTTGCGGAGCCCTGCGTTATCTTCCGCGAGGAGGATGGTTTCGGTGCCGGAACTGGACACCACGGTCGGCCTCGGCCGATCGCTGCCCGCTGCTTCGGTCACCTGTGGCAGGTAAATCTTAAAGCTGGTTCCCTGGCCGACCTCGCTATAGACCCAGATGAACCCGTGGCTTTGCTTGACGATGCCGTAGACGGTCGACAGTCCCAGCCCTGTGCCCTTGCCTGGACCCTTGGTGGTGAAAAACGGCTCGAAGATGCGCGCGCGTGTGGCCTCGTCCATGCCGCCGCCGGAGTCGCTCACGGCCAGCAGTACGTACGATCCGGACGGCATGGTCACACCGAGCTGGCGAGCGACGTCCTTGTCGATCGTGACGTTCTGCGTCTCGATGGTCAGCCGGCCACCCTGCGGCATGGCGTCTCGCGCATTCACGGCCAAGTTGGTGATCACTTGCTCGATCTGTCCGGGGTCCGCCTTGACGTTACCCAAACCTGGTGTCGGCACGACCACCAGATCGATGTCCTCTCCGAGTAAGCGCCGGAGCAGACTCTCCATCCTCGCCACCACTGTGTTGAAGTTCATCACCCGTGGCTCCAAGATCTGCTCGCGACTGAAGGCCAGCAGCTGGCGGGTCAACGTGGCGGCTCGCTCCCCGGCGTGGAGAATCTCCTGCACATCCGCGTACACCGCATCGACTTTACTGACCTCCGTCAGCACGAGCTGCGACATCCCGTTAATAACGGTGAGCAGGTTATTGAAGTCGTGCGCGATGCCGCTGGCAAGGTGCCCCACACTTTCCATCTTCTGCGCCTGACGATACTGGGCCTCGAGCTGCAGGCGCTCGGTAATGTCGTTCTTGATCGCGACGAAGTGGGTGATGGCGCCTGACGCATCCAGGATCGGGGTTACGGTTTGACGCTCGGTATACAGACTGCCGTCTTTCCGACGATTGATGATCTCGCCGCGCCACGTTTGTCTGGCGAGGATGGTCTCCCAAAACTCCTTGAAAAACGCTGGGGCATGTTTGCCCGATTTGACCAGGTCCCGGGGGGGCTTGCCGAGCGCTTCTTCGGCGGTGTACCCGGTGAGCTGGGTGAACGCCGGGTTGACCCACTCGATGACGCCTGCGCGGTCGGTGATCATGATGGCATCAGCGGCGGCGTGCAGCGCGGCGCTTTGGAGGCGCAGGGATTCTTCCGCCACCCTGCGCTCGGTGATGTTGTCAAACACGGCGACAAAATATTCCTTTCGCGGACTGGAGACAGAAATGGCCAGCCACCTCTCGAGCGGCTTCAGGTACACCTCAAACCTCTCGGGCCGGCCCGTTAACGCCACCCTGCCGTAGATCTCGAACACCTCCGGATGAGACTGCCTGATGCCAGGGATGACCTCGGTGACCTTTCTCCCGACGACATTCTTTAATTCCGTCAGCTCTCCGAATGTGCGATTCACCTCGAGATACACGAAGTCCACAGGCCGGTCGTCCTCGAACAGCATGCGGCAATACGCAATGCCGTTCAGCAGGTTCTCGAACAAGGAGCGATAGCGTGCCTCGCTCTCCCGCAATGCCGCCCTTTCCAGCGTCAACGTGTCCTCGGCTCGCTTCTGCTCGGTGATGTCGCGCGTGCTCAGAACGGCTCCGCCTGGTGCACCCGCCTCGTCGATGAAGACTTTGCCCAGCGTGTCTACCCACACGTAGCGGCCATCTGCGTGGCGATACCGAAATTCGACGCGGCCCGCGCCCTGCTGAATCGCTTCGGCGAAGGCGGCCTGCACGCGCTCCAGATCCTCGGGATGCACAAACGCAAAGGCCGACGTGCCCATCAGCCGCTGCGGCGGGTAGCCCAGAACGGTCTCGTAGCTGGGACTGACGTAGACATAGGTACCATCCAGGCTTGTCTCGGCGACGAGATCCAGCACGTTGTCGGAGATGAGCTGCAGCTGCGCCTGGCTCTCGCGCAGCGCCTCTTCCGACCGCTTGCGCTCGGTGACGTCGTTGAGAGAAAACACCAGGAACTCGACTTCACCTCGATCGTCCTGGATCGGAACCAGCGTCAAGTCCCAGTACGTGACGCCCCATTCCGAATGGTCGGGGAATATGAACGGTCTGCCGAGAACGTGAAAGGGCTCTCTGGTCTGAACGACACGCTCGAATTCCGCTTTGAGCTCATCGGATGGGTAGAGCTCGAAATGGTTGCGTCCGGCGAATTCGGAGACGTCGCGCCGACAGGCCTTCGCGTAGGCCTCATTGACGCGAATGAAGTTGAAGCTCCTGTCAAGAAACACCAGGCACGTCTGTGCGTGCTTGAAAAACGATTCAAGGATCCTCGACTGCTCGGCCACCAGGTCGCTTAACCTGGACACCTCATGCTCGCGGTGCAGCGGTCGGACAGTCAGCCACCACAGGATCGGGGACAGGATGAGGACCAGCAGGAATGCGTCGATGCTCGCTTCGGTCCATGCACTCAGGCGTTTCGTGAGGATGGCCGGCAGAAGGAACATGACGCCGATTTCTGTTGCGAAGGTGATCGCCAACAGCTCGGCGAGAACACGAAGCGGAATCGTCCGGACAGATCGAGGGGGGTCGAGCACGCCGCCACCTCCATCGCGAGTCTAACTGATGCCGACTTGAATGCGATGCCTCACAGCGGGGTCTATTCGTTGTTTCGAGTCCACAATTCCGAAGCCACGATGTCTACATCGTATTGATTCTAAATTGTTTATAACGGTCTTCGTCCGCCAAGAATCTGACCCCTCTTTCATCGCTCCGGTTCCGCTGACCCTGTATCGAACACCGCTTTCCACGACCCATCCGTCTGCTTCTTCCAAACCGTCAGGTAGTTTCCTCGACCGGTGACCGGCTTCCCGTCGGGACCGATCGCGTGGCGCGCATACGTGCCAACCGTGTAGCCCAGGTCGCCGCCGACCAGCACCTTCGCGCTGACCGGCTTCCACACGAGCGTCGGGCCGCCTTCCGCGAAGTACGGCGCCCACGCCTTGGCAACCGCGTCCCGCCCGCGCAGTTGCTGCGGCGCCCCTCCACTAAACGTCGCATCGTCTGCAAGAAAGGCGAGGAAATGATCGAGCCGTCGATCGGTCACGGCCTGGCAGAACGCCTCGTCGGCCCTGGTGATCGCGGCTTCCGCGGCTTTGAGATCGATGGTCTGCGCCTCGACGCCGCGCGTCAGACACCGCGCGATGCAGACGAGGGTAGCGACAATGGCGACTCGGACGTGAGCTGATGTCATGCCTGGCTCCCTTGACAAACGCGGCCCGGAAATTTATCGTCGTTGTCGAGCGTCTACAGGAGAGACCCGACCGGGCACACTATGAAGACACGGAAGAGCGATCTCTTGCAAGGCACGCTCGACCTGCTGATCCTGCGCACGCTCTCGTCGGACGATGTGCACGGCTGGGGCATCGCGCAGCGGCTCCAGCAGATTTCGCAGGATGTGCTCCAGGTCAATCAGGGCTCGCTCTACCCCGCGCTCTACCGGCTGGAGCAACAGAGGTGGATCGAGTCGTCGTGGGGCGACTCCGAAAACAACCGGCGCGCGAAGTTCTACCGGCTCACCAAGACCGGCCGCAAACAGCTCGCCGAAGAAACGGCCAACTGGGAGCGGATGGCGGCCGCGGTCCAGCGTGTATTGCAGCGCGCCTGACCCGGAAATGCTCGAAGCGTCAAGCCTGCCCCTCCCGCCTGGCACAGTATGATGAAGCGTGGCTGATCCTCAAGAACCCAAGAAGAAACTGTCCCCCGGCGCCTGGGAAGAGGCGCGCGCCCTCATCTGGCAGCACCGCAAACGCCTCGCGCTCGGCCTGACGCTGATGCTCGTCAATCGTTTCGCGGGTCTGGTGGCTCCCTGGTCCACCAAGTGGCTCATGGACGATGTCATCGCCAAGGGGCACTGGAATCTGCTGCCGACGATCGCGATGGCGGTGGGCGCGGCGACGCTCGTCGAGACCGCCACCTCGTTCGGCAACTCGCAAATCCTCGGCGTGGCGGCCCAGCGCGCCATCACCGAGATGCGCAAGGACGTCGAAGCGCACGTCATGCGGCTGCCGATTCGCTACTTCGATTCGACCAAGACCGGCATCCTCATCTCGCGCATCATGACGGACGCCGAAGGCATTCGAAATCTCGTCGGCACCGGGCTCGTGCAGCTCACCGGATCGGTCATCACGGCGGTGATCGCGGTCGGCTGCCTCTTCTACCTGAACTGGCGGCTGACCTGCGTCACCATCGTCATTCTCGGCACCTTCGGCGTCGGCATGGCGATGGCCTTCAACCGGCTGCGCCCGCTCTTCCGCGAGCGGGGACAGATCAACGCGGAGGTGACCGGCCGGCTCGCCGAGTCGCTCGGCGGCGTCCGCATCGTCAAGTCGTACACGGCCGAAAAGCGCGAGGAACTGGTGTTCGCCAAGGGGGCGCACAAGTTGTTCAGAAACGTCGCGCAGTCGTTGACGGGCGTCTCGGCGGTCACGGCGTTCTCGAGCCTCGTGATTGGCGCGATCGTCATCGCGATGATTCTCGTCGGCGGATCGTCGATCCGCGCCGGACGGATGACCATCGGCGATCTGGTCGCCTATCTCTCGCTCACCGCGCTGATGACCATGCCGGTGATCCAGCTCGCGTCGATCGGCACGCAGATGAGCGAAGCGTTCGCCGGCCTCGATCGCATCCGCGAGATCCGCAAGATGGCGACCGAAGACGACGAAGACGAGTCGCGTCAGCCCTTGTCCAACGTCCGCGGCGAGCTGATCTTCGACGATGTGAGCTTCGAGTACAACCCCGGAGTGCCGGTGCTCAAGCACGTGAGCTTCGACGCGCCAGCCGGCTCGACGACGGCGCTCGTCGGGTCGAGCGGCTCCGGCAAGAGCACGCTCATCAGCCTCGTCATGACGTTCAATCGTCCCCTCTCGGGCCGCGTGCTCGTCGACGGCCACGATCTAATGAGTGTGAAGCTGCGCGACTATCGCTCGCAGCTCGGCGTCGTGTTGCAGGATAACTTTTTGTTCGACGGGACGATCGCCGCCAACATCGCGTATGGCAATCCGCACGCGAGCCGCGAGGAGATCAAAGCGGTGAGCACGATCGCGCACTGCGACGAGTTCATCGAGGGGTTCGAGAAGCAGTACGACACGATCGTCGGCGAGCGCGGCGTGCGGCTCTCGGGCGGCCAGCGCCAGCGCGTGGCGATCGCGCGGGCGATTCTCGCCAACCCGAGAATCCTGATTCTCGACGAAGCGACGTCAAGCCTCGACAGCGAGAGCGAAGCGCTGATTCAGGACGGCCTGCGCTCGCTGCGCCAGGGGCGGACGACGTTCGTCATCGCGCATCGCCTGTCCACAATTCGCAGCGCGGATCAGATTCTGGTGCTCGAGGGCGGCGAAATCGTCGAGCGCGGGACGCACGAACAGCTGCTCGCGAGCGGCGGGCGGTACCGTCAGCTCCACGACAAGCAGTATCGATTTGAAAAAGACCGGTTCATCAACCCGGGCGAGGACTTCACGCCGGAGCCGGAGGCGGTGGCGCGGCCCGCGGCGCGCGCCAACAACGCGCTGTAGACTGACGCCAGGAGGAACTCCCAGTGATCGTGCCGACCGCGGCGACTTGCCGTCAATCTGTGGTGGTGGTGGTTCTTGCACTTTTCGCCGTTACCGTTTCCTCCTCGCTCAGAGCCGATTCCCCGCCCCCATGGCTCGAGCCATACCGCGAGCCGGCCGCGCGGCTGATCGGCGAAGCCCTCAGCGACACCTTCGCGTGGCGCCGCCTCGCGGTGCTGACCGATTCGGTCGGCAACCGCCTCAGCGGCACGCCGCAGCTCGATCGCGCGATCCAATGGGCCGTCGCGGAAATGAAGAATGATGGCCTCGAGAACGTCCACACCGAGAAGGCGATGGTGCCCAGGTGGGTCCGCGGAGCCGAAAGCGCGGAGATCGTCCAGCCCGCGCGTCACGCGATGGCCATGCTCGGCCTCGGGGACAGCGTCGCGACGCCGCCGGACGGCATCCAGGCCGAGATCCTCGTGGTCCACACCTTCGAGGAGCTCGACGCCGCCGCTGCCCAGGTGCGCGGACGCATCGTCGTCTTCAACGTGCCTTACACAAACTATGGCGAGACGGTGCGCTTTCGGGCGAGCGGCCCTTCACGCGCCGCCGCGCACGGCGCCGTCGGAATGCTGATTCGATCGGTCGGGCTCGCCGGACTCCGGCTGCCGCATACCGGCGCGCTGCAATACACGGCTGAGGCGGCGAAGATCCCCGCGGCCGCGATCGCTTCGGAAGACGCCGACCGGCTCCAGCGTATGGTCGACCGGGGCGACCGGGTAACCGTCAACCTGAAGATGACTGCGCACTTCGAACCGGACGTCGAGTCGGCGAACGTCGTCGGCGAGATTCGCGGGCGGGAGAAACCGGATGAGGTCGTCGTGATCGGCGGTCACCTCGACTCGTGGGACGTCGGCGCCGGCGCGACCGACGATGGGGGCGGGTGCGTGGTGACGTGGGAGGCGCTGCGCATCATGAAGAAGCTGAACCTGCGCCCGCGGCGGACCGTGCGCGTGGTGCTCTGGACCAACGAGGAGAACGGCGGCCGCGGTGGCCAGGCTTATCGTGATGCGCACCGCGACACGCTCGCCAACCATATCTTGATGATGGAATCGGACGGCGGCGTCTTCCGGCCGCTGGGCTTCGGCTTCACCGGCTCCGAAGCGGCGCGCCAGACGGTGAAGGCGATCGCGTCGCTCCTTCGCGGCATCGCCGCGGATCAGATCGGCGATACCGGCGAAGGCGCCGACATCGCGCCGAGCGTGGCCGAGGGGAAAATCCCGGCGATGTCGCTCGAGGTGGACGGCTCGAAGTACTTCCTCATTCACCACACGCAGGCCGACACGATCGACAAGATCGATCCGGTGGAGATGGCCAAGTGCGCCGCGGCGGTCGCCGTCATGGCGTACGTCGTCGCCGACCTGCCTCAGCGTCTGGGGCAATAACGTGTGGCTGCCGGCGAGAGCGAGGCCGTTGACAAACCCTCGGATCCACGCGCGCGAGTGCCCGATGAACCCGCAGCACTCATCTGCCGCCAGTCAGGTCAAGAGCCTTACACCATGAAGCACATGGACCACATGGAGCACATGGAGAAGGCCTTCCAGGGGGAAACCCTGCATGACTAGCGCCGTAATCGCGGGACGCGTCCAGTTCGCGTTCACGATCATGTTTCACTACCTGTTCCCGGTCCTGACGATCGGGCTCGGGGTGCTCATCGGCGTGCTCAAGAGCGTGGAGTTCTTTGGCGGTCGCACGGAGTACGGCCACGCAGCTCGCTTCTGGGCGCGGATCTTTGCCATCACGTTCGGCGCCGGCGTCGTCACCGGCATTCCGATGGAGTTTCAGTTCGGGACGAATTGGGCGCGCTTCTCTCACTTTGCCGGACCGGTGATCGGACAGACGCTCTTCATGGAGGGCGTCTTCGCGTTCTTTGCCGAGTCGTCCTTCCTCGGCGTGTTCCTGCTCGGCGAAGGCCGCGTGCGCCCGGTGGTGCACTGGCTGTCGGCTCTGATGGTGGGATGCGGCGCCGTGCTGTCCGGCTACTTCATCGTCGCCACGGATGCGTGGATGCAGCACCCGGTCGGCTATCAGATCGTGGGCGGCCGCGCGGAGCTGACGAGCCTGTGGGCACTGCTCACGAACCCGTACCTGCGATGGCAGTATCCGCACGTGGTGTCGGGATCCATCGTCACGGGCTCGATGGTGATGGCCGGCGTCGGCGCGTACTACCTGCTCTCGAAACGTGATGAAGACTTCGGCCGTCTGTCGGTGCGCGTTGGTGTCACCGCGGGCCTGCTGTGCTCGCTGACCTCGCTCTTCCCCACGGGGGCGCTCCACGCCGAACGCGTCTCGCGCCTCCAGCCGGCGAAGACGGCGGCGATTGAAGGCCTGTTCGAAACGCAACGGGGCGCACCGATGGCGATCATCGGCATGCCGGACACCGACGCGAAGCGTCTGCTCGATCCGATCCTGATTCCGGACGCGTTGAGCTACTTGATGTACGGCACCGCGAGCGCGCCGGTCACTGGCCTCAATGACATTCCGCCTGACGAACAGCCGCCTGTCGAACTGGTGTACTACGCGTACCACATCATGGTGGGGCTCGGGACGATCTTCATCGCGCTGTTCGTCCTGTCGGCTCTTGCGCTCTGGCGCGGGACACTCTTCAGGTCGAAGGCGCTCCTCTGGGCCTTGATGCTCGCGATGCCGTTTCCGTACATCGCGAACGAGGCGGGCTGGGTCGTCGCGGAGGTCGGCCGGCAGCCGTGGATCGCGTACGGTCTGCTGCGAACGACGGCGGCGACATCCACCAACGTGAGCGGCGGCATGACGATCTTCACGCTGCTCGGCTTCATGGGACTGTACCTGCTCGTCGGCGCGCTCTACACGCTGGTCTTCCTGCGAATCGTGCTCCAGGGTCCGAACGCCGCCACGACGGAGGCGCACTACTGATGGTCCACACGATCTGGTTCGTCGTGCTGTCGGCCATGCTGGCGGGCTATGCGGTCCTCGACGGCTTCGATCTCGGCGTCGGCGCGCTGCATCTGCTCGTCGGCCGAAATCGCGAAGAGCGTGCGCACCTGATCCGCACGATCGGCCCGGTGTGGAACGGCAACGAGGTGTGGCTGCTTGCGGCCGGTGGCGCGATGGTCGTGGCGTTCCCGTCGGTCTATGCGGCGAGCTTCAGCGGCTTCTACCTCGCCCTGATGCTCGTCCTCTGGCTGCTCATCCTGCGCGGCTTGTCCCTCGAGTTTCGCCACCAGATCGACAACGCGCTCTGGCATGACGCGTGGGACGTCGTGTTCTCGGGGTCGTCGATGCTCCTGGCGCTGCTCTTCGGCGTGGCCTTTGCCAACGTGCTTCGCGGCGTGCCGCTCGACGCCCAGGGCGCCTTCCAGGGATCGTTCGCGCTGATGCTCAATCCATTCGCGCTCCTCGGCGGCGTGCTGGGCGTCGTGACGCTCGCGCAACACGGGGCGTCGTGGCTGGCGCTCAAGACCAACGGCGAGCTCCGCGACCGGGCACGACGCTATCAACGCCGACTCTGGGGCGTGACGACGGCCGCGATTGCCGCGACGGTGGCCGCGAGCTTCGTCGTACGGCCAGACTTCACGAGGAACTTTCTAGCGGCGCCGTGGCTGTCGATCGTGCCGGCTCTCGCGATCGCCTGCGTCGCCGCCCTGCGGCTGTGGATGGGACGTGACGATCGGCGAGCGTTTCTCGCGAGCGCGGGCGTCGTGGCCACGCTGATCGGATCGGCGGCTGCGGGGCTGTATCCGAGGTTGCTGCCAGCACTTCCGGGCAGCGCGCATCCGGGGCTGGACATTTACAACGCGGCGTCGCCCGACGGCAGCCTGCGCATTGCGCTCGGCATCTATCTTGTCGGCATGGGGATCGTCGTCACCTACCTGTGGCGCATCTATCGTATCTGGCGGGATACCTAGTAGCTCATCTCCGTACCGTAAGCGACGACAGTCAACGCGGAGATCGCAGAGCACGCAGAGAAGCATGGCGGCTCTCCCTCGTGTTAGCATCCTGCGATGAAATTCGTCTTGTTCGCGTCGGCGATCGTCGCCCTCGGCGCGCTTCAACCATCGACACCCGCCATCGACAACGAGCGCGTGACCGTGTGGGATCTGACCAAGGCCGGCAACCGGGCGCTGACGCCAACCCGTCCGTTCGTGTCCATCAGCCTGACGCCGCGGGTGGCGTTCGCCGAAGCCGGGCACGCCGCACCGGCCGGCTCGATTGTCATCGAGCTGAAGGATCACGCCGTGCCGCCCCTGGCCAACACGTCGGGTTTTCCCAACGCGTTCCCGCGACCCAATTCCAAGAAGCTGTTCGAGAACGACAAGGTCGTCGTGTGGGACTACGCGTGGACGACCGGCGTGCCGACGCCGATGCATTTTCACGACAAGGACGTCGTCGTCGTGTATCTCGAAACCGGCGGGCTGAAATCGACGACGGCCGAGGGACAGAGCGTCGTGAACGACCTGCAACCGGGGTTGATTCGGTTCAATGCCCGGGACCGCGTCCACACCGAGGAACTCGTGCGGGGAAAGTCTCGCGCGATCATCACCGAGCTCAAATAGACGGCGCTGCCGACAGGAGAGAGCCATGAAGAAACTGATCGTTGGCGCGATCATCGGCGTCTGCGCGTCGACGACGTGGCAGGCGGTCACCTTCTCGCAATCACCCGCGCCGCCGCAAATCGCCTTCGACATCACGAAAGCCGATTAGGAAGCCGAGCCCGAATTACAACCTGTTGAACGGCCCCGGCGGCACGGGCACCGCCGCGCCGAACGCGTACAGCCGCACGCTCGGACCGGGCGACATCGTCATCATTCCGCCGGGCGTGCTGCACGCCTGGAGCCAGATCGCGGATCACGTGACGTACCTGAGCGTGCGCCAGGACCCGGGCCGCGTGCTGCCGGGCGGATACGTGAATCCCCTGCTGTTGAGGAATCAGCCGAACATCGCAAAATGAGGGATCGGCGAAAAGTGAGAGATAATCAAAAAATGCGTATTGCTCGTGTACTCGTGTTCGCCGCGCTGTTTGCCTCCTGCTCCACGGCCGCGCAACAGCCGAAGAAGCAGACGGCCACCGATGTCGTCGCTACCGTCGGCACCACGCCGATCACGTTGGCGCAGGTCGACGACCTGGCGCTGCAACAGCCGGCGTCGAGCTTCGGCAACCTGAAGCTGTCACAGGCGATGTTCGAGGCGCGGCGCATGGCGCTCGACAGCCTCGTCGGCAATCTGCTCGTCGAGCAGGAAGCCAAGGCGCGTAAGCTGGACAAGGTCGCGCTCGTCGACCAGGAAGTCTCGAGCAAGATCGCGCCGCCGACAGACGAGGAGGTCGCCGCCTGGTATCAGGCGAACCAGCAGCGCGTGCAGGGCGCGACGCTCGATCAGGTGCGCGCCCCCATTCGCGCGTTTCTGGTGCAGGAACGCACGCAGGCCGCGCGGCAGGCATATCTCGACCGGCTCAAGGCGAAGACGCCGGTGAAGGTGATGCTCGAGCCGCCGCGTCAGGCCGTGAAGGCGGGCGACAGCCCGGCGAAAGGATTGGCGAGCGCGCCGATCGAGATGATCGAGTTCTCAGACTTTCAGTGTCCGTATTGCCTGCGCGCGAACCCGGTCGTCGACCAGGTGCTCGGCGCCTACGGCGACAAAATCCATTTTGTGTACCGGAACTATCCGCTCCCGAACCACCCCAACGCGCGTCCGGCCGCCGAAGCGGCGCAATGCGCCAACGAGCAGGGCAAGTTCTGGCAATATCACGATCGGCTGTTCGCGAACCCGGCCCAGCTGAGCGACGCCGACTTGAAACAGAGCGCCTCCCAACTGGGTCTGGACAGCGCGAAATTCAACGCCTGCTTCGACGGGCACAAATACAAGACCACCATCGACGCCGATATTCAGGCGGGGGACGAACTTGGCGTCTCGGGCACGCCGGCCTTCTTCATCAACGGCCGCTCCATCACGGGAGCGCAGCCGTTCGAGGAATTCAAGCGCGTGATCGACGAAGAGCTGGAGCTCAAGAAGACGCGGTAACTTCGCCGGCGAACCGAATCAGATCAGCCCCTGAAGCCGACGAGGAGGGACGCCACGATCGCGAGCAGCGTGGCGGCGAGGCAGACAACGGCACCAATCACGTGGTCGCCGCGCTCGCGCGTCAATGGATTCATGAACGCGGACGCGGCGTACCCGCCGAGGAAGCCTCCGGCGTGGGCGTAGTTGTCGACGCCGGGCATGATCAAACCGAACACGAACAGGATGACGGCGTAGCGCATCGCTTCACCGTGAATCAGGTGGCTCCCGCTCTTCCGGCCGTAATGGACGAGCGCCCCGAGCAGCCCGAAGATCGAAGCCGACGCCCCCATCGTGTAATACGCGCCGTGGAGAATCGGAATCGGCAGGCCGGCGAGCAGGAAACCTGCGAGCGAGCTCAGAAAGAAACCGCTCACACCGGCTATCGTGTAGATGATCACCGTGCGCGCCGGCCCCACGACGTCGGCGGTGGCCGGGCCAAGTTGCCGCACCCACATCATGTTGAACAGGATGTGCAGGAGACTGCCGTGTATCCATGACGCGCTCAGCAGCGTCCACCAGCGGCCCTGCAGAAATACCGGAATGGCGCCGCTCATGCCGAAGACGAGCAACGCTCTCGAGCTCGGCACGAGAATGTTCATGCCGCCGCTGAAAACGGAGACCTCGGATCCCGACGCCAGCAGCGTCAGCACATAGATCGTCGAGGAGGTGCCGATCACGATCGGCACGAAGCCGAGATCGGCGCCGAACTGCCGCAGCATCGGCGCGAATCCCCAGAGCCCCGGGTTCGCGCGGCCGCAGGAATAGCACTTGTCGTCGCGGACGCCGACGAGCGATCCGCACGAAGGACAGACGACCGATCCGGTGGTTTTGCGACTCAACACGAGGACGATAATACTCCGAGGGGCCAGCCCTATTCCGTCTTCTTCGGCCTCATGTTCGCGGAGAGGATTCTCTTGCGCAGCCGGATACTCGTCGGCGTCACCTCCACCAGCTCATCGTCGTTGATGAACTCGATCGCCTGCTCGAGGCCGAGGCGGCGCGGCGGGATGAGGCGGATCGCTTCGTCGGCGGACGAGGCGCGCATGTTGGTCTGCTTCTTTTCCTTGGTCACGTTGACGTCCATGTCGGCCGGCCGTGAATTCTCGCCGATGATCATGCCCTCGTAGACGTTGGTGACGGGGTCGATGAAGATTTCGCCGCGCTCCTGCAGGTTGAAGATCGCGTAGGACGTGGCCACGCCCGAACGGTCGGCCACCAGCGCGCCGTTCACCCGCGACGGAATGGCGCCGTGCCACGGCTCCCAGCTCGAGAAGATGTGGTTCATGATGCCGGTGCCCTTCGTGTCGGTCATGAACTGCGAACGGAAGCCGATGAGGCCGCGCGCGGGAATGCGGAACTCCAGCCGCACGCGCCCGCTGCCATTGTTGACCATCTTCGTCATCACGCCCTTGCGCTCGCCGACCTGCGCGATGACAATGCCCTGGTGATCTTCGGGCACGTCGATGACCAGCTCCTCAACCGGTTCGACGATGACGCCCTTTAGATTCTTGGTCACGATGTCGGGCCGCGAGACCTGCAGCTCGAACCCCTCGCGCCGCATCATTTCGATGAGAATCGACAGCTGCAGCTCGCCGCGGCCGACCACCTTCATCTGCTCCGGCGTGTCGGTCGGCTCGACGCGGATCGACACGTTCCCCAGCAGCTCGCGCTCGAGCCGGTCTTTCAACTGGCGCGACGTGACGAACTGGCCGTCCCGGCCCGCCACCGGCGACGTGTTGACGCCGAAAATCATCGACACGGTGGGCTCGTCGATCGCGGTCGGCGGAATCGCGATCTGGTGCTCCATGTCGGTGATGGTCTCACCGATCGTGATGTCCTCGATCCCCGCGAGGCAGACGATGTCGCCGGCGGACGCCTCCAGAATGTCCACGCGCTTCAGGCCGTCGAAGGCCAGGAGCTTGGTGACCTTCGTGTGCTGAACGGCGGTATCGAGCTTCACCACCGCAACGGCGTCGCCGATCTTCACGCGGCCATTGAAGATCCGGCCGATCGCGATGCGTCCGAGGTAGTCGCTCGAATCCAGGTTGGCGACCAGGAGCTGCAGCGGCGCGTCCGGATTGCCGCGCGGCGGCGGCACGTGCTTGACCACCGCATCGAACAGAGGCCGGAGGTCCTCCCCCGCCACTTCGGGGTCCAGCGTCGCCGTGCCGGTGCGCGCGTTGGTGTACAGCACCGGAAAATCGAGCTGATCCTCGTTGGCATCGAGATCGATGAACAGGTCGTAGATCTCGTTGAGGACTTCCGGCGTGCGGGCGTCAGGCCGGTCGATCTTGTTGATGACGACGATGGGCGTCAAGCGGCGCTCGAGGGCCTTCCGCAGGACGAATCGGGTCTGCGGCAGCGGTCCCTCGGACGCGTCGACGAGCAGCATCACGCCATCCACCATCGACAAGGTGCGCTCGACCTCGCCGCCGAAATCGGCGTGGCCCGGCGTGTCGACGATGTTGATCAGCATGTCGTGGTAGTGCACGGCCGTGTTCTTGGCCATGATCGTGATGCCGCGCTCGCGCTCCAGCTCGTTGCTGTCCATCGCCCGCTCGGCGACGCGCTCGTTCGCGCGGAAGACGCCGCTCTGGCGCAGCAGCGCATCGACCAGCGTCGTCTTGCCGTGATCGACGTGCGCGATGATGGCGACGTTGCGCCGGAGCGGATTCGCGATGTCGGGCCGAGCGGCAGGCACAGGTGACTCTTCCAGGGACGAAGGCATCCTCTCAGTATACAGCTACTTCACGAGCCTGCTCAGTAGTTCACGCGCGCGCTCGCCGAATTGCTCATCGTCGCTCACCTTCTCCGCGTACTGCCGTGCTTGCGTGTTCTGCGACAGATTGAAGTACCCGACGGCGGTATTGAACCACGACGTCGCGAGCCTCCGCGTTTCGATGACGAGCTGCCGTTCGCGCCTGGCGATCTTCTGCGCCTTCCGTTCCGGCGGTGTGTTCGACGCCTGGATCGTCGCGATCTCCTGCGTGATCTGCTGGCGCGAGCGTTCCAGGCAGCTCGCCGCGGTGACGAAGACGTCGACAGTGGGCTGCCAGAGCTTCAGCTCCGCGTTGACGAGACCGAGATAGAAACCGGTCTCGCAGTCGTCGCCGTTCATCTTCCGGCCTTCTTCGAATTTCGCGCGCGAGACGTCCAGCTCGTGGCGCCGGTAGGCGATGATGCCGGCGAGCTTGGCGACGTCGGCCGTTATCAGCAGTTTCGAGGCGCTCTGGATGTCGGTCCACGCCTGATCGTTGCGATCGAGCTGCATGTCGTTCCAGGCCCGCCAGTAGAGCGCTTCGCCGCGATACCAGGGCCCCTGCAGCATCGCGTCGGCGGCCTGAATCGCGTCCTCGTAGCGGGTGAGATAACTGAGCGCGCGCAGACGGCCGAACAGCGCATCGTGATACGCCGGCGACAGCTCCAGCGTCTTCTGATAGAAGTCGAGCGCGCCGTCGAAGTCTTCGGCGGTGAGCGCGACGCTCGCGAGGGCGAGCGTCACGGCCGGCCACCTCGGATGCCACGCGTAGATGCGACGGAGATCGGCGTCGGCGTCCTCAAGATGGCCCAGCGTGATCGAGCGCACGCCCGCCAGATAGCCGACTTCGACGAATCGCGGCTCGCGCCGCGCAACGTCGACGATCGCGTCGGCGTCCATCGCCGCGGGAGCCCGGCCCGGTGGTCGCGGCCCGACACAGGTCGCCATCTTGTAGGCGACGAGGGGCGCGTCGCGGAACGCCGCGAACGGCGCCGTAAGGTCGTCCGGGGCAGTCTGCATCAACCGCGCGGACTCGCCCGTCGCGCACGCGACGGTCAGCCACAAGTAGGCCGAGAACTCGCTCTCGCCGGCGTGCGCGCGAAAGAGTGCGTGCCACGCGTCGCGGTTGCTGGCCAGTCGCATCATCGCCGCAAGCTGCGCATCGTCGACGACGCCGCGCCAGGCCATCGCACCGATCATGTCGAGCGAGGGCGAAAGCTGCGTGAGGAGGGCGTCGTGATCGGCGAGCAGCGTCCGCGCGCGCGCGAGATACCCGTCGTCGGACATCCCGAGCTCGCGCTCGCGAAGATCGAGCAGCAGCGCGGAACGGACCGCTCCCGCGGTGGCGGCGTCGACGGTCGCGGCGTCGGCGCGGGCGGTGGTGCGAACGGCGTCGTACTCGCGGAAGGCGTCGGTCAGGCAGTCGAAGCAGCCGACGCGAAGGAGGGCGTCGGCGGCCGCAAGCCGGGACCGCAGGTCAGGCGTGTGCGCGACGGGCGCCCTGGCGGGGGCGGACGCGCAGCCGAACGCCGCGAACAACATGATGCTCGCGGCTGGCGACATCCACCACTGGCGCATGGCTCCCCCTGGGAGCGATTAGACACCAACCGGGAGAAAACGGGCGGTCCTATTTCACAGGGTGGACGAGCGGCGCGAGCCCTGCGTACGAGAAGAACTTGAAGTGCGGCGACGTCTCGTTGTGGCACGACGTGCACACCTCTTCCGCGGGCTTGCGCGTGATCGCGCCCGGCTTGGCGGCGCCCGACGCGGCCGCGGCGATGTGAGCCTTCCCGGCGCCGTGACAGCCTTCACACTGGATGCCCGCATTGACGTTTTTCTCGGCCAGCTCGGTCGCGCCGGTCACGTGGCAGCGGACGCACTTGCCCGGTTCGCGCTCCGACTCCGACAGCCGGCCGATCGCGTTGGCGTGCTTGGTCTTCTCCCAGGCGGCGTACTCGGCCTTGTGGCAGTCCTTGCAGGCAGCCGCCCACACATAGTCGTCCGACGGCTTCGCGTTTTGCGCCGCCGCGACACCCGTGAACATCATGAACACCAGCGCCGCGCGTAACGTATGTGGCAACAGCATGCCGACCTCCCTCTCCTGAGTCGTATCAGGGACGGGCAAGGCCGGTGCCACGCGTTTTACGGCACACAACAGCACGACGGATCGCCAGACCGCCGGTTTTTCGGCACGTCAGTTCGGTTTGACCAGCGCCTTGGGCAGCCGCATGGCCTCAGCGTCGGCGAGCGCCTGGTTCACCTCGGCAAGACCGTAGGTGCGCGCGCCGATGGCGCGCCAGGGAATGTTGGCGTGATGGCGCTCGAGGATGCCCAGCGCTCGAACGAAGTGGCCGACCTCGCTCCCCCAGCAGCCGCGAATCTCGAGGTGCTTGCGGTTGATCTGCTGGTGCACGTTGATTGCGCTCGGGCCGGCGTCGGTGTAGTGCCCGGCGATCACGTAGCGTCCGCCGTCACGAATCAGATCGAGCGCCTCCTCGACGGCGCGCGCCGACCCGGCCGCCTCGATGGCGACATCCACGCCGAGGCCGCTGGTAAGATCGCGGATCAGTTCGCGACGCTGCGCGGGATTGGTGGCCGCGACGTCGATCGTCACGTCGGCGCCCATCGCGCGCGCGAGCTCGAGCCGATCGGCCGGCGCGCCAATCGCGATCACGCGCGCCGCGCCCGCCAGCCGTGCCAGGGCGATCGCGCTCAACCCGACCGCGCCGGTGCCCTGCACGAGCACCGTGTCGCCGAGCGAGAGCGCCGCGCGATCGATGATGTGCACCGCGGTGATGAGTCCGCAGCCGCCGCCGATGTAGGTTTCCGAGGGCACGACGTCCGGCAGCCGCGCGACGGAGACGCCGGGTTCGATGTAGATCGCCTGAGACCATCCACCGAACAGCCCTTCGCTCGCCGGGTCCGAGATGCCGTAGACGCGGCGATGCTCGCAGCGGGTCGGTGTGCGCGTCACGGTGCAGGCGCGGCAGTGGCCGCACGTGCGGTGCACGTCGAAGAACACCAGCCGGTCCCCTTCGCGCACCGGCGTTCCGTCGACGGCGATGAGATCGCCTCGGACTTTGTCGGCGATCCCAATCGAGACATGCCCCGGAATGATCGGATACGGCACGCCGGCCAGTCGGCCGTGCCACAGGTGGACGTCGGTGCCGCACACTTCAGAATAGAGCGTGCGCAGCAGCGCCGAGCCCGGCACGAGCGCCGGCTCCGGGAACTCGCGCAGCTCGACCGGCACGTGGGGCGCAGGCATGACGGCGGCGAGGACAGACACGTGAATTCCCAATTCTAACTTCCTAATTCTGAATTACACTGGTTCTCACCATGCCTCTTTTTGAATACGAATGCCGTGGATGCGGGAAGCAGTTCGAATTCCTGACGCGAGAAGGCCAGGCGCCGGCGTGCCCCTCGTGCAAGGGCGCCGATCTGCAGAAGCGGCTATCGGCCTTCGCCGTCGGCGCCAACGGCAGGTCCAGCGCGACGGGCGAGTCGTTCGGGCCGTGTGGCTCGTGCGGCGACCCGCGCGGGCCCGGCTCGTGCTCCATGAACTAGCCGCAACCCCGACCTCCGCCGTTTTACCGTGGCGCACTTTCTTCGATCATTCCGTCACCGCAACTACCAGCTCTTCTTCGGCGGACAGCTCATCTCGCTCACCGGCACCTGGATGCAGCAGATCGCCCAGTCGTGGCTGGTGTACCGGCTGACCCGGTCCGCCGGCCTGCTCGGCCTCGTCTCCTTCGCCGGCCAGATTCCGGTCTTCGTGCTCGCGGCGATCGGCGGCGCCGTGGCCGACCGCGTCAACCGCCACCGCATCATCGTCTGGACGCAGACGCTGTCGATGGTGCTCGCCTTCATCCTCGCTACGCTGACGCTCTCCGGCGCGATCCGGGTGTGGCACCTCTTCGTCCTTGCGGCGCTCCTGGGCGTCGTCAATGCCTTTGATATTCCGGCTCGGCAGGCGTTCATGGTGGACATGGTCGGCCGCGAGGACCTGATGAACGCCATCGCGCTCAATTCCTCGATGTTCAACGGCGCGCGCGTGGTCGGTCCGGCGATCGCCGGCGGCGTCGTCGCGTGGGTCGGCGAGGGGTGGTGCTTCTTCCTGAACGGCGTCAGCTATGTCGCGGTGATCATCGGCCTCCTGCTGATGCGGCTCGAGCACGTGCGCCGCGCGGTGCGTTCGGGCCGATCGGCGGCCGGTGACGTCGTCGACGGCTTTCGCTTCGTGGGCCGCACCGCGCCGGTGCTCACGCTCCTGCTGCTGCTCGGCGTCGTCAGTCTGACGGCGATGCCCTACGCGGTCCTCATGCCGGTGTTCGCCGACCAGATTCTTCACGGCGGCGCCGCGGGGCTCGGGTTACTGACGGGCGCGTCCGGCGTCGGCGCGCTCGGCGGCGCGTTGAGCCTGGCGTTGCGCCGCGGGGTCAAGGGGCTCGGCACGTGGGTCGCCGTCTCGACGTTCGCGTTCGGCGTGGCGCTCTTGCTCTTCGCCTGGTCGCACAGCTTCTGGCTGTCGGCGGCGCTGCTCGTGCCGGTCGGCGCGGCGATGATGGTGCAGATGGCGGCGTCGAACACGCTGATTCAGGCGATGGTGCCCGATCACCTGCGCGGGCGTGTGATGGCCGTCTATTCGATGATGTTCATGGGGATGGCGCCGTTCGGGGCGCTCTTCGCGGGGTGGATGGCCGAGCGCGCCGGCGCACCGCGCACGGTCGCCGTCGGCGGTGCCATCTGCATCGGCGCCGCGATCGCCTTCCGGCTGCGCCTGCCGGCCATTCGCGGCGAAGCGCGGGAGCTCATCATCGCGCAGGGCCTCGCCGGCGGCGATCCCGCGTCTCTACCTCTTCTTCACCGGCGCTGACGGCGCCGGCTTCGGCGTGAGCTTGATCGCTCCCGCCTGCTCGCGTGCGCGCAAGACCGCCATCACGTCGGCGAGCGGCACCGGCTCGAACTCCCCAGACAAGAAATCGCGAATCTCGAGCGCCGTCTTGTGTTGCCCGAGCAGAATCGTGAACTCCGCCGTCATATGCTGCGGGAGCGCCGGTCCACCCTGGCCACGCCCGCCGCCCGGCCCACCGCGGCCGCCGCCCGGCGCCTGGTTGCAGCCGGAGAAACTGCTGCCGTTCACGCACTCGACGATGAGGTTCGATGCGTCTTTCTCTTCGGGCGTCATGGCCGGCTCGGTCGCCGGCACTTTGAACTGCGCGGCCTTCAGGCCGTACACCGCTCTCGCTTCCTCGGAAAGCGCCGCCGCGCGCTTGTCGATCAACGCGTCAAGGGGCGCAAGCGTCTTCACCGCCTCGTCGGGATGCGCGAACAGCACCGCGGACGATTTGACGACGCCCTTCTCGACGATGGCCTGGTGCTGGAGAGCAACCTTGGCTTCCTTGTAGGCCGCCGCGAGCGACGCGCCATCCGCGGCGTCCGCGAGATACGCGACGCCTTTGCGCTCTGAATCGCCCATGCGCTCAGTGCCGCGGCCGAGGTTCTCCGCCGCCACCCGCGCGCCGTCGGCGTCCTCAGCGGTGGCCATGACCGTCAGCGAGCCGACGCCGACAACCGCCGCGCGCCTGTACTGCGTGGCGTCTTCCTTGTCGGGCGTGTCGCCCGACGAGTGGTACCACATGTCGGGCCAGGTGATGAACATCACGGCCGGGATGCCGTGCTGCATGTACGTCACGTGATCGCTGGCGCCGTAGTGCTTGTCGATCTTGATGTAGAAGGCGTCGTTGCTGCCGTTGGGCGACGTGATGTCGACGCTGGGCGCGTAGCCGTTCGCGCGGTAGCGGACGCGCTCGCGCGCGAGCTCCGACACGTACTCCATCATGCTCTGGCCGATGTCGTTGATGTAGGACGGGAAGGTGTCCGGCGTGCGCTGCATGATCCAGTAGCTCCGGCTCGCCGTCAGCCGGATGCCTTCCATGTCGAAGTTCAGGTCGCCGATGATGTTCTTCTGCTTGTCGGGGTGCGCGGCGAGCCACGCGTTGGTGCCGCTGATCTCGGGCACCCACTGAAAGTTGATCGTGCGGCGCGGCTTCGGGAGCTTCCCTTCTTTCACGAGCTTCAGGTACGCGCGCCCGATCTCGAGCGTCAGCGCGCAGCCGGAGTTGTCGTCGTTGGCGCCCTGCTTGATGTACGCCTCGTACAAATGTCCGCCGATCGCCACCTCCTGCGTCGTACTGCCGTCGCCGGGGATTTCCGCGTGGACGACTTCCAGCTTGCCGGGCAGCATCTCAGACTTGACGATGGATCGAATCGTGATCTTCTGCCCGCGCGACAACATCAGCGCGAGCCCGCGCCCCACTTTGGGCGACACCGCCCAGCCGAAAGTCGGCGACGTCGCGCCGGCCGGAGCCTGGAAGCGGGTTTCCGGAATCTCGTCCGGATAGTCGTTCACACGCAGCGAGCTGTAGCTGATGATGCCGATCGCGCCGCGCGTCGCCGCCGCGGTGAAGGCGCCGCCGCCGCTCGAGCTGAGGAGCACCTTGCCCGCGAGGTCCCGGCCTTCGAGATCCTGCGCGCGGCCCGCGCCGACGTCCACGAGCTCGCCCGTCACGTCGCCGGCCGGCGTGCCTTCGCCGAGCGCGAGCGCGACGTCGTGGATGTCGTACAGCTTGCGGCTGACCGGGGTCGTCATCCACAGCTCGCCGACGCTCGGCTGCCATGATTGACCGCTCGGGAACGTCTCGATCGCCACGTTGCTGAAGCCGTAGTCCTTCGCGAAGCCCGCCATCACATCGCTTTCGCGGAAGTGTCCCTGATACTCCGACGCGGGCCGCACGCGCTGATACGGCACGAGCTCCTCGACGTGGTGCATCGCGCGCTCGCCCGACGCCTCGTTGATGATCGCCATCATCTGCGCGGTCGAGAGCAGGGTGCGATCTTCCTTTTCCTGCGCAGTCGGGCGGCAGACCATCGCGACCGCAACGATCGACGCGCACCACACGCTGGCTTTGAATGTTCTGGTCATCATTTTCTTATCTCTCGCGGGGCGCTTTCTTCACGCGCGTGGGGGACCACCCCCACGCGTTCTGGCTCAAGGCTGTCCCCGCTCGCAGCCGTCGCTGACGCTCCGCATCTTGGTTCGGCGACGATCGGCCCAGTGCGGCATTACCGTCCTGCCCGTCCTGCCTGTCCTGGGCTTCCAGCCCCTCCAGCCCTCGGGATCTTTTGATCCGCCATCGCGGCGTTATATGCGAACCACGCCATCACGATCGCCGACTGCTTGATGTCGTCCTGCTTGAGCCGCTCGGCCGTGTCGACGTTCGTGTGATGCATGCGGACATCATAGCCTTCGTAGCTCTGAATCGGATTGAAGCCGGGCACGCCTGCGGCAATGAAGCTGAGATGATCGGTGGCGCCGATGCCGTCGATCACGTTGCGGCGGGCGCCGATCGCCTTCAGCGGATCGAGCCACGCGTCGAAGATTGGACGGACCGCTTCGCTGCGCTCGAGAAACCACCCGTAGATCGGGCCGTAGCCGGGATCGATGTTGAAGTAGACGTCGAACGTGTCGCGCTCGGCGGCGTGAGCGTCGCCGGCGAGATGCTGGTCGACCCACGCCTTCGACCCGAGCAGTCCTTCCTCTTCCCCGCCCCACAGCGCGACCCGAATCGTCCGCCGTGGCCTGGCGCCGATCGCTTTGAGAATCCGCATTGCTTCGATCACGGTCGTCGCGCCGTCCGCGTTGTCGGTGGCGCCGACGCTGGTATGCCATGAGTCGAGGTGCCCTCCGATCATCACGACTTCATCCTTGAGCGCCGGATCGGTGCCGGGCAGTTCGGCCAGGACGTTGTAGGCATGGCCGTCGCCCTCGTAGAACTTTCCCTGCACGTTGACGCGCAGCTCCACCGGCACGTGCCGTTCGAGCATGCGGGCGATCATGTTGTAGTGCTCCGCGCTCAGGACGACCGACGGGGCGGCGCCCGGCCCGTTGTCGCGGCCGGTCACAAACACGGTGCCGTGCTCGCCGATGCTCGGCCGCAGCAGCACGCCGATGCCGGCCTCGCGCGTGACGCGTGCGATGCGCTGCGTATCCGGATTGCCGCCCCGCCCTCCGCTCCGCCCAGCCGGCGGCGGCGGCGATTGGTAGTCGGGCGCGCTCGGATCCGCGCGATCCCGGCGCACGAAGTTGGTCAGGATCGGCTGCGACATCACGATCGCGCCTTTCAGAGAATCGCGCATCGCCTCGACCTCGTCCGCGGTCTTGCCGGCGAGCCATACCGGCGCGGCGACGATCTCGCCGGCGGTCGACGGCGACCAGCCCTCGGCGTAGCCAATGAGCGGCAGGTAACGCGGCTCGACCATCTCGAGCGTGAGCTTCTCGAGCGTCCAGCTCCGCGCGAACGGCCACGGCTCGAGGCGCGCGTTGGTCAGGCCGTCCGCCGCCAATCGATCCCGCGCGAAATCGGCGGCGCGTTTGTGCGCGGGCGACCCGGTCAGGCGCGGGCCGATGTCGACGGTGAACATGTCGAACACTGGGCCGACCTGCGAGCGCTCGGTCCCTTCGGCGCGCATCTTCGCGAGCACGTCCCGATCGGCGGTCGACTGGGCGTGGACGAGCACGCCGATCGCCGCGCAGCCGGCGATGAGAAGCGATGGCTTGTACATGGCGCGCTGAGGATATCAGAAGTAGTGTCCGCCTTTAGGCGGACCGTCTATTCGGCGGGAGCGGGTCGAAAGCGTCCGATGGTCGCCGCCGAGAACTTGCCGGCCCAGATCTTCAACCGGCCGCCGCCGAGCGACTGCTCGAGCGCATCGAACTTGACGTAGGCGACCGGCACGAGCAGCAGCGTCAGGAAAAGACAGAGTGACTGGCCGCCGATGACCGTGACGGCAATCGCCGCGCGGCCGTGCCCGCCGATGCCCAGGCCGAGCGCGGTTGGAATCAAGCCTGCGATAATCGCCGAAGTGGTCATCAGAATCGGCCGCAGACGCGTGCGGCAGGATTCGACGATCGCCTCGCGCAGCGGCATGCCCTTGGCGCGAAGCACGTTCGCGTAATCGACTTGCAGAATGGAGTTCTTCTTGACGATCCCGAGGAGCAGCAGCACGCCGAGCGCGCTCCACAGCGACAGCAAACGGCCCGTCATCCACAGCGTGAACAGCGCGAAGGGCACCGACAGCGGCAGCACGAGCATGATGACGATCGGCTGAACGAAGCTCTCGAACTGCGCGGCGAGGACCATGTAGACGAAGATCATCGCCAGGCCGATCGCCATGATGAGATTGACGGTTGTCTCGTCGAGCACCTTGGTCTGGCCCGTCAGCCGGTATGACATGTCGGGCGGCAGATCGAGACTCGCCATCATCCGGCGGACGTCATTGCTGCCTTCGTCGAGCGCGTGCCCTGGCGCGATGTCGGACTGCATGGAGACCGAGAACTGCCGGTTGAATCGCGTCAGCGTGGTCGGACCAAAGCCCGATTCCAGACGAGCGATATTGTCGATGCGGACCGGTGCACCTGACGCCGACGGAACGGTGAGTCTGCCGATCGCGTCGATGTTGCGCCGCTGGCTGTCAAGCACCCGAATCTTGACCGGATACTGTTCGGAACCTTCCCGGTAGTTCGAGATCTCATCGTCGCCCGCCACCGCGAGCCGCAGCGTACTGCCAATCGTTCCCATTTGGACGCCCAAGTCGGCGGCACGCTTGCGATCGACCGCGACGTGGATTTCGGGATTCGATACGCTCAGGTTGACCTTCACATCGATCAGGCTCTTCAGCTTCTGCGCCTTCGCGAGCATCTGCATCGAGTAGCCGGCGAGGCGTTCCATGTCCGGGCCGAGCAGGTTCGCCGTGATCGCGTATGACCCATTCTCGCCGCCACCGAGGGGTTGGCGAATCGTGATGGTCGGCCTGTAGCCGGGATGATCCTTCAATCGGCGACGCATCTCGGCCACCATCTCGTCCTGCGTGACGCTCCGGTCCTCGAACGGCACGGCGTAGCACAAGAGGTGGATGTGGGTCGGGCGTCCGGTAATGGCTGGCTCGATCTGAGCGACACCGGGAATGCCGCTCAGTTCCTTGACGAGCGACTTGGCCACCTCGCTCGACCCTTCGAGCGACGTGCCTTCGGGCGTGTCGATATGCACCGTCCATTCACCCATGTCTTCGTTGGGGACGAACGTCCGGCCGACCACCCGGTTGAGCGGGAAGATCGTCAGGAACACGACCACGGAGACACCGATGATGACGTTGGCGTGATCGAGCGACCACACGACCCAGCCGGTGTACCAGTGGTCAAGCCAGCGGAAAAAGCCTCGCTCCTTCGTCTTGTGATCGGCTGTGGCGTCGGAGAGCTTCAGAAAGCGCGAGCTGAGCATCGGCGTCAGCGTGAAGCTGACGAGCATCGAGACCATGATCGAGAATGCCATGGTCCACCCAAACGGGTTGATGAACCGGCGCGCGTAGCCGGTCATGAACGCCACCGGCAGGAAGATCACGACCAGCGACAGGGTCGTCGCCATGACGGCGAGCGTCACCTCGCGCGTCCCCTGGATGGCCGCCTCGAACGGCGTACAATTCTTTTCTTCGATATACCGGAAAATGTTCTCGAGCACGACGATTGCGTCGTCGATGACGATGCCGACGGCGAGCGTGAGGCCGAGCAGCGTCATGTTGTTGAGCGTGAAATCCATGGCTCGCATGAGCGTGAACGTCGAGAGGATCGATGCGGGAATGGCCAGCGCCGAGATGATCACGGCGCGGACGTTCCGGATGAAGAACATCACGACGAGCGCGGCGAGGAGGCTGCCCCAGATCAGGTGTTCCTCCAAGGCGGCGACCGAGGCGTAAATGAATTTGGAATCATCGCGCGTCACAGTCAGCGTCACGCCTTTGGGCAACGCCTTCTGAATCGAGGCGAGTCGCCCCTTGACGCCGGCGATCACCGAAATCGTGTTTTCGCCCATCGCCCGTTGGACGTCGAGGATGACCGCCTGAGAGTTGCCGAGCCACACCGCCTGTGTCGGCCGCCCGAAGCTGTCTTCCGCGTACCCCACGTCAGCAATGCGGATCGGCGTGCCATTCTTCGTCGCGACGACGATGTTCGTGAACTGATCGGTCGCATCGATGCGCCCGAGGGTGCGAAGCAGCAGTTCGCCCTTGCCCTGTTCAATGGTCCCTCCGGGAATCTCGATGTTTGCGTTGACGACGGCATCGCGCACCTGGCTCATCGACAGGCCGTACGCATTCAGCTTTTCGACGTCGACGACGATGTGCACCTCGCGCGCGCGGCCGCCGCCCAGAGCCACTGCCCCTACTCCGCTGACCGTCTCAATCGCGCGCTTCACCTGCTTGTCGCCGATTTCGGTCAACGTCCGCAAACTCATCGAGTCCGACGAGAGCACGATCGACATCACCGGATCGGAATCCGGATCGACTTTCGTGATGATCGGCGGCAGAATCTGTGGCGGCACGTATCGCATCGCGCTCGACACCTTCTCGCGAACGTCGTTGGCGGCGTCGTTGATGTCGCGCTCGAGCACGAACTTGACGGTGACCGTTCCGTGCCCTTCGACGATGCCGCCCGACGACATCTCGTCGATGCCGGAAATGCTGCTCAGCGCCTCTTCCATCGGTTCGATGACCGACGTGACCATTTCGTCAGGGCTGGCGCCGGGCAGCTGGAGGTTGACGCTCACGGTGGCGGGATCGGCCTTCGGGAACAAATCGATGCCCAGGTCGCGGAAGGAGAAGATCCCCAACACGACCAGCGACATGACGAGCATGGTCGCGAAGACCGGGCGGCGGACGCAGAGTTCAGAAAGCATGGCGTTCTATCCCGCGCGCGGCGCGCTACTTCACTCGACCGCTGACGGCCACCTTCATGCCGTCGGCCAGCTTGTCCACGTCGGTCATCGCGACGGACTCTCCGGCCTTCACGCCGCTCACAGCTTCGGTGCGATCGCCCAGCCGGTCGCCGATCTTCAGCTCACGAACCGCCAGCCGGTCGCCTTCGACGACGAACACGCGGTTGACGCCGTATCGATACTGGATGGCGGCGTACGGCAGCGTCATCACCTGATCGATCTTGCCGCTCTCGATGTGCACGCGAGCGAAGGTGCCAGGCTTGAGAAGGCCGTCGCGGTTCGGGACCAGCGCCTCGAACGGAAACGCGCGCGTCGCCGGACTCACGGCGGGGCTGATGCGCGAGACCTTGCCGAGAAATGTTTTGTCGGGATACGCATCGACGTGCAGAGCGACCTGCGCGCCGACCGTGATCCACGGCGCCATCTTTTCCGGAATCTCGGCGATGACTTTCAGCGGATCGACGCGGACGATGCTCATCACCGCCGCCGGCGTCGCCGTCGTCCCCTTCACGTACTGACCGAGGTTGACGAAGCGCTGCTGCACGTACCCGTCGAACGGTGCGCGGATGTACGTGTCGCGCAGCTGGCGATCCGCCAGCCGCATGTTGGCCTGGGAGGCGTCGATCGCGGCGCGGAGATTCTTCGCGTTCTGCAGCGCGGAGTCGTAGCCCGCCTGCTTGGAGTGCAGCATCGCCTCGGCGTCGTCGAGCGTCTGCTTCGGCACGAGCTGCCGTTTGTTGAGCTCGTCGGCGCGGACGTAGGACTGCTGGGCCTGCGCAAGCTGCGCCGCCGCGTTCTCCACGTCGGGCGTGTGCTCGATCGCCGGCAGCCGATCCGGCGCGCTGGCGCCGTATTTCGCCAGCGTGCTGTCGAGCGTCGCCTTCTGCAGATCGAAGTTGTACTGGGGCTTCTCGCGGTCGAGCTCGACGAGCACCTGTCCGGCGTGGACGCGGTCCCCGAGATCCGCGAGCACCCCGCGGACGACGCCGTCGGCTTCCGCTGAAATGACGGCCTCGTCCTGCGCCGCCAGCGTGGCGACGACTTCGACGGAACGACGGACGCTGTCCTCCCGGACGGTCTCGGTCTTGACCGGTTTCGCGGCATCCTCGCGCCCGCGCGCCTGCGCAGTCTCTGTCTTGGAGCAGCCCGCGAGTGTCAGCGAGACGACGGCTGCCATGGCGACAACTCGGCCGGAACACATCGGAACGTTTCGAAACATAACCAGAATGAATCAGGCGGTAAAACGGTTCCGCAGAGTATACGATGCCGCGCGGCGGCTGCGGCACGCCTCCTTGTAAAGGATTGTCTTTCGCCTGCTACAAGCGAAGCCGATGGAGCCGCAAGGCGTTGGCGATGACCGAGAGTGAGCTCAAGGTCATCGCGGCGCTCGCCCAGATCGGGCTGATGAGGAGGCCGACGAACGGGTACAGTGCACCGGCGGCAATCGGGACGCCGACCGTGTTGTAGACGAACGCCAGAAACAGGTTCTGGCGGATGTTCCGCAGCGTCGCGCGGCTGAGCCGACGCGCGCGGACGATCGCGCGGAGATCGCCTTTGACGAGCGTGATGCCGGCACTCTCGATCGCGACATCGGTGCCGGTCCCCATCGCGATGCCGACCGTCGCCTGCGCGAGCGCCGGCGCGTCGTTGATGCCGTCACCCGCCATCGCCACGAGATGCCCCGCGCGCTGCAGCTCCTCGACGACGGCGCGCTTGCCGGCCGGCAGCACCTCGGCGCGCACATCGTCGATGCCGAGGCGCGAGGCGATCGCGGCGGCGGTGATCCGGCTGTCGCCCGTCAGCATCACCAAGCGCAGGCCGTCTTCTTTCAGCAGCCGCACGGCCTCGGCGGTCGACGGCCGGATCGGATCCGCCACGGCGATCACGCCCGCGATGCGATCGTCGATCGCCACGAAGAGGACGGTCTGGCCGTCCTGCCGCAGCGCGTCGGCGCGCGCGGCGAGCGCGCCCGGATCGACCTGACGCGACTCGAGCAGCTCCAGCGTCCCGAGATCCACGCGGCGTCCTTCGACGCGCGCGCTCACGCCTCGTCCGGTGGTCGTCGCGAAGTCTGTCGCCGGTGGAATCGCGATCCCCCGGGTGCCGGCCGCCTTGAGGATGGCCGACGCCAGCGGATGCTCGCTTCCCCGCTCGACCGCCGCGGCAAGGCGCAGCAGCTCCTGGTCATTCATGCCAGGCATGCCAGGCAGGCCCGGCGCCACCTCGATCGCGGCGACCTCCGGGCGGCCCTCGGTGAGCGTGCCGGTCTTGTCGATCACGAGCGTGTCGACGCGGCCCAGCAGCTCGAGCGCCTCCGCGTTCTTGACGAGCACGCCCGCTCGGGCGCCCTGCCCCGTGCCGACCATGATCGCCATCGGCGTCGCGAGGCCGAGCGCGCACGGGCACGCGATGATGAGGACGGCGACCGCGTTGACGAGCGCGTGCGCCAGGCGCGGGTCCGGGCCCCACACGCTCCAGGCGACGAAGGAGAGCGCGGCGGACGCCACGACCGCCGGCACGAAGTACGACGCGATGCGATCGGCGAGCCGCTGAATCGGCGCCCGGGTGCGCTGCGCATCGCTGACCATCCGCACGATTTGCGCCAGGAGCGTCTCGCTGCCGACGCGCTCGGCGCGCATGGTGAAGGTGCCGGTCGACACCATCGTCGCGCCGATCACGCGGTCGCCCGCGCGCTTCTCGACCGGGATCGATTCTCCGGTGACCATTCCCTCGTCCAGCGCCGCGCCGCCGTCGATCACCACGCCGTCGACCGGTACTTTCTCGCCGGGCCGCACGCGCAGCACGTCGCCGACCTGCACCGACTCGAGCGGGACATCGTCTTCCCGCTCGCCCCGGACGATGCGTGCGGTCTTGGGAGCCAGCCCGAGCAGATGCCGGATCGCCGCGCCGGTGCGATGACGCGCGCGCAGTTCCAGCACCTGTCCGAGCAGCACGAGCACGATGATGACAACAGTCGTGTCGAAGTAGGTGTCAACGCCGGCGCCCATGCGAAAGCCGGCTGGAAAGACCCCGGGCGCGATCGTCGCCACCGCGCTGTACGCATACGCGGCGCCGACACCCATGCCGATGAGCGTGAACATGTTCGGGCTGGCGTTCACGAACGACGCCCACATGCGCTCGAAAAACGGCTTGCCGCACCAGAACACCGTCGGCGTCGCCAGCGCAAGCTCGATCCAATTCACGCGCGACCCGCCGATCGCGCGCGTCGCCGCGCCCCGCGTGATCATGTCGCCCATCGTGAGCACGAAGATCGGCAGCGCGAACGCGACGCCAACCCAGAATCGGCGCGTCATGTCCACCAGCTCCGGGTTCGGCTGATCGGCAGCTTCCGCCGAAGGAGGGAGGATCGGTTCGAGCGCCATGCCGCAAATCGGACAAGGTCCGGGCCGGTCGCGGACGATCTCCGGGTGCATCGGGCAGGTGTAGCTCGTGGCTGGGGGCTGGGGGCTGGCTGGGGGCTCGGGTCGGGCTGCCAGGAAGCGCGCGGGATCGGCGGAGAACTTGGCGACGCACCCCTTCGAGCAGAAGTAGTACGTCGTCCCCTCGTGCTCGACGTGTCCCGCGGCGCGCGCGGGATCGACCGTCATCTCGCAGACCGGATCGATCGCTGAGTTACTTGCGCTGGCCATTCGCTTCCGCCACGAGCCGATCCGCCGTCGTAAAGCGCGGCTCGATGTCGACCGGCACCGCCGCCATCTTGTCGAGCGCGCTCTTCACCACCGGCCGCACGACGCCCAGGCGCTCGCCGAGTGCCTTGGCCTTCGCGTAGCTGCCCTCGGCCTCGATCGTCATGATCTCGCGTGTCAGACCGGCGACGCCGTCTTTGATTTTTTCCGGGTTTACCGCGAACGTGCCGTCGGCCCGCGCGATAAAGCCGCCCTGATCGATCAGATAGTTGAGCTGTACGGCGATGCCCTTGCCGTGCGCCTCGTTGACGCCGAAGCGGATCGCTCGGAACGTCGAGGCGAGATACGTGGTGTACAGCCCCTGCTCGAGCGACGTGGGCAGCACGCCCTTGTCGATCATGTGTTGAATCGCGAAGAGCCCCGAAATGTCGGCTTTGGCTTCCTCGATGAAGCTGTAGGTGTCTTTCAGTTCCTGCCGCACGGTCGTCTTGCGCCCGCCCACCGTGATGCCGTGCGGGCCGAGGCCGTGCATCAGCTCGTGCACGACCGTGTGCGTGAAGAAGGCATCGAACGACAGCGCGCGCTGGTCGGCCGGCGCCAGGACAATCTTTGAAATCGGCGTCAGCGTCTTCGCGAATTTCGCGTCCTGCACGTTCTTCAGCATGACGCGTTTGGATCCCTTCTCGCGGATGACGCGCTCGTCGTTCGGCAGGTTGAACGCCGCCGTCTGCACGCCGCGGTTGCCGTCTCCGGCGGCGAAGATCTCGTTGACGACAACGATCGGCGCCAGGGCGCCGATCTTCGGGTTGCGGTACTTCGGATCGATCGGCAGATTGTTCTCGATATCCTGGAGCTGACCGCCGAACTTCTGCAGCTTCGCGGTTTCGGTTTCATCCTGGACCGTGACGTACGACTCGAACGCCGCTTTGTAGTTGAAGATCTCGTCCTCGTAGACCTCGTACGGGCCGATCGTCGGCTCGATGGCGCCCGTCAGCTCCATCCAGGCGACGTCGCTGTCGTAGTAATCGTTCGAGAGGAACGCGGCGGCGCGCTTGGTCAGAAACGCCTTGAGCGTCGGCTCGGTCGTGAGCCCGGCGGCGTCGCGCAGCAGTGCTGCGGCTCGTGTGAGCTCGCCCTGATACGCGACGTTGTAGGGCACGAGGGTCAGACCACCGTTCGCGCCGCGATGGATCACGGTGAAGAAGCCGGTGGCGCGGGTGCGATCAGCTTCGGGCAGCGACGCCATCCACTTCTCGATCTCGGCCTTCGACGCGTCGGCGGGATAGAAGTTCGCTCCTTGCGGTTTCGGCGGCGCGCCGGGGACGAACGGCTCGTTGTGATCGAGCCGCGACCACGGACCTTTGTTTATCAGGAAATAGTGCAGCCGCGCACGGCCCTCCGGCGTCTGGTCCTTCACGAGGTCGGCGTGCATCGCGTCGTTGCCGGCCCACACCTGACGCAGAAACAGCGCGTCGACGATCTTCGACGCTTCCACCAGCTTGGCGAGCACCTGGCGGTTCGCGGGAGAGAGCGTCGACACGTCGGCGCCGATGTCGGTCGGCGCGAAGCGCGCCGCCATCTTCTGCAGGTTCGCGGTCTGGGGCACGGGCGACTCCTCAAAGGCGACGAGCGGAACCGCGATCAACGCCGCGAGCGCCGCCATCGTCAATTTCGATATCATGCGCCTAGTGTACAACTGGAGGCGGACCGTGAAACGGATTGCAACGGCTGTGGCGCTCGCGCTCGTCTTCTTTCACACGACCGGGCACGGCGCCGCGACGCTGCCGCTGGAGAAGATCAAGCTTCCAACGGGCTTCGCCATCTCGGTCTATACCGACAACGTCCCCAACGCGCGCTCGATGACGCTCGCGCCCGACGGCACCGTGTTCGTCGGCACCATGGACAAGGGCAGCGTCTACGCGATCGTCAACAGGCAGGCAGTGACGGTGGCGAGCGGCCTCAACGTGCCCAACGGCGTCGCGTTTCGCGACGGCTCGCTTTACGTCGCTGAAAACAGCCGCGTGCTGCGGTACGACAAGGTGCTCGACTGGCTCAAGCAGCCGGCCGCGCAGCGTCCGCCGCTGACGCCCGCCGTCGTCAACGACAAGTTTCCGCCAGACCGACATCACGGGTGGAAGTACCTCGCGTTCGGCCCCGACGGGCTGCTCTATCTGCAGGTCGGCGCGCCGTGCAATGTCTGCGAGCGGCCCGACCCGTACGCGAGCATCATGCGGATGAAACCTGACGGTAGCGCGCTCGAGATCTTCGCGCGCGGCGTGCGCAACAGCGTCGGGTTCGCCTGGCACCCAGATACGAAGGAGATGTGGTTCACCGACAACGGACGCGACAATTTGGGAGATGACGTGCCGCCCGACGAGTTGAATCACGCGCCAAAGGCGGGTCTCCACTTCGGTTTCCCGTACTGCCACGGCGGCACGATTCCCGATCCGGATCTCGGCAGCGGCCATCCGTGTTCCAACTACACGCCGCCCGCGCAGACGCTCGGGCCGCACGTCGCCTCGCTCGGATTGAAGTTCTACACCGGCTCGATGTTTCCGGCCGAGTACCGCAAGCAGGTTTTCATCGCCGAGCACGGCTCGTGGAACCGCTCGACGCCGATCGGCTACCGCATCTCGGTGGTCCACCTGCAGGGTGATCGCGCGGTGAAGTACGAGACGTTCGCCGAAGGCTGGCTGCAAGGCGGCCGCGCGTGGGGGCGGCCGGTGGACGTGCTGATGCTGCCGGACGGTTCGCTGCTCGTCTCGGACGATCAGGCGGGTGTGGTGTACCGCATCACATACAGGGGCTAGGGCGCGTGCGCCGAACTATTCGGGTGTTCGCTCGCCTGATTCCGCTTGGCCGCATGGGCATCCGGCAGCGGCGGCCGCGCCTTCGCGTCCCGGCGCTCCCGGTCGCGAACGAACGCCTTGATGATCTTCAGAGCGGCGCGCGCCTCGCGCTCGGTGCGCCGGCCCTTGAAATAGGCGGCCAGCTCCTTGGTGGCGCGAAGGACTTCCTGATCGCGCATCTGCTGGTTGGCGGCGCTCTCACGGGTGACGGAGGGTGTGTGTCGCTGGCCCATGGCTTTTTCTCAGTGAACGCCGCGTGACGTGTGGAGAGCCGCCGGGTCCGCGCCGAGCCGGCGGATCGCGGCTTCCCACATGCGATCGGGCGGCGTGTTGAACACGAGATCGCCATCGACGTCGCTCATCAGCCACGCCGACGCCTCGAGCTCGGCCTCGAGCTGGCCCGGCCCCCATCCTGAATAGCCGATCATCAGACGCGCGCGCGGCGGCGGCAGCGGCTCGAGCAGCCGGCGCAGCAGATCGGGCGAGGTCGACAGGTACAACCCGTCAGACACCGGCATTCCGCGCTCGTCCTTATCGTCCGGTTTATCGTCCGGTGTATCGTCCGGCTCCTCGCCGATGAGAATCCAGCTGCGCTCCGGTTCGACCGGTCCGCCGATCCAGACCTGGAGATCGTGGTCGGGCGTCACCGGCGGATCCAGATTGACGACCACGCGGCCGGTCGTGACGAGCGGGCGGTTGAGGACGAGGCCGAACGCCCCGTCCTCGTTGTGCTTGCACAGGAGCACGACGGTGCGGCTGAAGTTGGGATCGATGAGCTGCGGCATCGAGAGCAGCAGCGACGGGGCGAGCGAGCCGGACATCCCTTTTATTCTAGCGCCCTGAGGTTTTCGAGCGCGACCGAAAGGTTTCGCCGCACGCCGCTGACTTTCGTGCGCCGTATTGCGCTCCCGCGCATCGCGCGGCGCAGCTCATCGTCGCTCATCGCGGCAAGATCCGGCGTCGTTCGCCTGTCCCATGCCGGACGCGGTTGCCACACGGGATCGGCCGACGCGGGTGGAGCCGCGTTCCAGGGACAGACTTCCTGGCAAACGTCGCAGCCGTACACATGCGACCCGATCGCCGGCCGCAGCGCCTCGGGGACGCTCCCGCGCAGCTCGATCGTCAGATACGAGATGCACCGCGTCGAGTCGAGGACGCCCGGTTCGACAATCGCCTGCGTCGGGCACGCCTCGATGCACAGCGTGCACGCGCCGCACTGGTCGAACGACGGCCGATCAGGCTCGAGCGGCAGGCTGCAGATGATCTCGCCGAGGAACAGCCAGGACCCGATGCCCGGATTGATGACGCACGTGTTCTTGCCGATCCAGCCGATGCCGGCGTGCTGCGCGTAGACGCGCTCCTGTACCGGTCCCGTGTCCACGTAGCGCCGCGCGTCGAATGGACCCGCCGAGGCTTCGCGCATCCACGCCAGCAGCGCGTCGAGCCGCTTCTCGATCACGGCGTGATAGTCGTCGCCCCACGCATAGCGCGCGATCTGCGCGCGCGACGGATCGTCGCACTCGGTCGAATACGGCCGATCGGTGTTGTACACGGTGCCCGTGACGATGACGCTGCGGGCGGACGGGAGAACGTTGCGGACATCGGCGCGGCGCTCGGCAGACCGGTTGAGATACGCCATCTCACCGGCGTAGCCGCGAGCGAGCCACTGCGGGAAGAAGTTCAGTTCAGGAAAGTCGCCGGCCGGCGCGATGCCGCACAGATCGAAGCCGAGCGCGCGCGCCCTGGCTTTGACCTCAGTGCTGTCCAACGAGCTGTCTCAGCACGTACGGCAAGATGCCGCCGTGACGGAAGGCGACGAGCTCCTCGGGCGTGTCGATGCGCGCGACCGCCTGGAACGCCACCACCGTCCCGTCGGCGCGGTGCGCGCGGACGCTGACGCGGCCGCCCGGCCGCAGCCCCTGCGCGATGCCGGTCAGATCGTAGCGCTCGCGGCCCGTGAGCCCGAGCGACGCCGCCGTCGCGCCGCCTTCGAACTGCAGCGGCAGCACGCCCATGTTCACGAGGTTGCTGCGATGGATGCGCTCGAAGGTCTCGGCCACGACCGCGCGCACGCCGAGGAGCAGCGTGCCCTTGGCGGCCCAGTCGCGCGACGATCCGGATCCGTATTCCTTGCCGGCAAAGACGACCAGCGGCACGCCCGCGGCCTTGTACCGCATCGCCCCGTCGTAGATCGTCGTGACGTCGCCGTCGGGCTGATACGTCGTCCAGCCGCCCTCGGTGCCCGGCGCGAGCTGATTGCGCAGGCGGATGTTGGCGAAGGTGCCGCGCATCATCACCTCGTGGTTGCCGCGCCGCGCGCCGTAGGAGTTGAAATCGTGGGGCTGCACGCCGTGGTCCATCAAGTACTCTCCCGCCGGGCTGTCCCGTTTGATCGAGCCGGCCGGCGAGATGTGATCGGTCGTGATGCTGTCGCCGAGCAGCGCGAGCACGCGCGCGCCGGTGATGTCCTCGAGCGGCGCCGGCTGCAGCGTCAAACCGTCGAAAAACGGCGGATTGCGAATGTAGGTGGAGTCTGGCTCCCACGTGAAGCGGCTGCCGCTCGGCACGGCCAGCGCCCGCCAGCGTTCGTCGCCATGGAAGACGTCGGCGTACTGCTCGCGGAACATCTCCGCGTTCACCGACGCCAGCATCGTCTCCTGAATCTCGCGTTCCGTGGGCCAGAGGTCGCGCAGGTACACCGGTTCACCGTCGCGGCCGATGCCGATCGGCTCGGTCGTGAGATCGAGCGTCATGCGTCCGGCGATCGCGTAGGCCACCACGAGCGGAGGCGAGGCCAGGTAATTCGCGCGGACCTGCTGCTGGATGCGCCCCTCGAAGTTGCGGTTGCCGCTCAGCACCGACACGACGACGAGATCGCGCGCCTCGATCTCGGCTGCCACTTCGTCGGGCAGCGGACCGCTGTTGCCGATGCAGGTCGTGCAGCCGTAGCCGACCAGATTGAAACCGAGCTGCTCGAGATACGGCGTGAGGCCGGCTTTGTTCAGATACTCGGTGACGACCTTGGAGCCCGGCGCGAGGCTCGTTTTCACCCACGGCTGACGCCTCAGGCCGCGCTCGACCGCTTTCTTCGCCAGCAGCCCCGCGCCGATCATCACGCTCGGGTTCGACGTGTTGGTGCAGCTCGTGATCGCGGCGATCACGACCGAGCCGTGCTCCACCTGACGCATGATGGCCGTCGCCGCCGGAGCGTCCGCGCAGGCGACCGCGCCTTCGCCCGTCATCGCCGTCGCCGCCGCGACCATCGCCGGCACCACGTCGGCGCTTTTCTTCAGCGTCGCCTGCATCACGCCGAGCGCCGTCTGAAATCCGCTCTTCGCCTGCTTGAGCGACACGCGATCCTGCGGACGCTTCGGGCCCGCCAGGCTGGGCTCGATGCCGCTCAAGTCGAGCTCGATCACCTCCGAGTACACCGGATCGGGCGCGCCGGGCATGCGGAAGAGGCCCTGCGCTTTCGCGTAGGCCTCCACGAGCGCGATGCGCGCGGCGTCGCGGCTCGTGAGCCGCAGGTAATCGAGCGTCATCGCGTCGATCGGGAAAATCGCGATCGTCGCGCCGTACTCCGGACACATGTTGCCGAGCGTCGCGCGGTCCGCAATCGTCAGATGCTCGAGCCCGGATCCGAAGAACTCCACGAACTTGCCGACGACCCCGTGCTTGCGCAGCCGCTCGGTGATCGTCAGCACGAGATCGGTCGCCGTCGCGCCTTCGGGCATCGCGCCCGTCAGGCGGAAACCGAGCACCTTGGGAATCAGCATCGAGATCGGCTGGCCGAGCATCGCCGCTTCGGCCTCGATGCCGCCCACGCCCCATCCCACCACCCCGAGGCCGTTGACCATCGTCGTATGCGAATCGGTGCCGACGAGCGTGTCGGGATACGCGATCGTGCCGTCGGGCGTGTCATCCGACACGACGACGCGCGCGAGGTACTCGAGATTCACCTGATGCACGATGCCGGTGTCGGGCGGGACGACGCGGAAGTTGCGAAACGCGTCCTGGCCCCAGCGCAGGAAGGCGTAGCGCTCCTTGTTGCGCGAGAACTCGAGCTCGGCGTTCAGCTCGAACGCGTTCACCTGGCCGAAATAGTCGACCTGCACCGAGTGATCGATGACGAGCTCCACCGGCTGAAGCGGGTTGACCTTATCCGGGTTGCCGCCGAGCCGGACGATGCCGTCGCGCATGGCGGCGAGATCGACGACCGCGGGCACGCCCGTGAAGTCCTGCAACAGCACCCGCGCCGGCGCGAACGAAATTTCTTTCTGGGCGGAGCCTTTGACGTCCCAGCGCGCGAGCGCCTCGATGTCGGCGGCCTTCACGAAGCGGCCGTCTTCGTGCCGGAGCGCATTCTCGAGCAGGATTTTCATCGAAAACGGGAGGCGGGCGACTTCGGGGAACCCGGCGGCTTCGAGGGCGGCCAGGCTGAAGATCTGGACGCGCCGGGCGCCAACCTGCAGCGTGGTGCGCGTTCCGAAGCTGTTCACGGTCGGCATGACGGCAAGTCCTCAAAAAGCCCATCGTACCACACCGATTTCGCCGTCCCGCCTGAGCGAAACAGAGCCCAAATGATGCGCATATTCTGCACGTTCATGCCGACACATTGCCTTGATCGACGCACATGTCGCCGAAGTGATGATAATTCTGTGCATATATTGCACGTTTCTGGTAACATCACTGCGCAACTGAGGGGCTTACACATGACGTTGGCCATGGTGCGGCGCAAGACGGAACGGATTCGGGAGTTCTCGGCAATTCCTTTCCTGCTCATCGCCGGCGTGAGCCTGCTGGGCGCCTTCTTCCGGCCGGCGCCGCAGACGACGACCGGCGGCCCTGTCAGCACGGGCGACGTCGCCTGGATGCTCACCGCGACCGCGCTGGTCCTCCTCATGACGCCGGGGCTCTCGTTCTTTTACGGCGGCATGGTCCGCACCAAGAACGTCGTCTCGACGATGCTTCAGAGCTTTGTGGCGATGGCGGTCATCACCATTCTCTGGATCGTCGTCGGCTTCAGCCTGGCGTTCGGCGACAGCATCCACGGCCTCATCGGCAATCCGGCGACCTATTTCATGTTCACGCGCGTCGGCATCGCGACCCACCCGGTGCTCGCGCCGACGATCCCGCTGATGCTGTTCGCGCTCTTCCAGCTGAAGTTCGCGATCATCACGCCGGCGCTGATCTCCGGATCGTTCGCCGAGCGCGTGCGGTTCACCAGCTATCTGCTCTTCATGTGTCTGTTCAGCCTGTGCATCTACGCGCCGCTGGCGCACTGGACGTGGCATCCCGACGGCTTTCTGCACAAGATGGGCGTCCTCGACTTCGCGGGCGGGACCGTCGTGCACATGTCGGCGGGCTTTGCCGCGCTCGCCGGGGCCATGCAGCTCGGCCGCCGCAAGAGCCACGAAGCGAGCGAAACGCACACGCCGGCCAATATTCCGTTCGTGATCCTCGGCACCGGCATGCTGTGGTTCGGCTGGTTCGGCTTCAACGCCGGCTCGGCGCTCTCGGCGTCTGGCCTCGCGGTGATGGCGTTTGCGACGACGAACACGGCGTCGGCGTCGGCGGCGCTGGCATGGATCTTCTTCGACGGCATGCGCGGCGAGAAACCGTCGGCGCTCGGCGCCTGTGTCGGCGCGGTGGTCGGGCTCGTCGCCATCACGCCGGCGGCCGGCTACGTGAGCATCGGCCAGAGCATCTTCATCGGCGCGTGCGCCAGCGTCGTCTCGAACGTGCTGGTGCACTGGAAGACGAAGTCCACGCTCGACGACACGCTGGACGTGTTCCCGTGCCACGGCGTCGGCGGCATGGTCGGGATGCTGCTGACCGGCGTGTTCGCGAAAGACGTCGGGCTGATGTCCGGATCGGCGCGGACGTTTCTCATCCACTGCGGAGCGCTCGTGTTCGTCGCGGTGTTCGCGTTCGTGGGCTCGTACTTCCTCTACAAGCTCACCAATCTGATCATTCCGCTCCGGGTGTCCGACGAGCAGGAAGAGATCGGGCTCGATCTGAGCCAGCACGGCGAGGTGATGCAGGAGTCGGCGGCGCCATCGGCGTTTCCCCGCGTCCTCGCGAAGAGCGCCTAAGATTCGCTCCACGTCTCAAGTGTGAGGGCGACGGTCGAGAGATCGTCGCCCTTTTTGTTTGTCCCGGCGCTCACGACAATCAACGCAGAACCCCATGCGGTCGGGTGCAACGACGTGGGAATCGGCAACTTGCGTCCATATGGGGCTGCGCGCAGACTGGCTGTTGGCTGCGAGCGCCCGCAGCCGACGGATGCCGCGCGGCCATACGCGGGCGGTATCTGGCCCGCAGGGGCGGTGTTAACATCCGGCGACGGTTGGAGATGAAACGGGCTGAAGATCCTCGCAGTGGTCGTTGTTGGCTGCGAGAGGAGAACCGCCTTCTACTCCAATACTAATTAGGCATTTCAAGGGAGATCTTGCAATGAGCGATGAAGCAGAAAGTGGCGAAGTACTGCACCAAGTGGCAGAAACCGACTGGTTTCTTCAGTCGCTAGTCAAGATGGTGAACGGCTTCACGATCGAGTTCGGGATTACGTTGCAGGTCAGCGGAATGCTCGTCTCCGGCAACCTCGTAAGCGGCGAAAAGTACTTCGAAGGATTTGCCGCAGATTTCTCTGGTCCGTTCAACGCCGAACCAGAAGTCGCAGAGTCCATCAGAAAGAACTTCTCAAGCTACGGTGAAATATATCGGGTCGACAATGACGAGGCGACTCGGCCCCTGCCTCAGTTTATCCACCTTAAGAACGCGCGCTTCTTCAATACTGCTGACAAGCCGATTCCCGGAAACACTGGCGTTTGGTGGCGCGGTCGAATCTCTGAGGTCGGGGGCTTCTCGCTCGGGAGTCTCAGGGCTGAGGAAGCCTGACGAGGCCGCCGTGGCCCACGCCATGGAGATCTCGACCGGCGGTCCGCCTGTGGTCCTGATCGCCGAAGACGACAAGCCTGTTTGAGAGGCATCGCCGCCAGCTAGATCCCCGCGTCGAGCACCCTACCGAAGGCGGGCGCGGAGAAACTGTCGCACGATCTGCGTGACATCCTCGTGCCGCGCGTCCGCGGCGTCATTCATCGCCTGCATGTCGCCGGCGGAGATGCGTCCCCCGAGCCGCTCGAGCGCGGCCCGCACCTGCGGATAGCGCAGCAGCGTCGCGGCCCGCGCGACCGGCGCCGCATCGTAGGGCGGAAAGTAGTGACGGTTGTCGTCCAGCCGAAAGAGATCGAGGCCTTTGATCAAGCCCGCCGTCGCGTCTCCCGCAATGAGATCGACCTGGCCGCCCGCAAGCGCCCGATAGCTGAGCGTCAGATCCATCACGCTCGGCGGCGCGCGGAACTGAAGGCCATACGCCTTCGCCAGGCCAGGATATCCGTCAGGCCGCTCCAGAAACTCGTAGCCGAATCCCGCACGCCACCTCGGCGCCTGCCGCGCCGCATCGTCGATCGTCTTGAGGCCGAGCGCGCGGGCGTCGCTGCCGCGCACGAGAATCGCAAACGTGTTGTCGTAGCCGAGCGCCGGCAGCACGGTGCGTCCGCCGCGCGCGTACAACTCGCGCACGGTCGCGTACACCGTGTTCGCGTTCGTGCTGATGGGCTGATGGAAAATCGCGGTCAGCGCGGTGCCGGTGTATTCGACATAGACGTCGATGTCGCCCGCGGCGAGCGCGCGATCGCAAATGAGCGTCCCGCCCAGGTTCAGACGCCGCTCGACGGCGAGCCCGGTGTCCCGCTCGATCGTCTGCGCCAGGAGCTCGCCGAGAATCACCTGCTCGGTAAAATTTTTCGAGCCGACGACGATCGCGCCCTTCGCGCGCGCCGTGACGACGCCGCTGCCGACCAGCACGGCGGCAACGAGGGCGATAGCGGCCGCGGCGGACGCCGTCGTCGCGCGGCGCGACCGCCGCGTCTTGCGGGCCGAGAGATGCCGCTCCGTCCACCACAGCGCCCCGTCGACCACGAGCGCGAGGATCGCGGCGGGAATCGCGCCGGCGAGAATCACCGTCGTATCAACCATCGAGAGGCCGCGATAAATGTATTCGCCGAGTCCGCCCGCGCCGATCGCCGCCGCAATCGTCGCCGTGCCGACACCGACGACCGCCGCGACCCGGATGCCGGCGACGATCGACGGCAGGGCGAGCGGCAGCTCCACCTGCCACAACAGCTCGCGCGGCGTCATGCCCATCGCGACGCCGGCTTCGCGGATCGCAGGATCGATCCCGTTCAAGCCCGCGATCGTCATGCGGATAATCGGGAGCAGGCCGTACAGAATCAGGACGAAGCCGGCCGCCCGCGCGCCGACGCCGCCGATGAGCGGCACGGGGAGGAGAAAGCCGAACATCGCGAGGCTCGGCACGGTCTGCACGATGTTGGCGATCGCGACGACGGGTGCGCCAAATCTCGGGCGCCGCGCCGCGAAGATGCCGAACGGCACGCCGACGGCGGCCGCCACGAGCGTCGACAACGCGACGAGCAGGACGTGCTGCGCGAAGAGCGTGACGAGCTCGGCGCGATGCGACAGCCAGAAGGAAAGGAGGGGCATCATGGCAGACGGGTGACGGCGTCCAAGAGGCGGCGCACGGCCGGATGCATCGACCGAACAATCGCACTCGGCCGATCACAAGCGGCGAGCTTGCCTTCGTCGAGCACGCCCAGACGGTCGCCGAGCGCGAACGCCTCGCCCATGTCGTGGGTGACGATGATGACAGTCTTGCGCAGGCGATCCTGAATGCGGCGGAACTCGGCGTGCAGCTCAGCCCGCGTGAGCGGGTCCAGCGCGCCGAACGGCTCATCCATGAGCAACACCGGCGGATCGACCGCCAGCGCCCGCGCCACGCCGACGCGCTGACGCTGCCCGCCCGACAATTCGTCAGGCCAGCGAGCGGCGAACTCCCGGGGCTCGAGGCCAATCAGGTCCAGCAGCTCGCCGACTCGAGCGGCGACGCGGTCGCGCGGCCACCCCTCGAGCCGCGGAACCACGCCGATGTTGTCCTCGACGGTCATGTGCGGAAAGAGGCCGACCTCCTGCAGCACGTAGCCCACGCGGCGCCGCAGGCGGATCGGCGCCCAGTCGCGCGTGTCGCGCCCCTCGACCAACACCGCGCCCGCATCAGGGAGCAGCAGCCGGTTCACGAGCTTCAGCAGCGTCGTCTTGCCGGCGCCGCTGCGTCCGACGAGCGCGAGCACTTCTCCGGGCGGCACGCGAAGATCGAACCGATCGAGGACGGCCGCGCCGCCAGGACGGGCGAATGAGACGGCGCGAAATTCAATGGCCGCGTCGGGCATGTGCGTTCTTAGACGCCGGCGCCACGGCGGCTGGAGACGAACCGCAGAATCGCTTCCGCCGCGCGCCGGCTCGCCCCCGGCGCGCCGAGGCGTTCGCGCACGCGCGCCAGGCCGGTGCGGATGCGCGCCGCGCGCGCCGGGTCGGTCAGCATGGACACGGCTTCGTCGGCCACGGCGTCCGGCGTGCACGCGTCCTGAATCAGTTCGGGGACGATCTTCTCACCGGCGATCAGATTCACCATGCCGAAGGTGTCGAGCCTGACGAGCGGCCGGCCGAGGCGATACGTGAGCGGCGACAGTTTGTAGACGACAACCATCGGCGTGTCGTGCAGCGCGGTCTGCACGGTGGCGGTGCCCGACGCGGTCAGCGCGACGTCGGCCGCCGCCAGCACGCCGTCGGTGTCGCCTTCGACGAGCGCCATCGGCGCGAACCGGGCGGTCCGCACCGCGTCGAAGAGATGGTCGTCGAGGCTCGGCGCGCGGGCGATCGTGAACTGCGCACCGGCGACCCGCGCGCGGATCCGCTCGGCCGCGGCGAGGAGCGTCGACAGAATCCGCGTCACCTCGTTCGGACGGCTGCCCGGCAGCATCGCAATCGTCGGCGCGTCGGTTGACAACCCGTGCCGCCGGAGAAACGCGTCTTTCGGCTCCGTCGCTTGCACCAGATCGACGAGGGGATGTCCGACGAACTCCACCGGTATGCCGGCGTCGCGATAGAGCTTCTCTTCGAACGGGAAGATCACGAGCACGAGGTCGGCGATTTCGCGGATCGTCTTCAGCCGCCCTGGGCGCCACGCCCAGATCTGCGGGCTGATGTAGTACACGACCGGAATCCCGAGCCGCTTGACCCGGCGCGCCAGCGGAAAGTTGAAGTCGGGGAAATCGATGACGACCAGGGCGTCGGGGCGATCGCGCGCGGCGGACGCGACGAGCCGGCGCAGCGTCGACCACGATCGCGGCAGCTTCGCGATGGCCTCCGTCAGACCGGTGACGGACAGACCGCGGTAGTCGTCGATGAGCTGTCCGCCCGCCGCGGCGAACTGCGGACCGCCGAGGCCCGCGATCGTTGCAGTCGAATCGATCGCGCGGAGCTCGCGCGTCAGCGCGCCCGCATACAGGTCGCCGGACGCCTCGCCGCACGACAGCAGCAGGCGCGTCGTCAAAGCCCGGGACGTTTGAACAGCGCGGGATCGATCGGCGCGTTGATCTTGATGTCGGTGATGCGCCGCTCGCCGAGGCGTTGGCCGCCGGAATGCGCGGTCGTCAGGAACGGCACCTGCACCCCGTCGACCGCGCGGTAGTCGCTGAATCGCTCTTCGACGATCGGCTGGCCGGGCCCTGGGACGAACGTCTGCTTGGCGATGAGGCCCGACGCAGAATCGATCGAGAGGACGATGGGATCAAGGCCGCTCGCCGACAACTCCAGCGTTTGATACATCCGCCCCGCGTCGTCCTTCACGTCGGGAAGGACGCGCGCGCGCACCGTGCCGCCTTCAGCCGCGAGGAGCAGGCTGATGGTGTCGTGCTTGAAGTTCATCTCGATAAACCGAAGGTCCGGGGCTCCGACCTCGTGGACGCCGGTCGGATCGCGGGTCCATCCGTGCGCGCCGTCGTACACCTGCTGAACCGTCACGGTCGGGAACCTGATGTCCACGCGCACACGATTCGGATACTGCAGAATCGTCGTCGTCTCAACTTGCGCGACGCTGCCATCCGGGCCGCGCGCGGGCGCCATGCTGACGACGGTGAACGATTTCACGCCGCGCAGCGTCTCGAGCCCGCCCTTCGCGGCGACGACGCGATCGAGGAGCGCTTTGGCCTTGGCGCCTTCTTCGGGGACGAACGACGGCGGCGGCGGCGACGGCAGTTGGTACGAGATGGGCTGCAGCCGTCCGCCGGCCGCCGGCTTGTCGTGCTTGAAGTCGGCAGCGGTGAGATCCAGATTGCCGAGCTCCACGGTTTCGAACTGCCCGAAGCCCACGCCCTCGAGCTGCGACCGGAACGCCGCGGCGTTGCCGACGAGGACGACCGACAGCCGATCGGGTTTGAGGTAGGCGCGTGCGACGCGCTGGATGTCGTCGGCCGTCACCGCGTTCACGCGCTCGCGGATGTTCTGCAGATCCGAGAGCGGCAGGTCGTAGAACACGACGTTCAGCACCTGCAGCGCGATCTCGTCCGGCGTCTCGATGGTGAGCGGAAAGCTGCCCGTCAGGTACGCCTTCGCGTCGCCCAGCTCGCGCTCGCTCACGCGCTCGCGCTGCAGACGCCAGAACTCGTCGACGATGAGCCGCAGGACCTCGCCGGTCGCCTCCGAGCGCGTGTTGGTCTCGGCCTCGATGTCGCCGCTCCACTTCAGCGTGTCGAAGGAGGCCTGTGCGCCGTAGGTCAGCCCGCGCTCGGTGCGCAGCACCTGATGCAGACGGTTGCTTCCCTCGCCGCCGAGAATCCTGATGGCGAGATTGAGCGCCATGTAGTCGGGGCTCTTGCGCGGCACGCCGATGTGGCCGACGCGCACTTCGGTCTGGACGGCGTCGGGTTTGTCGACGACGACCACGCGCCGCGTCGGGTCGGGCGGCTCGATGAACGCGGTCGCCGGCACGTCGCGCCGCTCCCAGTCGCCGAACACGTTCTTGGCCTCCGCGAACGCTTCCTCGGCCGTCACGTCGCCGACGATGGCGAGAATGGCGTTGTTGGCGGCGAAATTCCGCCTGTGGAACGCCACGACGTCGTCGCGCGTGATCCCGCTGATGGTCTGCGGCGTGCCCGTCTGCGGCAGGCCGTACGGATGGAATCCGTACACCAGGCGATCGAACACGGCATTGGCGACGTAGTCGGGGTCTTCGAAGCTGACCTGCAGGCTGGACAGAATCTGCTGGCGCTGACGATCGATCTCCTGCGGCGCGAACGCCGGATGGCGCGCCATGTCGGACAGCATGCGAAGACCGAGATCGAAGCTGTCCTTCATCACGAACATGTTCAGGTAGCTGAGGTCGGTGCCCGCGCCCGTTCCCATCGCGCCACCGATGAAATCGATGGCGTCGGCCAGCTCCTGCGCCGACTTGGTCGTCGTGCCTTGATCCAGGAGCGACGCCGCCAGCCGCGCCAACCCGAGCTTGCCTTTCGGGTCCGACGATCCGCCCGCGCGAATCAGCAAACGCATGCTCACCGCCGGCTGCTCGTGGTGCAGGACGACGACGACCTGAAGGCCGTTGGGCAGCGTCTGCACCTGATACGGCGGAAAGGACACGTCGTGCGCGGGCAGCGGACGCGGCGGAGTTTCCGTGGGCCACTGCTGCGCCGACGCGGTGCCGCGGAGACACAGAGACACACAGATCAGCAAGCCACAGAGCCACACGACACGTCTCCGCGTCTCGGGTGCCCTCATCGTCCTTCCGGCGCCCCGGCGCTCGGCCTCCCCGACGGCATCAGCGTGATCACCAGCCGATTCTCCGGCGTGAAGTACGTCCGCGCGACCCGCTGCACGTCGGCGATCGTGATGTTCTGGAAGATGTCGAACTCGCCGTCGCCCGTCTTGATGTCGTTATGAATGACGACGGCGTGCGCGAGCGTGGCCGCCTTCCCCTGGTTCGATTCGCGCATCGTGATGTAGTCGCGGGTGAACTGGTTCTTCGTGCGCTGCAGCTCGTGTTCGGTGATCGGCTCGCTCTTCAGCCGCTCAATCTCGGCGATGAGTGCGTCGGCCGTCTCCTGCGTGGTGTGCGGCGCCTGCACGATCGCGACGGCGTAAAAGAGGTTCGGATCCTCGATGAGATTCGCCTGTCCGAACGCGGCGACCGCCAACTGCTTCTCGTAGACGAGCTTCTTGTAGATGCGCGAGCTCTCGCCGTCGGAGAGCACCTTCGCCGCGATGTGCAGCGGGTACGAATCGGGGTTGCCGTCGTTGGTGATGTGATACGCCACGACCACCGCCGGCAGCGGCCACGGCTCCTGGAGCGTGACGCGCTTCTCTTTGGCCTGCGCCGGCTCCTTCGGGATGTCGCGCGGCACCGGCTGTTCGGCTTTCGCCACGCGGCCGAGATACTGCGTCACGAGCTGCTGCGCCTGCGCCGTGTCGAAGTCGCCGACGAGCACGAGCGTCGCGTTCGCCGGGGCGTAATAGGTGTGGTAGAAGGCGCGCACATCTTCGATCGACGCGGCCTCGAGATCCGTCATGCTGCCGATCGTCGGATGCTTGTACGGATGCACCGAGAAGGCCTGGTCGTAGATGATTTCCGTCAGCCGCCCGTACGGCTGGTTGTCGATGCGCATCCGGCGCTCTTCCTTCACCACCTGGCGCTCGTTGGCGAAGGTATCCTTGTCGATCCGCAGCGTCGCCATCCGATCGGCTTCGAGCCACAGCGTGAGCGGCAGGTACTGCGCCGGCACCGTCTCCCAGAACACCGTTTCGTCGTCGGTCGTGTAGGCGTTGCTCTGGCCGCCGACCGACGAGATCATCGACGTGTGCCCGTCCGGATCGACGTTCTTCGAGCCTTTGAACATCAGGTGCTCGAAGAGATGCGCGAAACCGGTGCGCCCGCGTTTTTCGTTCTTCGACCCGACGTGATACCAGACCTCGAGGTGCACGATCGGCGTCGAGTGATCCTCTTCGAGCACAACGGTGAGCCCGTTGGGCAGCGTCGTCATCTGGTACTGCAGCTTGGGCGGCCTGACGGCGGCCGACATCGTCGATCGGGCGACGCACACCACGGCGACGGCAAACAGCCCGAAGGCCAGAGCGCGAACGATCCTTGAGGTCATCACGCCAATTATCTCATTGCCGCGGGTTTACTGGCTGACGAAGCGGAAGCCGGCGAAGATCCAGCGCTGTCGCTGGCGATCGAGCGGATCGGCGTCCACGCGGCGCTCGACGCCCGCGAAGAGCTCGACCGCGCCGGCACGGCCGTTGAGGCGGAGGCCGCCTTCCACACGGCCGCCCCGCTGCGTGTCGCGGCCGGCCAGCGCCGGGTCGACGCCGAAGAGCTCGCCGAGGCCGTGCGCGAACACGCCGACATGGGCGTTTACCGGCTGGCGAATCACGACGTCGGCGTCGCCGGTCCAGGTGTAATCGACGTACGCGCGCGCAATAACGCGGCCGGCGCTGCCCTGGAGGTCGATCGTGGCGCCCCCGACCGTCACGCGGCGGAGCGCCCGCACGCCCACGACGTTCCACGCGATCGCAAAATTCTTCGGCCGATCGCTGAGATGACGCGACACGTGATGCAACATGCCCGCGATTTCCGTCGCGCCCGCGCGCAGCGACGCCGACGCCTCGAGCGTGTAATTGCCCTGGTTCGGATCGAAGAGCCGCAGCTGATCGCCGAGCACCGCTTCGTAGTCCATGAGAATGTTCGCGCGGCCGACGACGTAGTCGACCAGATCGACATCGCCGCCAAAGTGCGTCTGCCACGAGAACCGCGGATCGTCGATCGACAGCGCGTCCACCGACAGATGAAAGTTGTAGTGCGTGAGGAAGTCGGGCGACGCCGCCGGCGCTTCGGGCCTCGGAAGCGGCGGCTGCGCATACGCCTGAGAGGCGCCACCGAGACACAGAGACACGATGATCACCAAGCCACAGAGCCACGGAGTCACGGAGCCATTTACTTGCGATCTCTGCGTCTCTGTGCCTCTGTCGCGCGTCATTCTCGGGGCCTCTTCTGTTCGAGCTCGGCAATCCGCTGCTCGAGCTCGGCAATCTGTTTCTTGAGCGCCGGCAACTGGCGGAAGATCGCCGACGCCTTCAGCCAGTCGCGGTTCTTGATGGCGGGATATCCGGAGACGAATTCGCCCGCGTCGAGCGAGTGGGGAATCCCGGTCTGCGCGGTGGCGACCGCGCCCTTGCCGATGCGCAGATGTCCCGCCACCCCCACCTGCCCCGCCAGCACCACGTCGTCCTCGATCACGGTGCTGCCGGCGATGCCGACCTGCGCCGCGAGCAGCGCGCGCGCCCCGACGCTGACGCCATGCGCGATCTGCACGAGGTTGTCGATTTTCGCGCCGGCGTGAATCCGCGTTTCGCCGACCGCGGGGCGATCGATCGCCGTGTTGGCGCCGATCTCGACGTCGTCTTCGATCACGACCGCGGCGTGCTGCGGAATCTTCAGGTGCGTGCCGTCCGCCTGCTTGACGAAGCCGAAGCCGTCGCTGCCGAGCACGGCCCCGTCCTGCACGATGACCCGGTGGCCGATCACGACGCGCTCGCGGATGGACACATGCGAATGGATGACGCAGTCGTCGCCGAGCTGGACGCCGGCGCCGATCACGGCGCTGGGAAAAATGATGGTCCGGGCGCCGATCGTGGCGCCGGATCCGATCGTCACGAACGGTCCGATCGAGACGTCGGGCCCGAGCGCGGCGTCGGCGGCGACGCTGCTCAACCGATCGACGCCCTTGGCCGGCGGCGTGGCCTGGGCGAGCAGCGCGACGGCGTGCGCGAAGGCGAGGTAGGGATTGTCGGCGCGCAACACGGCGCAGGTCGCGGGAACGGCACGGACGGCGTCGCCCGACGCGGACGCGGCCAGAATGACCGCCGACGCGCGCGTCTGGCCGAGCAGCGCCTGGTAGCGCGGGTTGGCGAGAAAGGTGAGGTCCCCCGGGCCCGCCTGCTCGATACCGGCGACGCGGCGGATGTCGGCGTCTTCGTTTCCGACGAGGCCAGCGGGGCCCGCGGCGCGCTCGAGGCGGCAGTGCAAACGGTCAGCGAGGTCGCGCAGCTTCAAGGAATGTAAGAATCTCACATCCCCGGGTTTCTTGCATTACACTGACGTGCCGAAACCGTCATGCCACTTACTGATCTCACGCTGCGTCTGCTCCTCGCGGCCGGCCTGGGCGCCGCGATCGGCCTCGAACGCGAGTACCGCCAGAAGCCGGCCGGCCTGCGCACGAACATCCTGATTGCGTTGGGATCGGCGTTGTTCACCTTGATCTCGATTCAGATGGGCCTCGCCGGGCGGACGCCGGATCGCATCGCGGCTCAGGTGGTCACCGGCATCGGGTTTCTCGGCGGCGGCGCGATTCTCAGAAGCGGCCGCAACGTCCACGGGATGACCACCGCCGCCACCATCTGGGTGAACGCGGCGGTCGGGATGGCCGCCGGGGCCGGGCAGTTCGCGATCGCGACCGCCACCACGACGATCACGCTCGTGGTGCTGTCGCTCCTGCCGCCCATCGAAGCGTTCTTCGAGCGCCGCGCCGGCCTCGTCAACCCGCACGAGCGCACGCGCGACGTGAATTAAGGCTTTCTCACCTTCTGCACACCGCGCGGCATCTCGGTCTTGAGCGCCGGCTTGCCCGCCAGTTCCCACGCGCCGACAATCAGCGACGCGGTGGCCGTGACCGAATCGCTCAGCCGCTTCTCGAGCATCGGCTTCACCTTCGTGAAGAACTTCTCGTAGTAATCATCGTCGTAGGTCTCTTTGCCGGCGACGGCTTCCTTGTCCGCGTCGAGCAGCGGCTGCACGAGCTGGTAGCTCTCGAGCAGCGCGTCGAAGGCGGCGTCCCGCGCGTTCCTGATGCCCACCGGAGGCGCCGGGTTGATCGTCAGGCGCGCCTGGAAGCGGTCGAACAGCGCCGACTCGAACCGCGCGTGCACGCCATTCTGCCCGGTGAGCTGGCCGTCGAAATTGTTCGACGCGTGCAGCGGTTGATGCGCGTCCTGCATGTAGTGCGAGGCGACGGCGCTGAAGAGCACCGTGTCGCTCATCGGAAAGCCGCCGTTCCTGTTGAACCCGTCGAACGCACGGCGCAGATTGCCGAACTCTTCAGCTTCCCGCCACGGCAGCAGGCCGTCGCGCTTGAGCGTCGCCATCCCGAATTTTTCGATGGCCGCGCCGTACTCGCGCGGCAGCGCCGTGAACGGATAGGGTCCGAACTCGGGCGCGCCGAAGTCCACGAAGTGGTTCGGGTCGTCTTCCCATCCGATGTTCCGCCACACATCGGGATCGGCGACGCGGACGACGAGCTCGTCACGGAAGTGGACGAAGAACGGCTTGATCTCAGCGGGCAGAATATCGATGGCGCGCCGCATGATCTCGCGGTGCGCGGCCGTGCCCCACGCGTACGACGGCGAGGGCGCCAGCAACAACAGGATTAGGGCGGCAGAAGCAGCTCTCGACATGCCGGTATAGTAACAGCGTGGATAACGTCACGCACACGTTGTTCGCGCTGACGCTCGCGCGGACGCCGCTCGGCCGTGCCGGCCGGGGAACGACGGCCGCGCTCGTCCTGGCCTCGAACGCCCCGGATATCGACATCGTCGCCGCCGCGCGCGGCGCCACGTCGTACATGACGTGGCACCGGGGGCCGACCCATGGCTCGCTCGGCATCGCGGGCCTTGGTGTGGCCAGCGCGGGCCTCGTGTGGATCGGCCGGCGAATCATCGATCGGCGCACGATCGGGCGCGAAGCGGCGCCGCGATCCGCGCCAGACGCCTCGTTCGGCATGCTGATCGCGATCTCGATGATCGGCGTGCTGCTGCACGTGCTGATGGATCTGGCGACGTCGTACGGCACGCGGCTCCTGAGTCCGTTCGACTGGCACTGGTTCGCCGTCGACTGGCTGCCGATTGTCGACGTGTATCTCTTGATGATTCTCGTGGCCGGCCTGGTGTCTGCTGAAGTCCTAAAAGCATCGAAAGCCTCGACGGCGTCGAGGCGGAGCCTCGCGGCGATCACCCTGATGCTGATGGCCGCCAACTACGGCGTCCGCGCCGTCGCGCATCATCAGGCGCTCGCCCAAGCGCCGCGGTTGTTTGGTCCGCTTCTCCCGCAGCCGTGCGATCCGGGCGCCGCGACGCCGGCGATCGAATACTGGCCGCGCGGCGGCGTCACGACGTCGGAGTCGGGTAAACCGTGCCTCATCGGGATCGCCGCCGTCCCCACCTTCCTCTCGCCGTTCCGCTGGCGCATGATCGCGCACCTGTCGAACGGCTACGACCTGCATGAGCTCGACGTGCTGGACGCCCGCCTGCAGCGCCCGGCCGAACCCGGGGAAGCGTTCTGGCGCCGCTCCGTCCGGTACCCGAACCAATGGACGGCGCCCACGTTCTTGGCCGCCGCGACGCGGACGGCGCGCGGCTTTCTCGGGTTCGCGCGCTTTCCGGCAGCGCGATCATTTGTCGATCCCTCGGGCGTGGCCACCGTGCGCTGGGTCGACATGCGGTTCGCGGCCGGCATCTTGTCGTTCGCGCCCGGTGCGAACGGGCCGCGAGGCGCCGATCGGCTGACGGTGCTCGTGCGCATGGGCCCCGACGGCCGCGTCCTCGACGAAGCGTTCTCGCGATAAGCCATGCCACGGATCGGCGCGCACATGTCGGTGGCCGGCGGACTGCCGCGCGCGGTCGAGCGCGGGATCGTCCACGGCTGCGAGACGATGCAGATCTTCGCCAAGAACGCGAATCAGTGGCGCGGACGCGAGCTGCCGCGCGAAGAGATTCGCGAGTTCCGAACCGCGCTCGACGCCAGCGGCATCGCACCCGTCGTGTCGCACGCGAGTTATCTGATCAACCTGGCGACGACGGTCCCGGCGCTTCGTGCACAGTCGATCGAAGCGATGGGCGACGAGCTCGATCGCGCCGAGGCGCTGGGGCTGCTCGGCGTCGTGCTGCATCCGGGCTGCTACACGCGCGGCACCGAGGCGGACGGGCTCGTGCTGATCGCGGACGCGCTCGTCGCACTCCTCCGCGCCCGGCGCCGCGGCAAGACGATGGTGCTGCTCGAACACACCGCCGGGCAGGGCACGTCGCTCGGCGCCACCTTCGAGCATCTCGCCTCGATCATCGCCGCGATGCACGATCACCCGCGCGTCGGCGTCTGCCTCGACACGTGCCATCTGCTCGCGTCGGGATACGACATCTGCTCGGCAGAGGGATACGCGCGGACGTTCACCCGGTTCGGCCGGCTCGTCGGCTTCGATCGTCTGAAGGTGTTTCATCTGAACGATTCGAAGAAGCCGCTCGGCAGCCGTGTCGATCGCCACGAGCACATCGGGCAAGGCTGCCTCGGCCTCGAACCGTTCCGCCGCATCGTCAACGACCGACGGTTCAGGGGGGTGCCGATGCTGCTCGAGACGCCGAAAGAGGAAGGCCCGGCGAAAGGCCCGCTCGACGTGGATCGATTCGACGAACGAAACCTGCGCATCCTGCGTGATTTGCTCAGCGCCCGAAGATAGCCTCAGCGTTCGCCGAACACCTCCGCCTCGAACTTCCACACCGTCGCGCCCTGCTTCCACGCGTCGCGTGGAAGCCCGGCCTTGTGGCACGTCTGCGCGAGAAACATCACGCGATCCCAACCCCACTCCGGCGCCACCTGCGGCAGCAGCAGGCCACGATGCCGGCCCAGTTCGACGACGAGGCCGTCACGGCCGACCTCGATGTCGTCCGGCGTCATGACCGGCTCGAGCGGGCCGAGGAGCGACAGCTCGATCTCGAGTTCCGGCAGCTCCGACGCGCCAACCGGCGGAAAGCGCGGGTCGGCGCTGGCCGCCGCCACCGCGCCGCGCGCGATCACGCGGCCGAGCGGCTCGTCGGCCTCGATGTGACCGATGCAGCCGCGCAGCTCGCCGTGGCGATGGAGGGTGACGAATGCCGCGCCAGGCTCGTTCGCGTGCGGACACACGCCGGTCGCGGGCGCCGCGGCGCCGGTCACGTGCGCGACGATCGCATCGCGCGCAAGCTGCAGCAGCAATCTCCGATCGGTGTCGCTGGTCATCACTCCGCGATTTCAGCGGCCTCCGCGGTTGCCTTCAAACGTGCCGAACGCGGCCGCGAGATACCCGACCACCGCTGACTTGTCGCCCGACACGTCGCCCGAATCGGCGTAGTCGAGCACCACGGCGTCTCGGGCGCCACGCAGCTTCGCCGCGCGCATCACCGCCACGAGCGGACCGCCGCCGCACGCGTGCTCCGGCTGGAGGTCGAGCGCGCGCTGCAGACCATCGGCGTCGAAGCGCGTCACGTGATCGATGACGACGGCGTCGAGCCGCGAGGCGGTGGCGGCATCATGATAGTGGGAGAGATCGGTGCTTGCGATGAGGAGCGCCTTCCGGCCGTCGAGCGCGACGGCAAGCGCGTCGCCGAGCGCGCGCGCGGTCTCCGCCGTCTGATAGCCCATCAACAGCGGGAGGATCTTCGCGTCCGGCGCGACACGCTGCAGGAACGGGAGCTGCATCTCGAGCGAATGTTCGCGCGCATGGGCGCCGGGGTGATCGCGAAAGATGGGCGACGCGGCGCGCAACGCTTCGGCGCACGCCTCGTCGATCGGCGCGACGCCAAGCGGCGTCTCGAAGCCGCCGGCGCGATACATGGCCACACCGTCGAAGCCGACGAAATGCGACGGCCCCACGAGCACCGCGACATCGAACGACCGATCGCGCAGCAGCCGATAGGCGTACGCCGCGACCGGCCCCGAATACATCAACCCGGCGTGGGGCGCGACCAGCGCCATCAGATCGCCGCCGACCTCGCGCGTCGCCAGGGCCAGATGACGATCGACCGCCGCGGCCAGCGCCGGCGCGGTGCCGGGATACCAGCTCCCCGCGACGGCCGCTCGGCGGATCGGCATAGCGGAAATGGTAGCATTTGCCATGCCCGCCGGAGTGACCCGCGCGCAGGTCGAAGCGATCGCCGCGCTGGCCCAGCTCGATCTCGATCCGTCCGAGGTGGAACTCTTCACCCGGCAGCTCTGCGACATCCTCGCGTACGTGGATGAGCTCCAGCAGGTCGACACGAGCGGCGTGCCGCCCACCTCGCACGTCGCCCCGGGCGGCGCGTCCGATCGGCCCGACGAGGTCCGTCCCTCGCTCGATCCGCCTGATGCGCTCGCCAACGCGCCCGATGCGGCGCGCGAGACGCCGCTCGGTTCCTTCTTCAAGGTGCCGCGAGTCCTCGGATGACCACGCCGGCCCCGTCAGCCACCATTCGCGACCTGCGGGAGAGCGTGCGGAGCGGGGCGCGCTCGGCGGTGGAGATCTGCCGCGAGACGCTCGCGCGCGTCAGGGCGTCGGACCCGGCCCTTCACGCGTTTCACACCGTCACCGCCGACCGCGCATTGGCGCGCGCGGCGGACCTCGATCGCGATCGCGATCGCTGGCGCGACGCGCCGCTCACCGGCGTCCCGGTGGCGATCAAAGACAATCTGTGCACGCGCGGCGTCAGGACGACGGCGGCGTCGAAGATGCTCGAAACGTTCGTGCCGCCGTACGACGCCACGGCGGTGGCGCGGCTCGAGCGTGCGGGTGCGGTCATGATCGGCAAGACCAATTGCGACGAGTTCGCGATGGGCTCGTCCACGGAGAACTCCGCCTTCGGGCCGACGCGCAATCCGTGGGCGCTCGACCGCACGCCCGGCGGATCGAGCGGCGGATCGGCGGCGGCCGTCGCCGCGCGTCTGGCGCCGCTCGCGCTCGGTTCTGATACCGGCGGTTCCATCCGCCAGCCGGCCGCGCTCTGCGGCATCGTCGGCCTCAAACCGACGTATGGGCGGGTGTCGCGCTACGGACTACTCGCCTTCGCGTCATCGCTCGATCAGATCGGATCGCTGACGCTGACGGTGCACGACGCGGCGATCGCGTTGAACGTCATCGCCGGCGCCGATCCCGCCGACGCGACCAGCGCGCCGGACCCGGTGCCGGATTACACCGCCGCGCTGACGGGCGACATCCGCGGGGCGCGGATCGGCGTGCCGTCGCGGCTGCTCGAGAACGGCCCCGGCGGCCCTGACGGCATCGACCGTGAAGTGGCCGGCGCCTTTCGCACCGCGCTCGACGCGTTCGCCTCGCGCGGCGCGACGCTCGTCGACGTCGATCTGCCGCACGCCAGGCACGCGGTCGCGGTGTACTATCTCGTCGCGACCGCGGAAGCCAGCTCGAACCTGGCGCGCTACGACGGCGTGCGCTACGGGTTTCGCGCGCCGTTCGATCGGCATGACGATGCGCTGGGATCGATGTACGCGCGGACGCGCGCCGGCGGGTTCGGGCCCGAGGTGAAGCGGCGCATCATGCTCGGCACCTACGTGCTGAGCGCCGGCTACTACGAGGCGTACTATCTGAAGGCACAGCAGGTGCGCACCTTGATTGCGCGCGATTACGAGCGCGCATTCGAGCGCGTGGACGCCGTCGCCATGCCGACCAGCCCGACGCCGGCGTTCCCGATCGGCGAGCGCGTCGCCGACCCGCTGCAGATGTATCTCGCCGACGTGTTCACGGTCAGCGCCAACCTCGGCGGTCTGCCGGCGGTGAGCGTGCCGTGCGGATTCACGGCCGGCGGTCTGCCGATCGGCCTGCAGCTCGTCGGCCGGCGCTTCGACGAACCGACCGTGCTGCGCCTCGCGGACGCCTATGAACGGGATACGAACTGGTGGAAGCGCGAGCCGGCGCATGTCTGAAGCCACCTGGGCGGCGCTCGGCGACGACGACCTGCTGACGATCCGCATGTGCGATCTCGGCCTGTCAATCGAAGGCACCGAGCTCGAGCCGCGCATCGCCATGCTCGGCGCGGAGCTCGACGCGCGCGGTCTGAAATTCCGGCCGCATTTCTGGTTGTCCGATGAGTGGTTCACGCCGGACGGCGTCCCCGGCGTCGCCATTCCGTTTTATCTCGCACATCCGCGTCTCGCGAGGCTCGAGCTCTCGCAGATGCTCGAAGTGGAAGGCGGCGATCCCGACGAGTGCCTCAGAATTCTGCGCCACGAAGCGGGCCACGCCATCGACAACGCGTATCAGTTGCGAAGCCGGCCGACGCGACGGCGGCTCTTCGGCCTGCCGACGACGCCCTATCCCGAGTACTACACGCCGAAGCCGTACAGCAAGAGCTTCGTGCAGCATCTCGATCATTGGTACGCACAGAGCCATCCCGATGAAGACTTCGCCGAGACGTTTGCCGTCTGGCTCGACCCGCAGTCGATGTGGGCCACGCGCTACGGCGGCTGGCCGGCGCAGCGCAAGCTCGAATACATGGGCCGGCTGATGCGTGAGCTCGCGACGCGCCGGCCGCAGATCCAGTCGAAGCGCCAGGTCGATCCGCTCCCGCGCCTGCGCAAGACGCTCGGCGAGCACTACAGCAAGAAGCGCGAGCACTACGGACTGGATCATCCCAATTTCTACGACCGCGACCTCCGCAATCTCTTCTCCGACGCGCCGGAATACGCGAAGCGGCCGTCGGCTGCACGCTTCGTGCGCAAGATCCGAAAGGACGTCCGCAGCACCGTGGCGAGCTTCACCGACAGCTACCAGTACACGATCGATCAGCTCCTCCAGGAGATCATCGTCCGCTGCCGCGAGCAGAACCTCCACCTCACCGACTCCGAGGAGTCCACCAAGATCGACTTCATGGTCTTTCTCACCGTGCAGACGATGAACTATCTACATAGCGGGCGGCACCGGGTGGCGCTATGACGGTGAGCCGCATGCGCGTGCTGGCGCTCGTCCACCGGCATCTGATTCCGCCGGACACGATCGAAGAGGGCGTCGACATCACCGCGGCGCCGTGGCGGACCGAGTACGACGTCGTCACCGCGTTGCGCGGGATGGGACACGACGTGCAGGTGCTCGGCGTCCACGACGACCTGGGCGTGCTGCGACGCGCGGCGACCGAGTGGAAGCCGCACATCGCGTTCAACCTGCTCGAGGGGTTCGACGACATCACGATCTTCGACCAGAACGTCGTCAGCCACCTGGAGCTGCTGAAGCTGTCCTACACCGGGTGCAATCCGCGCGGCCTGCTGCTCGCGCGCGACAAGTCGCTGTCGAAAAAGCTCCTCGCGTATCACCGGATCGCGGTGCCTGAGTTCGAGGTGTTCCGGGCGGGGCGGCCGATCCGGCGGCCCAAGCGGCTGCAGTTTCCGCTGATGGTGAAGTCGCTGACGCAGGAGGCGTCCATCGGAATTTCGCAGGCCTCGGTCGTCGACAGCGACGAGAAGCTGAAGGAGCGCGTCACCTTCATCCACGACAGCATCGGCACAGCGGCCATCGCCGAGCAGTACATCGAAGGGCGCGAGCTCTACGTCGGCATTCTCGGCAATCAGGTGCTGCAGGCGCTGCCCGTGTGGGAGCTGTTCTTCACGAACATGCCGGAGGGCGCCAGGCGGATCGCGACCGACCGCGTGAAGTGGAGCGTGAAGTACCAGAAGAAGTACGGCATCGACAGCGGGCCGGCGACCGAGCTGACCGACGCCGTCAGCCAGCAGATTCAGCACCTCTGCAAGCGCGCCTACCGGGCGCTCGAGCTGAGCGGCTACGCGCGCATCGATCTGCGGATGGATGAGACGGGCACCGTGTGGGTGCTCGAGGCGAACCCGAACCCGCAGATTGCGCGCGGGGAGGATTTCGCGGCGTCGGCGGAGAAAGTCGGACTGTCCTACGAAGCGGTGCTGCAGCGCATCATCAACCTGGGTGTGCGGTGGCAGCCGGAGAGCGTCGCGTGAGCGCGTAGACGAGCAACGCGATGATCACCAGCGGCACCAGCGGCGCGAGAATCGCGAACGTGAACGCCAGGCCGGCGACAAGGACCGCCACGAAGGTGACGATGAGGATGATGGGCAGCACGAAGAGCGCGGTCAGCAGCCTGAGCACGGCGCGCAGGAGCATGAACGGCAGGATGAAGACCAACCCGAACACGAGGCTGAACGCCAGGGTGAACGGTAGCAGCAGCAACCCCATGTCAGGATTTACGCGCGGCGGCCTCGAGAAGTTCCGGCGCCCGGAGCTGGTCGGCCGGGCCATGGGGCGCGCTCGGCGCCAGGTAGACCATCGCCTGATGGCTGATCCGCTCGTCGAGGCTCTTCACCACCCGGGCTGAGCCGCCGGCGGTCTTTTTCGTCTTCATGAACCCGAACACAACGCAGAACCCGATGAAGAGCACCAGCACGAACACCGTGCTCGAGGCGAGTGGCGTGCCAAACTGCTTGACGAACAGCCACAGGTCGGCGCCGCTCATTCGTTGTCCTCAGGGTTGACGGGCGTGACGGGCAGTACCTCGTACAGGACGAGCCCCCGCCGCACTTCTTCCATCGCCAGCCGCTCCGGCTTCTTCGGGAGCTGCACGTCGGCCGTCCCGGCGATGCGCAGCCGCGCCCCGCGGCGCAACTGCTTGGCCCGCAGGGCGGCGACGTCGACAAACAGGAAACGGCTTTCGATCGGAGGCGCCGGCTCCGCGGGAATCAGCGCCCCCTTTAACACGTCTGTTGGATTTAGTGCATCCATGACGGGACCCGATCGTAACACGTGCGGTTGCTATGCCGCTACTTCGTCTCCGCGTACTCGGCGTCGACGACTTCGCCCTCTTTCACGGCGTCCGAACCTGGCGAGCCCTGTGGACCTTGCGAACCCTGCGAACCCTTGTAGAGCTGCTCCGCCATCGCATGCGCCGCGCGCTGCAGATCCTCGGTCGCCTTCTTGATCGCCGCGAGGTCCTCGCCCTGCGCGACCTTGCGCACCTCGGCGATCGCGGCCTCGATCCGCGACAGGTCGCCGACCGCCACTTTCTCGCGGTTGTCGTTGACCGTCTTCTCGACCTGGTACGCCAACGAATCGGCCTGGTTGCGCGCGTCGATGAGATCGCGCCGCGCCTGATCGTCCGACGCATGGCTCTGCGCTTCCTTCACCAGCCGATCGACTTCGTCTTTCGACAAACCGCTCGCGCCGCTGATGGTGATCTTCTGTTCCTGCCCGGTCGCCATGTCCTTCGCCGACACGCTGACGATGCCGTTGGCGTCGATGTCGAAGGCGACCTCGACCTGCGGCACGCCGCGAGGCGCCGGCGGCAGGCCGGTCAGGTGGAAGCGACCGAGCGTCCGGTTGTCGCGCGCCAGCGGGCGCTCGCCCTGCAGGACGTGGACCTCGACGCTCGTCTGGCTGTCGGTCGCCGTGGAGAACGTCTCGCTCTTGCGCGTCGGGATCGTCGTATTCCGCGCGATGAGCGTCGTCGTCACGCCGCCGAGCGTTTCGATGCCGAGCGACAACGGCGTCACGTCGAGCAGCAGCAGATCCTTGACGTCGCCCGTGAGCACGCCGCCCTGCGCCGCCGCGCCGACCGCCACCACTTCATCCGGATTGACCCCTTTGTGCGGTTCCTTCCCGAAGAATTCGCGCACCAGCTGCTGAACCTTCGGCATGCGCGTCGAGCCGCCGACGAGCACGACCTCGTCGATCTTCGCCGGGTCGACGCCCGCGTCCGCCAAAGCCTGCTTCACCGGCGCCATCGTGCGCTGCAAGAGATCGTCGACGAGCTGCTCGAGCTTGGCGCGCGTCAGCTTGACCTGCAGATGCTTGGGACCCGTCTGATCGGCCGTCACGAACGGCAGGTTGATCTCGGTCTCCATCGCCGTCGAGAGCTCGATCTTGGCCTTCTCGGCGCCTTCCTTGAGACGCTGCAACGCCATGCGATCCTTGGTGAGATCGACGCCTTCGCTCTTCTTGAACTCGGCGGCGAGCCACTCGATGATGCGATCGTCGAGGTCGTCGCCGCCCAAATGCGTGTCGCCGTTGGTGGCCTTCACCTCGACGACGCCCTCGCCCACTTCGAGGACCGAGATGTCGAAGGTGCCGCCGCCGAAGTCGTACACGGCGATCGTTTCGTCCTTCTGCTTGTCGAGCCCGTACGCCAGCGCCGCGGCGGTCGGCTCGTTGATGATGCGGAGCACGTTCAGCCCCGCGATGCGGCCCGCATCCTTGGTGGCTTGCCGTTGCGCATCGTTGAAGTACGCCGGCACGGTGATCACCGCATCGGTCACCTTCTCGCCGAGGTAATCCTCAGCCGCCTGCTTCAGCTTCTGCAGGATCATCGCCGAAATCTCCGGCGGCGAGTATCTCTTGTCGCGCGCCTCGACCCACGCGTCGCCGTTCTGCGCGCGCACCATCTTGTACGGCACGCGCGAGGCTTCGCTCGTCACCTCGTCGAACTTGCGGCCCATGAATCGCTTGATCGAAAACACCGTGTTCTCCGGGTTGGTCACCGCCTGGCGCTTCGCCACCTGCCCGACGAGGCGCTCGCCGTCCTTCGCGATGGCGACGACCGAGGGCGTGATGCGCGAGCCTTCCTGATTGACGATGACGGCCGGCTGCCCGTTTTCCATGACCGCGACCACCGAGTTGGTGGTGCCGAGGTCGATTCCAATCACTTTGTTTGCCATATGTCGCAAGCATAAGCCACTTATGAGTGTATGTCAAGCATGTTATCTTAGTCAATTACAGTCATATATTGAAAAGAGCTATCCCACAGCCGAACTTAGGGTTACGAGCCGCTGGCGGTCTGAGGGAACCCTGTGCGATCATGCCGCCATGCGCCCTCGCATCCATGCGGTCGTCCTCCCGTCCGAACTCGGCGACTTCGGCGACGAGGTGCGCCGCGTGTTCCTCGAACTCGGCCGCACCGGCGGGTCGGGTTCGCTCGCGGGCGAATACTCGCCGCCGATCGACGTCTTCGAAACCGACGAAGCCGTGGAGGTGGCGGTGGATCTGCCGGGCGTCAACCCGGCCGCCGTGCGCATCCTGGTCAAGGGCGACGCGGTGCTGATCATCGGCGAAAAGGCGGCGCGTCGAGGACGGAGCGAATCGACTTTTCACTTGGTCGAGCGCGGTTTCGGGCGCTTTGCGCGCGCGGTCCGTCTCGGCCGCGCCTGCGACGCGACGCACGCACGGGCGACGCTCGACCAAGGCGAGCTCCGCATCTCCATCCCGAAGATCGCGGATCGCCGCGGCCCCGCGATGGCCATTCCGATCACCTCGTGAGAATCCTTTTCATCGGCGACATCGTCGGGCGGCCGGGCCGCGAGCTGGTGCGGCGCGGACTGGCCGCGATCGTCGAGCAGCACGCGATCGATCTGGTGATCGCCAACGCCGAGAACTCGGCGGCCGGCTTCGGCATCACGCGCGAGATCGGCGATCAGCTGCTCGAGTGGGGCGTCGACGTTCTGACGTCGGGCAATCACATCTGGGACAAGAAAGAGGCGCTCGCCTACATCGGCGCCGAGCCGCGCCTGCTGCGGCCGGCCAACTTCCCCGCCGGCGCGCCGGGCAACGGCCATTATCTGGCGAGAACGAAAGGCGACGTGTCGGTCGGTGTGGTGAACGTGATGGGCCGCGCCTTCATGGCGCCGCTCGACGATCCCTTCGCGTCCGTGCTCCGGGAAATCGAGGCCCTCCGCGCGCGGACGCGCATCATCTTCGTGGATTTCCACGCGGAAGCCACGTCGGAGAAGATCGCGATGGGCTGGCACCTGGACGGCAAAGTCACGGCGGTGGTCGGCACGCACACGCACGTGCAGACGGCCGACGAGCGGATCCTGCCGAAAGGGACCGCCTACCTGACCGACGTCGGCATGACCGGCCCGCACGATTCGGTCGTCGGCGTGGAGATCGACGCGGCGCTCGGCAAATTCCTGACGGGGCTGCCGGCGCGATTCGAAACCGCCACGGGGAATCCGCGGCTGCACGCGGTCATCGTGGACGCCGACGAGCGGACCGGCCGGGCGACCGACATCGAGCGTCTCAGCCTGGGGCCTGACGATTTCAATACGCCATGAGTGACCTCTTCGATCTGCCGTTCGAGGAAAAAGACGAGCAGACGCCCGTAGCCGCTCGCCGCGTCCTGACCGTCACCGAGCTGACGGTGCGCGTCCGCGATCTGCTCGAGAGCGAGTTCATCGAGGTGTGGGTCGAAGGCGAGCTGTCCAACGCGCGCGTGTGGAACACGGGGCATCTCTACTTCACGCTGAAGGATTCGGCCGCGCAGATTCACGGCGTGATGTTTCGGTCGGCGCTGCGCTACCTGAAGTTCAAGCCGGCCGACGGCCTGCGCGTCGTGGCGCGCGGGCGCCTGTCGGTGTACGAGCCGAAAGGCGAGTATCAGCTCGTCTGCGAGCACATGGAGCCGCAGGGGCTCGGCGCGCTGCAGCTCGCCTTCGATCAGCTCAAGAAGCGGCTGCAGGAGGAGGGGCTCTTCGACACGGCACGCAAGCGGGCGCTGCCCTCGCTGCCGCGCAAGATCGGGATCGTCACGTCACTCGACGGCGCCGCCATCCGCGACATCATCAAAGTGCTGCGGCGGCGTTATGCGAACGCCCACCTGATCGTCCGGCCGACGCGCGTGCAGGGCGAAGGCGCCGCGGCCGAGATTGCGCGGGCGCTGCACGCGATTGGACGCGTCGCCGGTGTCGACGTCGTCATCGTCGGGCGGGGCGGCGGGTCGATCGAGGATTTGTGGGCGTTCAACGAGGAGGTCGTCGCGCGCGCGATTGCGGCGTCGCCCGTGCCGGTGATCTCGGCGGTCGGCCACGAAGCCGACGTGACGATCGCGGATCTCGTCGCCGACCTGCGCGCGCCGACGCCGTCGGCCGCCGCCGAGATCGTCGTGTCGCGTAAGGACGAGTTCTGCGGCCGCATCGACGGCCTGGAGGATCGGCTGCGCGCCGCGGCGCGCGGACGCGTGCAGGGGCTGAGCCGCCGCGTCCACATGCTGAGCGGACGGCCGGCGCTCGCCGGCTATCGGGGCCGCGTGGCGATGCGAGGACGTCACGCCGCGGAGCTCACCCATGCCCTGGCGCGCGTGATGCGCGCGACGCTCGCGGCGCGCGAACGGCGGATTCAGCAGCTGCGGCGTCAGCTCGAGACGTTCGATCTCGGCCGGCGGCTGGCGGGCTTCCGGACGCGGCTCGTCACCGGACGCGGCGCACTCGAGAAAGCGATCACCGCACGGCAACACCGCGCCGACTCGCAGCTGCGCGACGGCGCGCGCCGCCTCGAGGCGATGAGTCCGCTGGCGGTGCTCGGCCGCGGGTACGCGGTGGCCTGGAACGCCGACCGGACGCGCGTGCTGCGCGCGGCCTCGGACGTCGCGACGGGCGACGCCGTGAGGGTGACGCTGGCGAAGGGCGAACTCGAGTGTGAGGTGCGTTCGACCAAACAACGGTGAAGAACCGTACGGTTTTCCGTTTGTGTCCTTGGTGTCCTTTGTGGTGAAGTCAGAACAGCAATATGCCCGAGCCGTCAATTAAGGACTTCGAAGCCGCGATCGCCGAGCTCGAGTCGATCGTCAAGAAGCTCGAGGAAGGCGACCTGCCGCTCGAGCAATCGCTGACGCTCTACGAGCGCGGCGTGCAGCTCTCGCGCTTTTGCCACGCCCGGCTCGAGGAAGCCGAGCGCCGGATCGAGATCCTGAGCGATCGGGGCGAGCTGAAGCCCGCGCCTGCCTCGCTCGCCTCGGGCGATGACCCCGAGCGCGGCTGAGGTGGCGCGCACAGAGCCGCTCGCGGCGTTTCTCGAGCGCACGCGCGCGCGCGTGGACGAGGCGCTCGAGCGCTATCTGCCGCGGCCGCCCGCGTGCCCACCGCTCATGAGCGAGGCGATGCGCTACAGCGTGTTCGCCGGCGGCAAACGGTTCCGCCCCATCCTCACGCTCGCCGCCGCCGACGCCGTCGCGCGCGGAGCGGACGCCGCCGCGCTTCCCGCGGCCTGCGCCATCGAGCTGATTCACACCTACTCGCTCATTCACGACGACCTGCCCGCGATGGACAACGACACGCTCCGCCGCGGCCGCCCGACGCTCCACGTCGTCTACGGCGACGGCATCGCGATCCTCGCGGGCGACGGCCTGCAGGCCGAGGCGTTCGCCCTCCTGGCGCGCGAACCGGCCGATGCGGCGCTCGCCGCGCGAAGACTGCGCGTGCTGCAGGTGGTGGCCGAGGCCGCCGGATCGATCGGCATGGCGGGCGGCCAGGCGATCGATCTGCAGGCGGCCGGCCAGGCGCCAGGGCCCCGGGTCGATCTCGATGCGGACGGTCTGCGCGGCATGCACGCGAGGAAGACCGGCGCGCTCATTCGCGCCTCCGCGGTGAGCGGCGCCGTCATGGCGGGAGCCGGCGAGGACGCCGTCCGCGCGGCAGACCGCTACGCGGCCGACCTCGGGCTCGCCTTCCAGATCGTGGACGACATTCTCGACGTCGAGGGCGAAGCCGGCCAGCTCGGGAAAACCGCCGGCAAAGACGCCGCGGCGGCGAAGCCGACCTATCCGGCGCTCTTCGGCCTCGATCGCTCGCGGACGCTC
>JADGOC010000314.1 GCA_017883165.1 Acidobacteriota bacterium
TCCGGAAGGTTCGCGCCGACGTGCGCGTACGGCAGGCCGACCACCACCGGCACCGACAGCAGCACGAGCGAAATCGCGGCGATCTCGCGTTTGGCGATGGCCGGAATCGACAGATCGCGCGCCAGGGCGCGCGCCGGCCAGACCGCCAGCATCGCTGGAATGGGCGCCGCCATCAGCCACACGAAGCGGCGGACGCCAACCGCCCAGAGCGCCAGCAGGACGACGCTGCTGAGGATGTAGCCCCACGGCGGCCCGGCGAGCAACGCCGCGGCCCATGCGCCCGGCTGCGAGCCATACAGGCGGCGCGCCAGCGTGACGCCGGGCACGGCAAACCACACGAGCACCGCAATCAGAAGGAGCGCGTAGAGCGAGGGGAGGATGGCGAACAGACAGGCCAGGACGGCCAGGAGCGTCGCGAACGGCACCACGTCAGGGCACTGGCACCGACGATAAGTCCGGATGGCCGCTCTTGCGCTTCTCCTGCGTCGCGCGGAGCAGGAACTTGACGTAGGGCACGACCTGTTTCACTGCCGACACGTTCATCTGGCAGGGACTCAAACAGGTGGGGCACTTCTCGTCCCGAATCGCCTCGCGGTGGTGCTGACTCGCTTCGCGGAAGTAGATCTCCTCGGCATCCTCGTGCAGCACGTTCCCCACGACGTCGCTGTTCTCGCAGAAGAACAACCCGCCGTCAGGATTGAGCATGATCCCCTGCGTCTGAAACGGGCACGGCGCGAGCCGATGGTAGCCGTTGGCAATCATGTCCGCGTAGTGCATGTAGACGTAGTTCTGGCCGTCGAGCAACGGATCCATGCGGACGCGCTCGAGAAAGAAGTCGTGCATCCGCTCCTCTTCCTTGCCGATCGGCTTGCACGTCGCGGCCAGCTCGCTGTTTCCGAGCATCGGCTCGGTGAACCTGACCATGTTGAACACGATGTCCAGATGCTCTTTTTTCGCCCAGGCGAGAATATTCTCCGCGTCGTCGAGGTTCTTGTTGAAGATCGTCGTCGAGATGCCGAAGTTGAACGGCAGCCGCTTCTGCAGCGCTTGCATCGCGCGAATCGTCTCGTTGGCTTTTTCGAATCCGTTCTTGACCTGACGCACGTCGTTGTGCATTTCGCCGACGCCGTCGATCGAGACGCGCGTGCTGAAGATGATCCCGCGCTCGTGGCAGAGCTCGGCCACCTTCGTCACCATCGGGATCGCGCGGTGCGGCGTGAGCCCGGTCGTGTTGATGCCGAACTTGCGCAGCCGCGGCAGCCGGTCGAGCATGACGCGGGCAATCTCGACCATATCGTTGCGCGTGGTCGGCTCTCCGCCGGAGAGGTTCGCGATCTCGATGTTCTTCCACAGCCCCGACGAGAACACCCGGTCGATGTCTTCGAGCGACATGTCGCTCTTGCGGTCGCCGCGCTGCCAGTTGCTGCACATCTCGCAGCGCGCGTCGCAGACGAAAGTGCAGTGAAAGATCACGACCGTCGGGTGGATCGGCCGGAAGGTCGCGACATACGCGTTGATGAGGTCGCGCGGAGCGCTCGCTGCTGCCTTGAGCAGGTACTTCGCCGCGTAGGTCTGGGCCATGAACCCCTTGATTCTACGTCGATTCCGGCGTTTTTGCCAGAATCTTCGCCCTGCCACGAGGATAAGCCGAGCGGATCGGAGGTGGGGTTACGTCGCCGGCTTGCGCGCGACGAAGGCGAGGGTTTCGAACAGGTTCTTGCGGACGCGAAAGAGGAAGTCTTCGCACCGGAGACGGCGCGCCAGCATGTCGAGGCCGGGCACGTTCGTCAACAACGCGCCCCCCGCCAGCAGGTCCCGCCAGATGCCGGTCGCCGCGCCGATCGCGCGAACGACCTCGTCGATCGTGAAGCCGCCGTCGTAGAAGAGCTGACGCATGCGCCGCTCGGTCGTCACGAAGTTGTGCGTGTAATCGACGTCCCAGAAGAAGCCGCGCTCCTTCAAATAGTCCGGTACCACGACGAAGAGAACGCCGCCGGGACGCAGCACGCGCATCGCCTCGGCCGTGAGCGCCCGCGCCGCATCGATGCCCGACATGTGCTCGAACACCTGGTCGGCGTAGACGACGTCGCAACTGGCGTCAGCGGCGGGAATCGGCGGCGTAAACGCCTCCACGATCGTCAGGCCCTGGCTGCGCAGACGATCGGCGAGGATCGCGCTCGGCTCGATGCCTGAATACTGCCATCCGGCCTCGACGGCGAGGGCCGCCAGCGTCCCGTTCCCCGGCCCAATCTCGAGCAGATCTCCCGGCGGGCGGATGTGGCGCATCAGCAGATCCAGACGCGATCGCTCGACGCGCGCGCGGCGCGCCGCCCCTGGGCCTGTCAGACGCTTCTCGGAGAATGTGCGATAGAAGGTGTCCGTCACTCAGGCAGCTTCCGAGCAGTGATCTGCCCCGGCACGCGGTACCTGAGGCTTTCAACCGTCGTGTTGAACGGCGGATCGAAGTTGCTGATACACAGCCGCCACTGAAAATTCTCGTAGATCGTCGTCAAGTGACAGATGCCCGCCACGAGCTCGTGCTTCCCCTCGTTCGTCAACGGCGGGTTCTCGCCGGTGTTCGGGATGTCCTCGAACACGCAAGGGCCATTCACGACGCCGTTCTGCCGCGGCTGGTCAAAGGTCACGGACGTGGCGGTAAACGTACTCGACAGAATGTGAAAGTGCGCACGATTGTTTGTGATATCGCTGAATTCGTTCCCCTTCTGGCAGACCCCGTTGTCGCTGAAATTGCGGACGCATTGCGCCGGGCTCGTCGAGAAGGTGCCGAAGTCCTGCAGGAAAAGCGATCCGAG
>JADGOC010000315.1 GCA_017883165.1 Acidobacteriota bacterium
CCAGCATTCCGGCCGGCACGATGCCGGCCCGGTGGCGAGTCAGGACTGGTACGTTGCCCAGGCGCAGCGAATGCTCTCCGTCCTGCCGGCTGAGAAGGCCATTCTCGCCATTGGCGCCTATGGCTATGACTGGAACGACGCGCAGCCGAACGCCGAAGGCGACGAACGCACGTTTCAGGATGTGATGCGGGCGGCCAAGCGTCATCAGGCAGTGGTGCGATTCGACCAGTCGTCACTCAATCCGTACGTGACCTGGAGCGATCCCGACTCGACGGATCACGTGGTGTGGTATCTCGATGGAGTGACCGCCTACAATCAGATGCAGGCGGCGCACACCCTTGGCACGAGTGGAGTGGCAATCTGGCGTCTGGGATCCGAGGACCCGTCGCTCTGGCGGGTGCTCGGACGCGAAGCGGCGATCGGGAGTCCGGACTCACTGCGACACATCAGCACCGGGTACGATGTGGAGTTCGATGGCACCGGCGAGCTCCTGCGTGTCGAGTCGGAGCCTTCGCCAGGGCTGCGCGACCTGCGCATCGCCCCCGACTCGGCGTCCATCATCGACGAGCACATTCGTACGTATCCATCTCCATATGTGGTGGCGCGGACCGGAGCGATCCCGCATCACGTGGCGCTCACGTTCGACGACGGTCCCAATGGGCGCTGGACACCGGCGATTCTCGACACGCTGCGTTCGCGTGGTGCACCGGCGACGTTCTTTCTCATCGGACAGAATATCGAAAGCAATCTGGTGCTCACGCGCCGCATCGTGCGCGAAGGGCACGAAGTCGGCAATCACACCTTCCGTCATCCCAACCTTGCGTTGACCAGCCGCCTCGTGACGCGGCTCGAGTTGGATGCCACCGAACGAGTGTTGGAAGCAGTCCTCAACCGGCGCAGCGGATTGTTTCGGCCCCCCTATTTCGGTGATGCCGAGCCAACGACCGCGGATGAGTTGGTTCCGGTCGGGATTGCCACTGATCTGGGCTACACCGTGGCCGGGCTCCACGTGGACTCCGACGACTGGCGCCAACCGGGCGCCGCGACGATCGTGCGCAACGTGCTCGACGGACGGACACGCGCCCTCGCCTGCCTCGATTCGTTGCACCAGAAGCGTGACGAGGAGACACCACTCGAGAAAGGCTGTAGCGGAAGCGTCGTGCTCCTGCACGATGGCGGCGGCGACCGAGCGCAGACGCTTGCCGCACTCGGCCCCCTCATCGACTCCTTGCGTGCGCGCGGCGACACCCTGGTGCTGTTGTCCACCCTGGCGGGCATGACCCGTGAACAAGCGATGCCGCCGCTCCCGGGGTCTGGCGAAACCGTGCGCTATGCCGAGCTGCTCGCCTTCGGCACGATCGGGATACTCGAGTGGCTGCTGAACTGGGTGTTTCTTGCGGCGGTGGTGCTCGGTATCGCACGCATGGTGCTGACGACGCTCCTTGCACTCCTTCAACGTTTTGGGTCGTTCCGGCGCAGACACCGGATTGTCGATCCTGGTTGGTGCCCCTCTGTCAGCGTGGTCGTGCCCGCATACAACGAAGCGAAGGTCATCACGAAGACCATCGCCAGTCTGCTCGACCAGCACTACGCTGGCGACCTGGAAGTGATCGTCGTCGACGATGGGTCCCTGGACGGAACGGACGACTGTGCTCGCGCCGCCTATCCCGATCACCAGCAGGTCCGGGTCTATCGAAAGCCCAACGGCGGCAAGGCCAGTGCACTGAACTTCGGAATCGCACGGGCGAGCGGCTCGATCACGATTGGCCTCGATGCCGACACGGTGTTCCTTCCGGGGACCATCGCGCGACTGATCGCACCACTCGCGGATCCGCGCGTCGGGGCGGTGTCAGGCAACGCGAAAGTCGGCAATCGCATCAATCTCGTGACGCGGTGGCAGGCCCTCGAATACGTGACGAGCCAGAACCTCGACCGGCGCGCCTTTTCGCTCCTGGACTGTATCACCGTCGTTCCCGGAGCGGTTGGTGCCTGGCGCACGGACGTCGTTCGCGAGGTGGGAGGCTTCAGCGACGACACCCTTGCCGAGGATCAGGATCTCACGCTCGCCATTAGAAGACGCGGATACTCGATCGCCTTTGCGGACGACGCGATCGCGCTCACGGAGGCGCCGGACACCTTTCGCGGACTCGCCAAACAGCGCTTTCGCTGGAGCTTCGGCACGCTCCAGTGCATGTGGAAGCACCGCGACGCGCTGCTTCGGCCCCGCTACGGGACGCTCGGGTTTGTCGGCATGCCGAGCGTGTGGTTGTTCCAACTCCTGTTCACCGCGATCTCGCCGCTCGCGGACCTGTTCTTTCTGTGGAGCCTCTTCAACGTCTGGCTCGTGCAGCAGGAGCACGGTGCGACCTACGCCGTGACCAATCTGGAACAGGTGCTGACGTTCTACGCGGTCTTTCTCGCGATCGACTGGCTCGCCGCCCTCGTCGCGTTCTCCCTCGAGCCGAATGAGAGATGGAGCCTGACGTGGCTCATCTTCATCCAGCGCTTCGCCTATCGTCAGGTCATGTACTGGGTGGTCGTACGGTCGTTCCTTGCGGCCGTCCGTGGTCACCTCGTGGGCTGGGGCACTCTCGAACGAAAGAATACCGTGTCCGTGTCGGCCCGCGCGCAATAACCGTTTGATGCTCGAGCGGCCACGATTGAAAATCCAGTCTCGAGAAGGGGCAACGTAATGAAGCGCTTCGCATGGCAGTGGATGTTCGTCGGCGCGGCCTTCGGTGGCAGGCTGCAGGCGTAGACGCCCAGACGGCTCCCAGTCATCGCCGGCGATCCTCCGCGGCAGCCGTCGCC
>JADGOC010000034.1 GCA_017883165.1 Acidobacteriota bacterium
ACCGTCTCGTTCCCGGTGGCCGGGACGCTGATGATCGAGCCGACTGAGAGCGAGCCGAAGGAAGAGCTCGATCGCTTCTGCGATGCGATGATCGCGATCCGCGGCGAGATTCAGGCCGTGATTGACGGGAAGGCCGATCGGAAAGACAACGTGCTGAAGAACGCGCCGCACACGGCGGCGGCGGTGGCGGCCGACGAGTGGCCGCACCCGTATTCGCGCGAGCAGGCGGCGTATCCGCTGCCGTTTGTCCGCGCGGCCAAGTTCTGGCCGAGCGTCGGGCGCATCGACAACCCGTACGGCGACCGGAACCTTATGTGCTCTTGCCCGTCGGTTGAGGCGTTCGCGTAAGCGCCTGCGCTTTCCTCCGGAGGCCCTCGAGCAGCGCCTGCGTCACCGGGCCGGGCCGCCCCGATCCAATCTTCCGATCGTCCACCTGCACGATCGGCACGACCTCGCGTGTGGTGCTGGTGAGAAACGCTTCGTCGGCGCCAAAGAGATCCTCGTCGCGGAGCACGGCGTCGCGGACGCTGATGCCCACGTCGGCACCCACCTCGAAGAGAAACTCGCGCGTGATGCCCGGCAGCAGCCCGGACTCGATGGTCGGCGTCAGCGCCACGCCGTTCTTCACGACGAACAGATTCGACTGCGTGCACTCGGCGAGCTCGCCGCGGTAGTTCCGCATCACGCCTTCGTAGCCGCCGCGCCGGAACGCCTCCTGCATCGCCAGCGCGTTGTTCAGCAGGTTGTTCGACTTGATCAGCGGGTTCACCGACCCGGGATGGTTCCGGACGATGGGCACGAGCGCCACGGTGACGCCCTTCTCGAACACCTCGCGTGGCGGCGCGACGTGCGGCTTCACAATCACGACTACCGACGACGTGGGACACGCGGCCGGGTCGTACGACAGCTCGCCGACGCCGCGCGTGATGAGAATCCGGATGTACGCCTCGCGGTCCGGCCCCTCGCCCAGGCCCGCGGCGTGCATCGTGTCGCGGAACCGCCGCGCAATCTCGGCGTCGTCGAGGGGCACGGGCAGCGCGAGCATCGCGGACGAGGTCCGCAGCCGCCGCATGTGCCGGTCGAAGAGGAACGACTGGCCGTTGTAGGTACGGAGCGTCTCATAGACGCCTTCGCCGTACAGAAATCCGTGGTCGAACACCGAGATGACGGCGTGTTCCTGGTCGGACACGCGCCCGTTGACGTTGACTATGGCAGCCATCGGAGCGAGCGTACCTCCTGTGCTATTCTCGCGCAAGATGCGCGTGCTCAATTCCGCCCAAATGCGCGAGGCCGATCGGCGCACGATCGAGGAAATCGGCATCCCGTCCCTCGTCCTGATGGAGAACGCCGGGCGCCAGGTCGTCGCCGCGATGGAGGCGATGTACACCGATCTTAGCGATCGGCAGGTCGCCGTCCTCTGCGGCCGCGGCAATAACGGCGGCGACGGCTTCGTCGTGGCCCGGACGCTCCTGCAGCGCGGCGTCGACGTCTCGGTGTTCCTCATCGGCAACGTGAGCGAGGTCCGCGGCGACGCGCGGATCAACATGGAGATTCTCGGCCGCCTCGGCCTGACGACCGTCGAGATCGCCGACAGCCAGGCGTGGGAACTGCACTTTTCCGAAGTCACCGACTGCACGCTCATCGTCGACGCGATTTTCGGCACCGGCCTCAACGCGCCGCTCTCCGGCCTGATCGAAAGCGTGGTGGCCGACGTCAACGCGTCGGGCATCGCGGTGGTCGCGGTCGATCTGCCGTCCGGGCTGTCGGCCGATTCGGCGGAGCCGATCGGCGCCTCGATCGAGGCCGGCCTGACAGTGACGCTGGCGGCGCCCAAGCTCCCGCTCGTCCTGCCGCCGGCAGAAACGCGCGCCGGCGACATCGTGATCGCCGACATCGGGATCCCGTCGGACATTCTGGACACGGTGGACGGCCCGCGCGTCGAGCTGCTCACGCGCGCGTCGATGCGCGAGCTGATCACGCCGCGCACGCCAGACAGCCACAAGGGCGACTACGGCCGCGTCCTCATCATCGCCGGCTCGCGCGGAAAAACAGGCGCCGCGCACCTCGCCGCCGTCGGCGCGCTGCGATCGGGCGCCGGGCTGGTGACGGTCGCCACCCCCTCGAGCTGCCAGGCCGTGGTCGCCGCGATGGGCCCGGAATACATGACCGAGGCGCTCGACGAGGCCGCCGGAGATCCCGACGAGCCTGGGGAGGATGTCGGCCTCGATCCGGACAACGTCGACGGCGTGCTCGAAATCGCCGGCGACGTGATCGCGCTCGGGCCGGGCCTCGGGCGAGCGCCGTCCACGCGCGAGTTCATCCGAACGCTCGTCGATCGCGCGACGATGCCGCTCGTCGTCGATGCGGATGGCCTGAACGCGTTCAGCGACGCCCCGGAGAAGCTCGCGGGGCGCGAGGGGCGCGACGTCATCATCACGCCGCATCCGGGCGAGATGGCGCGCCTGGTCGGGATGTCGACCGATGAAGTGCAGGCGAGCCGTCTCGAGATCGCCCGCAACTTCGCGGTCGCGCATCACGTCTACGTCGTGCTCAAAGGACACCGCACGCTGATCGCGACGCCCGACGACAAGATCTTCATCAACCCCACCGGGAACCCAGGCATGGCCACCGGCGGTACTGGCGATGTGCTGACGGGCATGATCGCCGCGTGGCTGGCGCAGTTGCTCGATGCCGAGGCCGCGTGCAAACTCGCCGTCTATCTGCACGGCATGGCGGGGGATCTCGCCGAGGCCGACGAAGGGGAAGTGGCGATGACGTCGGCTGATGTCGCCGGCCATATCGGCGACGCGATCCTCGAGCTGACCGCGCGCAAGCGCGTCGAGCGCAATACCACGTAGTCACGACGATCAACGCGGAACCCGCATTCGGAGCTTTAGCCGGACCGTCCGCCAGTGACAACAACGCTCATCACACATTCCGAGGCGGAAACCGGCGCCGCCGGCCGCGCTCTGGCGCCGAGGCTTTCGCCGGGGTCTGTCGTTCTATTGTTCGGCGACCTCGGGGCGGGGAAGACCGCGTTCGTGCGCGGTCTCGCGGAAGGGCTGGGGGTCGATCCGGCCGAGGTCAGCAGCCCGACCTTCACGCTGCTGCAGGAATACCGCGGGGGACGGATCCCGCTCTTTCACGCCGATCTCTATCGCTTGAATGACGCGCGGGAAGTTGAGGACCTGGGCCTCGAGGAACTGGCCGCCGACGGCGTGCTGGCGATTGAGTGGCCGGAGAAGCTTCCGAGGAGGCCGTCCGAGTCGATCCGCGTCAGAATCGAGGACGCCGGCGACGAGACACGCACCATCCACATCACCCCATCACCAACTCACCACATCACCACTTCACCGACTCACTCCGACCGATAGTTCGGCGCTTCTTTCGTGATCGCCACGTCATGCACGTGGCCCTCGCGGAACCCGGCCGGCGTGATGCGAATCAGCTTCGCGTCGTGCTGCAGCTCGCTGATGTTCGCGCAGCCGCAATAGCCCATCCCCGCGCGGAGCCCGCCCACCAGCTGATGCACCATCGCCGCCACGCTGCCTTTGTGGGCGACCCGCCCCTCGATCCCCTCGGGCACCAGTTTTTCTCCTGACGCCGAGCCGGCGCTCTCGAGATCGAAGTCGTCCTGGAAATAGCGGTCGCGGCTGCCGGCGCGCATGCCGCCGATCGACCCCATGCCGCGGTACTCCTTGAAGCTGCGGCCCTGATACAGAATCAGCTCGCCGGGGCTCTCGTCGGTCCCCGCAAACAGATTCCCGATCATCGTCGTGCTCGCGCCGACGGCCAGCGCCTTGGTGATGTCGCCCGAGAAGCGGATGCCGCCGTCGGCAATCACCGGGACGTTGTGCGATTCGGCGGCGCGCGCGCAGTCCATGATCGCCGTGATCATCGGCACACCGATGCCGGCGACGATGCGCGTCGTGCAGATCGAGCCGGCGCCGATGCCGACCTTGACGGCGTCCACGCCCTCGGCGATGAGCGCGTGCGTCCCCTCCGCCGTGGCGACGTTGCCGGCGACGAGATCGACGCTGGGGAAACGGCTCCGCACGCGGCGGACCATGTCGAGGACGCCCTGTGAGTGTCCGTGCGCGGTGTCGATCACGAGGACGTCCACGTTGGCCGCCACCAGCGCCTCGGCGCGCTCCATGGTGTCCCGCGCCACGCCGATCGCCGCGCCGCAGCGCAGACGGCCCAGCGAGTCCTTCGAAGCGTTGGGATACTTCACGGCCTTCTGAATGTCCTTGACCGTGATGAGCCCCTTCAGCCGGAACTCGCGATCGACGACGAGCAGTTTCTCCACCTTGTGCTCGTGCAGAATCTCGCGCGCCGCATCGAGCGTCGTACCGACCGGCACCGTAATCAGGTGCTCGCGCGTCATGACGTCGGCGATCGCCCGGTTCACGTTGGTCTCGAACCGCAGATCGCGGTTGGTCAGGATCCCGACCAGCCGTCCTTCCTTGCTACCATCTTCGGTGATCGGCACACCGGAGATGCGGTACTTCTGCATGAGATCGAGCGCTTCGTAGATCTTGTTCGTGGGGGAGAGCGTGATGGGATTGACGATCATCCCGCTCTCGGACCGCTTGACGCGATCGACTTCAGAGGCCTGCTCTTCGATCGACAGATTCTTATGGATGACGCCCAGGCCGCCGTGCTGCGCCATCGCGATCGCGAGCAGCGACTCGGTCACGGTGTCCATCGCCGCGCTCACGAGCGGCACGTTCAGGCGAATCTTGCGCGTGAGCTGCGTGCTCACGTCCACTTGATTGGGCACGACCGTTGAATGCCGGGGAACCAGGAGAATGTCGTCGAAGGTGAGCGCCGTCTGGAGCTCGCCGCCGGCGCCGCGAGGCCAGACGTCTTTCAGATCGTCCAGCGCTTTGATCTCGCTCATTGGGTTGCTCCATGGCACTTCTTGTACTTCTTGCCGCTACCGCAGGGACACGGATCGTTGCGCCCGACTTTCGGCTGATCGTGACGCACCGTCTTGACGGCGGCGTCGTCGCCGCCGACACGCGGCGGCTGCTTCTGCTGGCGGCCGCCGAACGCCGGATTCTGCGCCGCGCCGCCAAAGGCGGGCGTGGATTCCTCGCCGCCGCCCGTCAGCGTGAGCGGCGCGCGCGGACGCCGGACCGGACGCGCCACCGGCTCGCTGCCGTCACCCAGCACCGGTCGCAGCCACCACATGTAGCGGACGATTTCCTCGTCCACGCGAGATTTCATCGCCTGGAAAAGCTCGAAGCTTTCCCTCTTGTACTCGACGAGCGGATCGCGCTGGCCGTATCCGCGCAGCCCGATGCCTTCCTTCAGATGGTCGAGGCTGTAGAGGTGGTCCTTCCACTGCGCGTCGACGATCTGCAGCATGATGTCGCGCTCGACCCGCTGCAGCACGTCGCGGCCGACGAGCTTCTCCTTCTCCTCGTACTGCGCCACGATGGCGGTCCAGAGCGCGTCGCGGATCTCGTCGGAGGTGCGGTCCGAGAAATCGAGCTTCTCGAGCTGCTCGGTGTCGAACGCGAAGATCCGGACTGCCTCGCGCTTCAGCGCGTCGAGATCCCACTGCTCGAAGTCGGCCTCACGGGCCGCGTACGTCTCGACGATGGCGTCGAGCTGATCCTCGGCGAGCGCCATCAGGTACTCGCGCGTGCCGACGAAAGTCCCTTCTTCGTCGAGCTGAACCTTGCCCTCGAGAATCTCACGACGCTGCGCGTAGACGTTCTCGCGCTGCTTGTTCATCACATCGTCGTACTCGAGGAGATGTTTGCGGACGGAGAAGTTCTGCGCCTCAACTTGTTTTTGCGCGCGCTCGATCGCCTTGCTGACCATGCCGTGCTCGATCGGGACACCTTCCTCCATCCCGAGCTTCTGCATGAAGCCGGCGATACGGTCGGATCCGAAGATCCGCATCAGGTCGTCTTCGAGCGAGAGGTAGAAGCGCGACGAGCCCGGGTCCCCCTGACGGCCGGCGCGGCCGCGCAACTGGTTGTCGATGCGGCGCGCCTCATGCCGCTCGGTGGCGAGGATATGGAGGCCGTTCAGCGCGACCACCTCGTCGTGCTCGGCGTCGCAGAGCGCTTTGAAGTGGTCGAAGATGCGCTGATATGCCGTCTTCGGCACGCGGTAGAACGCATCGAGGTGGTAGAAATAGACGTACTGCTCGTCTTCGACAAAGCGCTCTTCGCCCTTCGGCAGCCGCTCGGCGATCTCTTCGGCGAGGCACTGCTGCCGCGCCATGAACTCGGGGTTGCCGCCAAGAAGAATATCCGTCCCGCGGCCCGCCATGTTGGTGGCGATCGTGACGGAGCCCTTGCGGCCCGCCTGCGCGACGAACTCGGCTTCCTGCGCGTGATACCTCGCGTTGAGGACGACGTGCTTGTCGGCGCCGCCGCCGGTCGTCGTGCCGCGCTTGAGACCGCGCCGGTCGAGCAGCGTGGAGAGCTTCTCGGACTTCTCGATCGAGACCGTGCCGACCAGCACGGGCCGTCCCGCCTCGTGCTGCTCGACTATCTCGGTGACAATCGCGTCCCATTTCTCGGTCTCGGTCCGATACACGAGATCGGGGTTCTCGACGCGGCGCAGCACGCGGTTCGGCGGGATGATCACGACGTCGAGGTTGTAGATCTTGGCGAACTCTTCGGCCTCGGTGTCCGCGGTGCCCGTCATGCCGGCGAGTTTCTTGTACTTGCGGAAGTAGTTCTGGAAGGTGACGGTAGCGAGCGTCTGGTTCTCGCGCTCGATCTTGACCTTCTCCTTGGCCTCGACCGCCTGGTGCAGGCCATCGCTCCAGCGGCGCCCCGGCATCAGCCGCCCCGTGAACTCGTCGACGATGATGACCTCGCCGTCCTTCACCATGTAGTCCACGTCCCGGCTGAACAGGGCGTGGGCGCGGAGCGCCTGGTTGATGTGATGCAGCAGCGGCATGTTCGCCGGATCGTAGAGCCCGCCTGGCTGGAGCCGGTGCGTCAGCATCTGCTCGGCCTTCTGCATGCCGGTCTCGGTGAGCGTGACGGTCTTGTGCTTTTCGTCCTTGATGTAGTCGCCGGTCGCTTCGAGCGCTTCGCGATCCTCGGCTTTTGTGTCGCCGCGCACGACCGCGCCGGGCTTCAGCCTGGGGATGATGCGATCGACCTCGTAGTAGAGATCGGTTGACTCTTCGGCCGGCCCTGAAATGATGAGCGGCGTCCGCGCTTCATCGATCAAGATGCTGTCCACCTCGTCGACGATCGCGAAGTGATGGCCGCGCTGGACGTAGTGCGCGAGCTCGAACTTCATGTTGTCGCGCAGATAGTCGAAGCCGAACTCGTTGTTGGTGCCGTAGGTGATGTCGGCGGCGTAGGCGACCTGACGCTCGGCATCGTTCAGGTCGTGCTGAATCACGCCGACCGTCATGCCGAGGAAGCGGAAGATCTTGCCCATCCACTCCGAGTCGCGACGGGCCAGGTAATCGTTGACGGTGACGATGTGGACGCCCTTGCCTCCGAGCGCGTTGAGATAGGCCGGCAGCGTCGCAACCAAGGTCTTTCCTTCGCCGGTTTTCATCTCGGCGATCTTGCCCTGGTGCAGCACCGCGCCGCCGATGAGCTGCACGTCGAAGTGCCGCATGTTCAGCACGCGGCGGCCCGCCTCGCGGACGACCGCGAACGCCTCGATCATCAGATCGTCGGTCGTCTCACCGGCCGCGACCCGCTGCCGGAACTCGGCCGTCTTCGCACGGAGCCCTTCGTCGCTGAGCGCCTGGGTCTGCGGCTCGAGCGCGTTGACCTCGCCGACGAGCGGACGCAGCCGCTTCAGTTCGCGATCGTTTTGGGTGCCGACGACCTTGGCAAGAAGTGTTTGAAGCATCTAAGGAGCGGAGGCGGCGTGCCCTGGGTATCCAACGATTGTAGCAGACCCGCCGGCCTAACGGCCGGCGCCGCTACCTGTCCGCGGGCTGGGTGAGGAGCTGAAGCGGGTTGATCAGGCGGTCGTTGACCAGAATCTCGTAGTGCAGATGCGACCCGGTTGATCGTCCTGTCGAGCCGACCAGGCCGATGATGTCGCCGCGCTTCACCGACGCGCCGGCTTTCACCTCGAAGGCGCTCAGGTGGCCGTAGCGGGTCTGCAGACCGAAGCCGTGGTCGAGGAGGATCATGTTGCCGTAGTCGCCGGTAAAGGCGGCCGTTTCGACGACGCCGTCGGCGGTCGCGTAGACCGGTTGCCCTTTTTCCGTGGAGATGTCGAGGCCCTGATGGAAGCCGTGCTCGCCGGTGAACGGGTCGCTTCTGCCGCCGAATTGGCCGGTGAGCCAGCCGTGCGCCGGCCAGATGGACGGCGTGGCGGCCGCGAGCGCCTCGCGGCGCTCGACGTTCTTGCGCACGTAGCTCAGGCGACTCTCCAGGCCCTGGAGCACGTCCTTGAGGACGCCGAAGGTGTCTTCGGGCGACGAGAGGGCGGTCGTGACCATGCTCGACAGCGCGGCATTCGGCTGCGTGCCGCCGGCGGCCCGCGTCTTCATGATGGCCGGCAGCTTCTGCATCGCCTGCGCTTCGGCGGGATCGAGCGATGCGCGCGCGCCGAGATCGTCAATGACGCCTTCGAGCGACTGGATCTGCGTCGTCAGCTCGCCGGTGGCGGCGCGGTAGCTGCTGTTCTCGACCTGCAGCACGGTGTTGCGGGCGTGGAGCTGTTCGATCTCGCCGAGCGCGCTCCAGCGGGCACCCAGACCGATCAGCACCGGGATCATGAGCACCGCGGCAATGCCGACCAGCGTGGGTCGCAGGCGGATCGTCGCACGGCGCACGACGCCGCTCGAGCGATCCGCGATCAACACCGTGTACCGTCTGGCGCGCATGGCTACAGAGATTCCGTTCTCTTCATGAGGCTGTTCAAAAGGGGATAGACGCGGATATGTCCACGCCGAGCTTGTGCACTGTATCACAGGTGTATCGAGGCCCAAGGCACAAGTGGATAGAGCGAAAGTCCAGCGAAACAACGGTACGCCTGTTTCTTACGGCTGTAACAGAAAGAAAAGGGAATCGATAGGTTCCCCTTCCTGTTATTGGAACGTGTAGCGGAAGCTCAGCATCATCACGTAGACATCTGAGGTGCCGGCCGACGTCTGAAGCGGGCTCGTGATCAGATTGCCGTTGACCGCCTGCAGGTTGTAGGTGAGCCGTCCCTGAGCGTCGGCCGAGGGGCTCGTCAGAATCGCGTTGTTGACGAGCCGCTGGCCGACACCCCATTTGTGGTTCAGCAGGTTGCCGAAGTTGGTGATGTCGAGGCGGATCTGCCCCGAGTGCCGCTTTCCAGCGATGCTGTGGAACACGTCCTGCGCCAGGCTGAAGTCTACGCGGTTGACGACTGGCAGGAACACCGCGTTGGCGCTTCAGGCCCCTTTTGGAGATCGCCAGTTCGTTCCGGATGCATCACAGCATCCGGAACTGGAGCGACTCGGCGATGTGGTCGGCGCCGATCGTCGTGGCGCCGGCGAGGTCGGCGATCGTGCGCGCGACCTTGCGCACCCGGTCGTAGCCGCGCGCGCTGAGCATCACGCGCGCGACCGCCACCGCAAGCATCCGCGCCGCGGCCCGGTCCATCGTGCAGTGGCGCGCCATCAGCGCGGGCGTCAGGTCCGCGTTGGCGCGGACTCGATCCGCGGCGTAGCGCTCCCGCTGGCGCTCGCGCGCCGCAACGACCCGCGCGCGCACCGCCACCGACGGCTCACCCGCGGCCGTCTCGCCCAGCGCGTCGGGCGGCAGCGCCGGCACTTCGACGGTGAGGTCGAGGCGGTCGCGCAGCGGGCCGGACAAACGGTCGCGGTACCGCGCGATCTGCTGCGGCGTGCACCGGCACTCGCGCACGACGTCGCCGAGAAATCCGCACGGGCACGGGTTCATCGCGCCGACGAGCATGAATCGGGCGGGGAAGACCGCCGTGCGCGCCGCACGCGCGATGGTGACCGCGCCTTCCTCGAGCGGTTGCCGCAGCACCTCGAGCACATGCCGGCTGAATTCGAGCATCTCGTCGAGGAACAGTACGCCGTGATGCGCCAGGCTCACTTCGCCTGGCCGCGGCTGGGATCCGCCGCCGATGAGCGCGGCGTCGGAAATCGTATGGTGAGGCGCCCGAAACGGCCGCGCGGCGAGCAGCCCCGCGCCGGCCGGCAAGAGCCCGGCGACCGAGTGCACCGCCGTCGCCTCGAGCGCTTCATCGAAGGTGAATGGTGGCAGAATCCCCGCCACCCGTCTCGCCATCATCGTCTTTCCGGCGCCGGGCGGGCCGATGAGCAGCAGGTTGTGCGCCCCGGCTGACGCGATCTCGAGCGCGCGGCGCGCCAGCAGTTGCCCGCGGACGTCGGCGAGATCCGGAATGTCGCCCGGCATCTTTGTCCCCGGGGGCCCCGGGAGCGACAGCAGCGCCGGAATGCCCCGTGCCGCACCCGGCTCGTTCAGCGCGCGGACGGCATCGGCAAGCGACGACACCGGAAAGACATCGAGGCCGGCCACGATCGCCGCTTCGCCCGCGTTGGCCGCCGGCAGCAAGATGCCCGCGAGCCCTTCGCGCCGAGCGGCGGCGGCAATCGGCAGCACGCCGCGCGTCGCATGGATCGATCCGTCCAGCGAGAGCTCACCGAGGATCACGAGATCGGCGATCTGGCGCCGCTGGACGCTGCCTTGCGCGGCGAGAACGCCGAGGGCGATCGGCAGATCGAACGCCGCACCCGCCTTGCGGACGTCGGCCGGCGCGAGGTTGACGATGATCCGGTGGGCGGGGAACTCGAAACCGGAGTTGCGGATGGCGCTCCTGACGCGATCGCGGCTCTCGCGGACGCTGGCGTCTGGCAGGCCGACCATCGTGAAGCCGGGCAAGCCGAACGACACGTCGACTTCGACGTGGACAGGGCAGGCCTCCACGCCGAAGACGGCGGCCGTCCGGAGCCGGGCGAGCACGGCAAAGCAGGTGCAAGACGCGCCGCCGGACCGACTTGCGGGGTTTCCTCAGTTTTTCGCGGCATCGGCGCGGCAAGGTGGCCGATTCTGCCACGCAGACCGTGCACACGTATGCAACACTGGACAAGGTCACCGTCGACGCCGATACGGTAACTACACTATTCTTAGCGCCTTGGCCGGACCACAGTCCTGCCACGCTTTACGGAGAATCCCATGCTGGACGCCTTCAAGAACATCACCGGCGGCAAGAGCAAGCTCGTGCAGGAGCAGCGCGCTGAACTCGAGCTGCTCATCGCCACGGCGCGCGAGGAACGGGGCGCGCTGAGCGCCATGCTCACCGCCCTCACGGCGCGCAGCGCGAAGCTGACGCCCATCGGCAAATCGTTGGAGCAGGTCAGCGACAAGGCGGCCAGCGTCACGACGCGTCTTGACGACATCACCAAGCGGCTCGGCACGCTCGACGATCGGACGCGCGACCTCGACGAGGTCGACAAGCGCATCGGCATGCTGAAGGATGCCGCCGAACAGGCGGAGCAGACGACGCAGAAAGCGATCGGGCAGGACGGGGAGCTGCAGAAACACCGCGAAGCCGTGCAGCAGCTCTCGTCGCAGGCACTGCAGACGCAGGCGAGCCTCGACACGCTCAAGAAAGAGCGCGCGGCGCTCGAAGAGCTGCGCGGCCAGCTGCGCGAGGCGCAGAACGACGTCAAGCAGTCGCTCGGCCAGGCGGCGGCGCTCAAAGGCGAGTTCGATCAAATCCGATCGATCGGGACCACGCTGACGCAGGACTACACCAAGATCCGCGACACCTCACGCGAAGCGCGCGAGGACACGGACGCGGCGATGGCAACGATTAAGGAAGTCGAAAAGAAGCTTGGACCCCTCGCGCAGCTGCACGAGCTCAGCCAGAGCACCGAGGAGCGGCTGACGTCGCTCAACGCCCTCGCCGAGCACGTGTCGCACAAGGCGAAGGCGCTCGAAGGCCAGCAGCAATCGGTCGAGCACGCCGTCGTCCAGGCCAACCGCGTCAATGAGATGGTGTGGTCGATGGACGTGCAGATCGCGAAGCTGAACGAGGGCATGAAGCAGGCGGCGAAGGCGGAAGACACGATCGGCCGGATCGAGAAGCTCGCGCAGGAGACCAATGCGCAGCTCGATACGGCCGCCAAGACCCGCCAGGAAGCCGAGCGCGCCACCGGGAAGCTCACCAAGGATGCCGGCGCGCTGCTCGACGCGGTGCGGGCGCAGGTGGATACGCTCGGGATCAAGAAGAAGGAGTTCGAGGCGTTCGACGAGCGCGTCCGCGCGCTGACCGCGGCGGTCCGCGACGGCGAAACGCGCATGGACACCCTGTCGGCTAAGGATAAGCACCTCATCGCGCTGACGCAGAAGGTCGACGCGATCTCCAAACGCTTCGAGACGCTCTTCGCGCAGTCCGACGATCTGACGAAGAAGCAGCTCTCGCTCGAGACGCTGCACGAGCGTCTGACGCAGGTCGACGATCTGGCGAAGAAGACGTCCTGGCAGATGGACTCGCTCAAGCAGAGCCGGGCGGATCTCGACGTGCTCCGCAAGGAAGTGCAGGAGTTCTACAAGTCGCACGCCGAGATTGCGCAGCTGCGCGATCGCCTCGGCTCGGATCGGCTGGCGCTCGAGGCCTTTGGCGAGCGGATGACGGCGCTGTCGACGCGCGCGCCCGAGCTCGAAGCCAAGATGGACGCGATCCTCGGCAAGATGACGCTGGTCGAAGAGGGCACGCAGAAGGCGACGCGGCTGCACGAATCGGTGGCCGAGCTGGACGCCCAGATCTCGCGCGTCAGCGCGCGGGTGCCGTTTGTCGAGAAGCTCGAAGGGCGCCTGGACGGTCTCAACCAGTTGAACGCCGACGTCGACCAGAAGCTCGCGCAGCAGCTCGCGCGGCGCGCCGAGCTCGACACGCTCAAGGCGTCCTGCGATGGCCTGGCCGAGCAGATGGTGGACGCGCAGCACAAGCTCGAGTCGGTCCGTCAGCTGCAGCAGCGGCTCGTGCCGCTCGTCGCCGAGCTGAATGCGCTGCGGACTGCGATCGGCACGGCGCACGAGCGGATCAACGGCGTCAAGTTCGACGAGGCAACCGTCGCCGATCAGGAGAAGCGCTTCGCCGAGCTCGTCGTCGCCAGCAAGATCGTGGCGACCGAGGTCGCGGAACGCACGCGGCAGATGCAGGCGCTGTCCGAAGAGCTGGCGCGTTCGACCGGCCTCAAGGACGAGATGCTTGCCGAGCTCGATCGCGTGCACAGCCGGCAGCGTGACACCGTCGGCCAGATCCAGGCGTTGGACGATCAGCTCGGGCGGGCCGAGAAGATGTTCAAGCAGCTCGAGCAGCGGCGGACGCAGGTCGCGTTCGGCGAGAAGAAGCTGGCCGCCGTCGAGACGCGGCTCGCCGACATCAAGCAGGTCGCCGACGAGCTGGACAAGAGCATTCAGGCCATTGCGAGCCGCGAGCAGCTCGTCAACGCCGTGAAGGCCGAAGTCCAGACCGTGCACGAGATCAGCGCCCAAAGCAAGGCGGACCTGGCGCACGTCACGGAGCACCGCGGCGAGGTCGCCGCGCTCAAGACCCGAGTCGACGAGCTGCTGTCGCTCATCGGCCAGACCGACGACCGCATCGCCTCAATCGACGCGCGGCGCAAGGTGGTCGACGAAGTGCAGAACAAGGCGAACGCGATTGTCCATCTCCTGGACGACGTGCGGATCAATCTCGAGTCGCTGGGCGAGCAGAAGGTGGTCGTCGATCACGTGGCCGAGAAGGTCGCCCAGCTCGAGTTCATGCTGCAGGAGGCGCGAAACACGCTGCGCACGCTGCAGCAGGAGCGCGAAATCGCCGAGCGGATCGAGCAGAACATCAAGCAGCTGCGCTTGAAGACGGGGCCGTCGGAAGAGAGCAAGAAGAGCGCTTAACGCGGGATCAATTTCAGGCTGACCGGGAGCTTCTGGCCCTCGGTCAGCGTCAACTTCGTCGCGCGGCGCGCGACGGAGTCGAGGAACGCCGGATCCTGCCATCCGCCGGTGGCCTCGTCCGGTTGCAGCCAGTCCATCGCCGCCGCGAAATAGTCCCCCGGCGGCAGACCACTCACGAGAAAACTTCCATCAGGCCGCAGCCCCGCCAGCGCGAAGAATCGCGAACCGTTGTACCAACGATCACGGTCCGTCGAGAAAACGAGTACGGCGTAGGTCGCCAAGGGCCGGCCGCTGGGCTCGGTCACGGCGCCGACCACCTGCGTCAGCTGGCTCGTCAGCACAACCTCGACGTCCTTCAGCGACTGTTCCTTGGTGCCGAACGACAGCGGCGTGTCGGTGGCGTCGGCCCCGTTCACCAGAATGGCCTTCAGCGCCCATGCGGCCGGAATACGTACGGCACGCAGACGGGCGAGCCCGTTGACGCCGATGATCTCGAATGTCCAGTCGTCCCGCATCTCCGTATGCGTCGCAGTCCCCTTGAACGGCACGAGATCGGGATCGGCGGGAATGGGGGAGATCTCCATGTTCTGCCTGCTCGGCGAGTTGGATCCATCGAAGGTGATGCGGCCACTGACGGTCGATCCGGTCGTCGTCTGCACGACCAAGCCGGTGACGTCCTCTCCGTTGACGGTGACGAACTGCCAACCGACTTCATTGCCTCTGAAGGCGGCCATCACGTATTCACCCGGCGGCACGTTCGGAAATTCAAACGTGCCATCACGTTCCGTGCGCGCGCCGAACGATTCCGACGCCACCGCGCTCGATCGTCGGCTGACGCGCATCTCGAGGCCGCCCTGGAACGGCTGGCCGTCCGAGGCCAGCGTCCGGCCGGCGACCCGCGCCGTGCGCACCGGCGCGAGCGAAACGTCCACGTCCGCCACCTCTTGCGCGATGCCGACCGTTACCGTTTGTGCCTCGGCTGGATTCGGCGTGCCGGGAAAATACGTCGCGGCGTAGCCGGGTAGGTCTTGGCTGCCGACCTGGCCGACGTCGGCGCGGACGACATAGAGGCCCGGTTGCAGGCCGTACACGCGAAAGTGCCCCCGATCGTCCGTCTTTCGTGACGCCGCACCCACGAGCTGACGGCGTCCCTGGATAAACGATGCCTTGAGCACGCTGACGTTGACGCCCTCCAAGGGATCGCCGTTCTCGTCGACGATGCGGCCGACGATGGCGCTTCGGCGCGGCAGCGTGATGTCAACGCGCTCGCGGATTTCTCCGGCGGCGATTGAAAATGGCGCACCGGGCTCGAGCGGACGCTTTTGGCCGAACGCGAGAGTCGCAAAGCCACTCCGGCTCGCGGTCACCAGGTAGCTGCCGGCCCGCACGTCGACGAATTCATAGCGTCCGTCCTCGTCGGTCTCGGTGGTCGCCGTATCATTAAAAAAGAGCGCAACCTGCGCGCGTGGCAGCGGACGGCCCTCGGCGTTGAAGACGTGCCCGCGGATGATGCCTGTAGCGGACGTCGCGGGCAGGGCGGCCATTGGCGCCTGCTGAGCCGGCGCCTGTTGTTGCGGCCCAAGCAACGTCCAAAGCACGAGCATAGCGGCGCAACCATGCGTCACGGGGCGCCGCCGATCTCGAGCGTGATCGTTTTCTTCTCGCTCGCGCCGAGCGTCACGGGCGTCGCGCGCGCGCGCAACTCGGTCAGATAACCGGCGTCGGGCCAGCGCGATTCGTCAACATCCTGAACCGCGATTGCGAGGTAAGAGCCGGGCACGAGGTCGTCCGCCAGGAACTCGCCGTTCTGGTTCGGCCGCACCCAGCGCGCAAGCGAGCGGGCGTGCTGAAGCTCCTCATCCGCCGGAAAGATCAGAACAGAGAAGTCTCGCATCGGCGCTTTGGCGGCATCAGTCACCGCGCCTTTCAGCGTCGACAGTCGGCTGGTCAGGACGACCTGCACGTTGGTCAGGTCCTCGCCGCCCTTCAACTCGATCGGCGAATCGAGGAGGTTACGGCCGTCGAACAGGATCGCTTTCACCAACCAGCCGGGAGGCGCGAACCGGACGCGCAACTGTCGTGTGCCAACCAGGTCGTTCATCTCGAAGCTACCGTCGGCCTTCACAGGGGCCGCAGCGGTCATCCCGAAAGTCGGCGGGGCACCGAACGCTGAGTAGATAGGCGCTGCCTCGATGAGGATCGCGGCGGAGAGGGGCAAGCGATCGCCCTCGACAACGACCCGCCCGCTGACTCTCGCACCTTTCACCAACGGCACCGTCACCGATGCATCGTCGGAGCCGACCGAGAACCGCGCCACGCCAACGCCTTGCGTGCCGTTTGCGTAGAGGATCCACTCTCCGGGTTCGAGGGTGACGGCCGTGTTTGATCCGCGAATCGCAATCGAACGGGGCTCGGCGCCGAGGCCTGCTTCGTCGGTCCGTGCAACCGTCGCGGCGCCACCCACCGGATTGCCCGTCGCATCCACGAGGGTGATCGAGACATTCGCCAGCCGCGCTGCAGAAACGCTGAAATCGATCGAGCTTGCTTCGTCTCCGGCGCGCACGGCAATCGGCTGTGCGCGGGAGAGGCCCGGGGCCCCGGGATAATACGTGGGCGCGCGCGGGCCGTTGGCCGTCATCGTCGAGACGCCACCCACGATACTGACGCTCATGCCTTGCACAACCGAGTTCGGAAGCAGCGCGCTGACGACGAAACTTCCCGCAGGGAGACCGCCCAATCGATACTCGCCGAGATCATCGGTGAGCGTGGTCGCCTGCGTCGCGATGTCCATGCGGCCGGCCACTCGAACAGTTCGACGCGCTGAAACGGACGCCGCCTCGACGGGATCGCCGAACTGATCGACGATGTGGCCCGAGATGGCCGCGCCTTTCGGCATGCGCACCTCGATGCCATCGACCACGGATCCGCCCGCCGTATCCACATCAATGGAGATCGGCGGCGATCCCGGCCGGCCGGTGCCGAAGGTCGTGGCGGCGTACCCCGTTTTCCTGACGGTCAGTGTGTAGCGGCCTGCAGGCAGGTTCGTGAACGCAAACAAGCCCTCGTTGTCGGTGAAGACGGGCTCGGGCACCGATGAGAGCGCCACACGAGCCTTGCGCAGCGGCTCGCCGGTATTGGCGGCAACGACACGTCCGCGGATCGCGCTGGTGGCGGCTTTCGAGTCGGGATTATCGCGCGGCGCCTGAGGCACGCCGGTGAGCGCGAATGCGCTGAGCGCGCAGGCCAGAAGGCTACGCAGCATGGGCGGATTGTAATCCGCCTCAAGGCGGACACGACTAGTTAGACGTCGAGCGGGCGGCGTGAGTCGTATAGACGGTCAGCCGGTCGCCGGCCTTCAAGTGCGCGGTCGGCACACGCGGATTCCAGGTGCGAATCGCGGAGACCGTCGTCTTGAAGAGCCGCGCAACCGAGGCGAGCGTGTCGCCGCGCTGGACCTTGTAGGTCGCCTTCACGCGGTTCGACATCGCGGCGGCGTGCGCCAGCTGCGTCGATTGCCCGACCGTGGCGTGCGCTTCGGCCACGGGCACGGTGCGCTCGGTGCGCGCGGCCATCAGCACAGTCGCTTCGTGTGGCACGATGAGCTTCTGGCCCGCGGCCACGCGGGCGGTCGCCGGCATGTAGTTCGCGTCCGCGAGGTCGGCCTTGCTGACGCTCAGCTTCCGGGCGATGGCCGGCAGCGTCTCGCCGCTCTTCACCGTGTACCACTTCAGCGACGCCAGGCCGGCCGTCGGCGCGTCGTCCATCCGCGCCTGCACCTGTTCGGCGGTGCCGGACGGCACGCGCAGCTCGTACTGCGCGTCCTTCAGCGGCGTCGTCCAGCGGCGCAGCGCGGGGTTGAGCGCCTGAATCTCGTCGATCGTCGTCCCGGCCCACTCGGCGATGCGCCGCAGGTCCACCGGGCGCGTCAGCGTGATCTTGTCGTACAGCGCCGGTGTGCCGGTTTCGAAGCTGAAGCCGTACTGCGCCGGATTCCGGGCGATGACGATCGCCGCCAGAATCATCGGAACGTATTCGCGCGTCTCGCGCGGCAACGCCTTGGGGTTGTCGGCCAGCTTCCAGAAGTCGTCCACGCCGACGCGTTTGATCGCCTTCTGGAGACGCCCCGGGCCGCCGTTGTACGAGGCGAGCGCGAGGTGCCAGTCGCCCTTGAAAATCTTGTTCAGCGTGAGCAGGTACTTCGCCGCCGCGGCGGTGGCCTTCTCCGGGTCGGACCGCTCGTCGATGTACCAGTCGCGCCGCAGCCCGTTCTCGACCGCTGTGGCGCCCATGAACTGCCAGACGCCCTTGGCCTTGACCCGCGACACCGCGTTCGGCTTGAACGCGCTCTCGATGAGCGGCACATACGCCAGATCGAGCGGCAGCCCTTCGGCGCGGAAGACGCTCTGAATCATCGGCAGGTACTTGCTGCCGCGCTTCATGCCGTCCTCGATGAATTCGTGCAGCCGTCCCTGGAAAAGCTCGATGTAGGCGAGGACGCGCTGGTTGAGCGGAATGGGGATGTCGTGGCTGGTCGACTGCAGATCCAACTTGACGACGTCCTTCAGCTCCGGCGTCGGCGCGGGCGCCCCAACGGTCATCGAGACGGCGAGCAGCTCATCAATCGACGCCTGGTCGTATTTCTTCTCGGTGAAGCCATCGCCCTCGGCGAGCGCCTTCACTTCGTACGCGCTGATGCGGTCGACCAGGCGATCGAAATGCTCGCGCACGCGCGGCTCGGTGCGCGCGCCGTACGACGACTCGAGGAGCACGTCAACCGCGAGGTTGAATTCCCGCTTGGCCGCTTCGAAATGCCCTTGTTCGAGCTCTTTCTGCCCGGCATTGAAATGGCGGTCGGAGTCCGCGATCAGCGTGAGGACGGGATCTTCGACCGGTTTCGGCGCCGGGGTCCGATTGACGGCGGCGGCTGGCGCCGCCACGGTGGTGCGAAGCTGAACCGGGATGGTGGCGGCAAACGACACGCGGGGCGCCATGGCGCGAACGCTCGACCCGCAGGCCGCGGCGCCAAGTGTAAAGGTGAGCAGTGCGACGAACAACCGCGACTGCTGGTCTGACTGACGCATCCTGGGCGCTCCGCGATGTCGGCCGCTTGTCACGTCGGCGCATCGTAAGTCGCCCCCACTAGCGGGGGGCTCCGTGTTTTCACGCGGGGCGGAAGGGCTGGGGCCCCCGCACCTATGGTCGAGTCAGTCTAACACTGCCCAAGCGGTAGGTCAACAGTAAGTCCAACTGGCTCAGCAATAAAGCCACTTTTCAGCCGCGCCACGGGGCCACCATGAAGACGCGATGCTGCTCGCCGAGATCGCGCGCGGCGGGGGTGACGATCGCCCGCTCGGAGACCACCAGCTTCTGCCCAGCCTTGATCGCCCTCCGGACGTCGTCTTCACAGACGAAGTCGAGCGGCGTCTGGTCCTTCGACGGCTGTGGGTCCTGGGGCGCGGCGCCCTTGGCCCCGCTATCACCGGCTCGATACCCCCGCGATCCCAGGAAGTCGTCCACCCGCCGCGCCAGGACGTCGGCGCTGATCCCGCCCGGCGCCGGCGGACGAGCCGGCGCCGACGGCAGGTTGGCGCGGAAGGGCCGAGCAAGCTCGGCCCCTGCGCCTGCCCGGCTTGGTGAGGCGGCTTGCTCGAACCGGTTCGCGACGGGATGGATCTCGTAGGCGACCCGTTTGATGTTCAGCAGGTGCCGCGGCGAGATGTTGTCCGAGGTGATGTTCCGGCCATACCCGCCGCAGCCGAGCGTCATCGCCGGATCGAGCCCCGTTGTGAGCCCAATCGACCCGAACGTTGTCGGCGAGTTGACAATGATGCGGAAAGCCGGCTTTTTGAGCCCGAACTCGAGAATGATCTGGTCGTTCTGCGAATGGATGGACATCGTGTGGCCCATCCCCCCGTACTCCAGGATCTGCTTGCAACGCTCGCAGCCTTCCCGCCAGTCCTTCACGACGTAGAAGGAGAGGACCGGGCAGAGCTTCTCGATTGAGAGGGGGTAATCGCGCCCGACGCCGTCGAGCGGCGCGATGAGGACGCGCGTCTCGGCCGGCACCGTGATGCCGCATTTGTCCGCGATGATGGTCGCCGCCTTGCCGACCAGGGCCGGGTTGGGCAGCCGCTGAGGCGTCACGAGCACCCGCGCCACGGCGTCCATCTCGGCCTTGTTCATGAAGTAGGCGCCCTGCGCGACGAACTCGCGCTTGGCGTCCTCGGCAATCGCCTCGTCGATCACGACCGAGTTTTCCGACGAGCACAACACGCCGTTGTCGAAGGTCTTTCCGGTGACGACGTCGCGCACGGCCTTCTTCACATTGGCGGTGCGTTCGATGTACGCCGGCGCGTTGCCCGGGCCGACGCCGTACGCCGGCTTGCCCGCGCTGTAGGCGGCACGGACGAGCCCCATGCCGCCGGTCGCCAGAATCACGGCGACGTCGCGATGCTTCATCAGCTCCTGCGTCCCCTCGAGCGTCACCGTCGTCATCCAGTTGATCGCCCCTTGGGGCGCGCCGGCACGAAGCGCGGCCTCGTTCATCACCTCGGCGACACGCGTGATGCACGTCACGGCCGACGGATGCGGGCTCAACACGATGGAGCAGCGCGCCTTGATCGAGATCAGGATCTTGTAGATAGCGGTCGAGGTGGGATTGGTCGACGGGACGATGGCGGCCACGACGCCGAACGGCTCGGCAATCTCGATGACGCGCGTCTCCTCGTGCCGCGCGACGACGCCCACCGTCTTCATCGGCTTGATGAACTCGTAGACCTTCTGCGAGGCGAAGAGGTTTTTCTGAATCTTGTCGACCACGACGCCGTAGCCGGTTTCCTCGACGGCGAGCCGGGCGAAGGCTTCGGCCTGCGGCGTGGCCGCGGCGGCCATGGCGTCAACGATGGCGTCGATTTTTTCCTGGCTGAACTCAGCCAGCTCGCGCCACGCCTGCTTGGCGCGGCGCGCGAGCGCCCGCGCTTCCGCGATGGAGGCGAGGTCGCGGTCAGTCTGGGTTGAAGCGAGGGGTTCTACCATCGATGACTAACCGTTGGTTTAACCCCGTGCTAAACCCCTTTGGGGAGTATTTTTTCGACCTCGGAATGTGGCCGCGGGATGACGTGCACGGAGACGAGTTCGCCGACGCGGCGCGCGGCGGCGGCGCCGGCGTCGGTCGCTGCTTTGACGGCGCCCACGTCGCCCCGCACCATGACGGTGACGTAGCCGGCGCCGATATACTCCTTGCCAACCAGAATGACGTTGGCGGCCTTGACCATCGCGTCGGCGGCCTCGACCGCTCCGATGAGGCCCTTGGTTTCGATCATCCCCAACGCTTCGAGTGACATGGCGCGAACTCTAACAGATTGCGGCAGATGCGGCAACTGAACTATCCTCAATCCCACCGATGCTTTCACCAACCTGCTCGCGTTTTTCTGTCGCCTGTCTGTCCACGATGGTCGCTCTTGCCGGACTCCTTGCCGGGTGCCGCGCGAAAGAACCGGCGGCGCCGCCCGTGGCGACTCCCAGCGTCACGCTCGCGCGGCCGAGCGCGCCGCTCGGCAGCCCGCTCGACATCACCTACAAATTCGTCGTCGCGCCGGACGCGCACTTCGAACAGGACTACCGCGTGATGGTCCACGTCGTGGATATCTCCGACGAGTTGATCTGGACCGACGATCACAATCCGCCGACGCCGACCACGCAGTGGAAGCCAGGACAGACCGTGGAGTACGTGCGGACGATCTTCGTCCCCATCCGTCCCTACGTGGGCGAGGCGACGATCCAGATCGGGCTCTACACGACCGCCACTCAGAAGCGGGCGCCGCTCAACGGCGAAGACGTCGGCCAGCGCGCCTACAAGGTCGCGAAGCTCCAGCTGCTGCCGCAGAGCGAGAACGTGCTCGTCGTGTTCAAGGAGGGCTGGCATCCGGCGGAAGGCGCGGATCACAACGCGTCGGTCGAGTGGCAGTGGACCAAGAAAGACGCGACGCTGACGTTCAAGAATCCCAGAAGGGATTCCACGCTGTATCTCGATACCGACAACCCGGGCAGCGTCTTCCACGAGAGTCAGGTCGTCCAGCTCAGCATCGGCGGTCAGCCGATCGCGCAGTTCACGATCACGCCCGGCCAGCAGGTCCTCAAGAAGATTTTCCTGACGGCGGCCCAGTTGGGCGGCGGCGACAACGTGGAACTGCAGATCAGCGTGGACAAGACGTTCGTGCCCGCTTTGATGCCGGGGGCGACCAGCAAGGATCCGCGGGAACTGGGCATCCGCGTGTTTCACGCCTTCGTGCAGCCGGCCCTGTAAGTGCTATCGCGCGGATTCTGGTAAAATACGGTTCCCTTTCATGCGAACTCGACTGCTCGCCGTTGCACTGCTCGGCCTGCTCGGCGTCGCCGCGCCGGCGCGCGCGGAGCTCGTGTTTTTCGCGACCGGCCGAAGCATGTCGGTGAAGAGCCACCGGGTCGACGGCGACTCGCTCGTCATCGCGCTCCGAAGCGGCGGGGAAGTCGTGCTCGATCGGTCGCTGGTCACGCGCATCGAAGCTGACGAAGTGCCGTACCCCGAGCCAGAGGCAGCCGTCGCGCCCGTGCCGCCCGGCTCGAGCCAGACAGCCGACGCAGGGCCAGGTCAGTACACCGAGATTATCGACAAACTCGCCGCGGCGCAGGGTGTCGACGCCAAGCTGGTGAAGGCGCTGATTCAAGTGGAATCGGCCTACAAACCGCGCGCGACGTCGCGCAAGGGCGCGATGGGGCTGATGCAGCTGATGCCCGACACAGCCCGGCAGTACGCGGTGTCCGACCCGTACGACGTGCGCGCCAACATCGAGGCCGGCATCAAGCACCTCAAGTCGCTGCTGGACCGCTTCCCCAAGCCCCTGGCGCTGGCGGCCTACAACGCCGGCGAGGCGGCCGTCCTGCGCTTCGGCGGCGTGCCACCGTATGCCGAAACGATCAATTACGTGTCCCGGATTCTCAAGATCGCCGGCCGCTGACACATTCCGCGCAGCGCCACCCAGCTTTTCGCGCTCCTCCACGGTCTAACCTTTCTAAACTGGTATAATTTTCATCCCGATAATGTCCATGCTGCCAATTCCTTGCGGACGGCCGCCCGCCCGCCAAGGGCGCGCCTGAACCGTGGAATTCCGCTGCCGCCTGGCGTCGCCCAACGGCGAGATCGTCGAAGGTGTGTACGTCGCGGACAACGAGCTGCGGCTGCGCCACGAGTTCGAAGAGAAGGGCCTGTATGTCCTCGCGCTGCACCCCAAGGGGTCGATCGCGGGCCTATCGTTCCGGCTGCCTCAGCGCCACAGCGTCCCGACGCGGGAGTTTCTGGTCTTCAACCAGGAGCTGGCAACGCTGCTCAAGGCCGGGATGCCGCTCGTCCAGTCGCTCGATCTGTTGAGGCGCCGCGTCGAATCGCCCGCCTTTCGTTCGGTGCTCGACGACGTGCACGAGCGCGTGCGATCGGGCACCTCGCTGTCGGACGCGTTTGGCGCGCACGCGGATCTGTTTCCGCGCGTCTACATGGCGTCGCTCCTGGCGGGGGAGCGCAGCGGCAGCCTCGACGCGGTGCTGCGGCGCTACGTCGAGTACACGAAGATCATCGCGACCGTGAAGCGCAAGACGATTTCGGCGCTCGTGTATCCGGTGATTCTCGTCACGCTCGCGCTGGTGCTGGTCGCGATCATCGTCCTCAAAGTGGTGCCGGCGTTTTCCGACTTCTACGACAGCTTCGGCGCGCAGCTGCCGTTCGCGACGCGCCTGATCCTCCGCGTGTCGAACATCCTGCGCGAGCAGTTTGTCTTCATCCTGCTGGCGCTCGTCGCCGCGGTGGTCGCCTTCGTCGTGTGGGTCAAGCGGCCCGGCCAGCAGGCGCGCCTCGATCATCTGCTGCTGAAACTGCCGGTGCTCGGGCCGATCGCGGCCAAGTTCGGCACCTCGCAGATGGCGCGGACGCTGGCGACGCTCTTGAGCGGCGGCTTGCCGCTCGTCAACGCGCTCGACATCGCGTCGCAGTCGATTGGCAACCAGTTTCTGGCCTCGCAGCTCGACATCGTGAGCACGCGCGTGCGTGAAGGCGAGTCGTTCGCCGCGGCGCTCGAAGCGCGGCGCGTCTTCCCGGACGTCGCGGTGAAGATGGCCGAGGTCGGCGAGTCGACCGGCGCGCTGCAGGACATGCTGAACACGGTCGCCGATTTCTACGACGAGGAGATTTCGACCAACATGGAGCGGTTCGTGACGCTCGTCGAGCCGGTGCTCCTCGTCTTCATGGGCATCGTGATCGCCGGGCTGCTGCTGGCGCTCTACATGCCGCTCTTCCAGTTGAGCTCGGTGCTGGGACAATGACGCCCCCCCACGACGCCACCAATCTCCATCTCGACGCGCCCGAGTTCGGCGCCGAGGAGCGCCACGCCGAGCTGGCGCAGGCGCGCCGGCTCGCCGAGCGCTATCGCCTCGAATTCGTCGACATGGACACGTTCCGGATCGATCAGGATCTCTTCCGATCGATTCCGGCGGACCTGATGCTGCGCTACAGCTTCGTGCCGTACCGCCGCGACGGAAAGTCGCTCGTCATCGTCGTCTCCGACCCGACCGACCTGCCGATGATCGACGAGCTCGCGGTGCTCCTCGCGACGCCGATCAAGGTGACGGTCGGCGCGCGGTCGGCGATTGAATCGATCCTCAAGAAGAGCGAGAGCTCGACGCGGGTGCTCGAGGAGGCGACCGAAAGCTTCCAGCTGCAGCTCCTCAAGGAGGAAGAGAACGGCGACGAGAGCCTGACCGTCGAGCGGCTGACGAGCGACATCAGCCCCGTCATCAAGCTCGTCGACTCGACGATCTACACGGCCATCCAGCGGCGCGCGAGCGACATCCACATCGAGACGCAGGACGATGCGGTGATCGTGAAGTACCGCATCGACGGCGTGCTGCAGCCGGCGATGCGCCCGATCGCCAAGCAGTTTCACAGCTCGATCATCTCGCGCATCAAGGTCATGGCCGAGCTCGACATCGCCGAGAAGCGCGTGCCGCAGGACGGCCGCTTCAAACTGCGGATGCCGGGAAAGACGATCGACTTCCGCGTGTCGATCATGCCGAGCGTCCACGGCGAGGACGCCGTCATTCGTATTCTCGACAAGGAATCGATCAGCGAGCAGTTCACCGAGCTCCGTCTCGACATTCTGGGATTTCCGGAAGCTGAGCTGAAGCGTTTCCGCAAGTACATCGCCGAGCCGTACGGGATGGTGCTCGTCACGGGGCCGACCGGCAGCGGCAAGACGACGACGCTCTACGCGGCGCTGTCGGAGATCAAGTCGGTCGAAGACAAGATCATCACGATTGAGGATCCGGTCGAGTATCAGCTCCGCGGCATCACGCAGATCCCCATCAATGAAAAGAAGGGACTGACCTTCGCGCGCGGGCTGCGGTCGATTCTTCGGCACGACCCCGACAAGATCATGGTCGGCGAGATTAGAGATAATGAAACGGCGCAGATCGCCATCAACTCGGCGCTCACCGGCCATCTCGTGTTCACGACCGTCCACGCGAACAACGTGCTCGACGTCCTCGGCCGCTTCCTCAACATGGGCGTCGAGGCGTACCAGTTCGTGTCGGCGCTCAACTGCGTGCTGGCCCAGCGGCTCGTGCGCAACATCTGCACGCACTGCAAGCGGCCGGTGAAGGTCTCGGCGGCACTCCTCGAGGAGTCGGGCCTTCCGCTGACGCTCGAGCACACCCACACGTTCTACGAAGGCATCGGCTGCATCGAATGCGGCGGCACCGGCTACAAAGGGCGCACGGCGATCTGCGAGCTGCTCGATCTGTCGGATCACATCCGCGAGCTGATTCTCGAAAAGCGGCCGACCTCCGAGATCAAGAAGGCCGCGCGCGAGGAAGGCATGCGGTTCCTGCGCGAATCGGCGGTCGAGCGCGTCATGGAAGGCACGACGACCTTGCGGGAGATCAACAAGGTGACGTTCGTCGAATGAGCCTCCTGGACGCGCTGCGTGAGTCGTCCGGGCCGACCGTCGCGGTCGAAATCGCGAGCGACCGCGTGTCGGCGGCCAGCCTCGAGCGGCGCGCCGGACAGCCGGTGGTGTCGGCGCACGCGACCGAGCCGCTGCCGCCGGGCGCGCTCGTGCCGTCGCTGACGGGCCAGAACGTCCACGACCGCGCGGCGATCGCCGCCGCGCTCGGCCGCGTCTTCGACCGGATCGGCGGGCGGCCGCGCCGCATCGGCCTCGTCGTGCCCGACCTCATCGCGAAAGTGTCGCTGGTGCGCTTCGAGAAGGTGCCGCCGCGCACGCAGGATCTCGATCAGCTCGTGCGGTGGCAGGTGCGGAAGACGGCGCCGTTCCCGATCGAGGAAGCGCAGGTCACCTACGTGCCGGGCGTCCTTGCGGTGGACGGACAGGAATTCATCGTCTCCCTGGCGCGCCGCAGCGTCGTCGAAGAATACGAGCGTCTGTGCGCCGACGCCGGCGCGCACGCCGGCATCGTCGATCTGGCGACCTTCAACGTGATCAACGCCGTGCTGGCCGGCGCGGGGGCGCCCGCCGGCGACTGGCTGCTCGTCAACGTCGCGTCCGACTACGCGTCGATCGCCATCGTGCGCGGCGCCGACTTGATCTTCTTCAGGAACCGCGGTGGGGAGGGCGACGGCACGCTGGCCGATCTGGTCCACCAGACGGCGATGTACTACGAAGACCGGCTGGCCGGCGGCGGCTTCACGCGCGTGATCCTCGCGGGCGGAGGACAGCCGGCTTCCGAGATGGACGCAATCCGCCGCAGCCTCGCCGAACGGCTCGCCACCGGCGTCGACTCCCTGGATCCGCGAACCGCCGCCGCGCTGACCGATCGCATTTCAGCCGCGCCGACGCTGCTCGACACGCTCGCGCCGCTGGTCGGCCTGCTCTTGCGCGGGCGGGAGGCGGTCGCGTGATTCAGACGAACCTCTCGACCCGCCCCTTCTACAACGAGCGCGTCGTGAATCTCGCGCTGACGCTCGTGGCGGTCGTGGCCCTCGCCGCCACGCTGTTCAACATCACGCGGATTGCGCAGCTCACGCGCCGCGACAGCGGGCTGTCCACGCAGATCTCGCGCGACGAAGCGCACGCCGCGGATCTCCGCGCGCAGGCGGCGCGGCTGCGCGCGACGATCGATCCGAAGCAGATCGAGCTCGTCACCAATGAAGCGCGCAAGGCCAACGATCTGATCGACCGCCGCACCTTCTCGTGGACGGAGCTCTTCAATCGGTTCGAGACGACGCTGCCCGAGGACGTCCGCATCACCTCGGTGCGGCCGAAGGTCGACACGGTCAAAGGCACGACGCTGACGATCACGGTCGTCGCCAAGACCGTCGAGGACGTCTACCAGTTCATGGCGAATCTCGAGGCGACCGGCGCCTTTTCGGGCCTGCTCCCGCGAGACGATCGGTTCAACGAGCAGGGGCTGCTCGAAACGATTATCGAAACCACATACGCGCCGACAGGGGCGACAGGGACGCCGGCGGTGCCGCGATGACGCTCGTCAAGCGCATCCTGTTCGAGAAGCGATCGGTCGTCGCGCCGCTGGCGCTGGTGCTGCTCGTCAACCTCGGCGTCTACGCGTTCGTCGTGTACCCGCTCGAGGCGAAGGCGGCGAACGCGGAAGAACGCGCGGCGGCCGCCGAGCAGTCGCTCCAGTCGGCGAAGCGCGAGCTGGCCGCGGCGCTCGCGCTCGCCACCGGCAAGACGCGCGCCGACCAGGAGCTCACGACCTTTTACGGCAAGGTCCTGCCGGAGAATTTTTCCTCCGCATTGCGATTGACCTACACGCGCGTGCCCGTGCTGGCGCGCAAGTTGAACCTGAAGTTCGAGAAGCGCGACGAAGAGGTCGACAAGGCGACGGTCAAAGACCAGCGCTACGGGCGGATCAAGACGCGCATCGTGCTTCAGGGCGACTACGAAGCGATTCGGCGATTCGTCTACCAGCTCGAGACCGCACCCGAGTTCGTCATCATCGACGACGTGGCGCTGGCGCAGAGCGAGACGGACAAACCGCTGACGCTGACGCTCGCGCTCTCGACCTATTACCGCCTGGGCGCCGATGGCACCTGAGCGGCGCAAGCTCATTGTGTTCGTGGCGGCGGCGATCGCGCTCGTCGCGGGCACGGCGTATTTTCTGTGGCCGGGTCCGTCCGCCGCCACCGCGCCGGCGTCTAATGAGAGACCGGCCCAGGGCACGGTCGCGCGATCGACGGCCGCCATTCAGGCGCCTGACGTGCACTTGCCGGCGCTCGGCGCCGAGCGGCCCAAGCCGACCGACGCGTCGCGGAATCTGTTCCGCTTCAAGCCGAAGCCGACGCCGCCTCCGCCGCCCGCGCCGAAAATCGTGGCGCCGCCCGTGCCGACTGGGCCGCTGACTCCGCCGCCGCCTCCGCCGATCGCGCTGCGGTTCATCGGGATCGTGGAGCAGAGTGGACGGAAGATCGCGATGCTCAGCGACTCGACGGGCCGCGCCGAATACGGCGCCGAAGGGGACATAATTCAGGGGCGGTATCGCATCTTGAAGATCGGCGTGGAATCGGTCGACGTCGCGTATCTCGACGGCACCGGACGCCGAACGATCCGGCTGGGCAGCTAACTGAGAGGGCAGTGTGACGAGACGGCTGACGAAGCTCGGACTCTTGCTGGCGGTGACGCTGCTGGCCGCCGCGTGCGCGGCGGGGCAGGCGTTCCGCCGCGGCGACGCCGCGATGCGCGCCGGCGACCTCGATCAGGCGGTGACGCACTACCGCACGGCCGTGCAGGCGGCGCCCGACAACGCCAACTACAAGATTGCGCTGCAGCGGGCGATGCAGGCCGCGTCGCGCTCGCACCTGGACAAGGCCAAGGAGTACGAGGACAAGGACCAGCTCGAAGCGGCGCTGAGCGAGTACAAGCTCGCCACGGAATACGAGCCGAGCAACCGCCTGGCGGGCGCGAAGGTCGCGGCGCTCGAGCGCACGATCCGCGAGCGCGTCGAGGCCGCGCGGCCGAAGCCGCCTATCGACGTGCTGCGCGAGCGCGCCAGGGCCTCGAGCCCCGAGCCGTTTCTGAACCCCGCCTCGCGGGTGCCGCTCAAGATGAACATCAACTCCTCGAGCCTGAAGGAGATTCTCAACACCATCTCGAGCACCACCGGCATCAACATTCTCTACGATCGCGAATTCGTCGATCATGCCGTGCAGGCCAACCTCGACGGCGTGACGCTCGAGCAGGCGCTCAACCAGATCCTGAGCACCAACCAGCTCTCGTACAAGATCATCAACGAGCGCGCGATTCTCGTGTTCGGCGATACGATCCCCAAGCACCAGCAGTACGACGACCAGGTCGTCAAGACGGTGTATCTGTCGAACTCCGATGCGACCGATGTCCAGGTGATTTTGAGCAACATCGTCAGGTTCACCGGCATGGCGATTCAGCCGGCGATCGCGCCCAACAAGAATTCCAACAGCATCACGCTGCGCGGGACGCCGAACATCGTCGCGATTCTCGAAAAGGTGATCGAGCAGAACGACAAGCCGCGCGCCGAGATCGTCATCGACGTCGAGATTCTCGAGGTCAACTCGGCGCGGGCGAAAACCTATGGGCTGAACCTCTCCCAGTACGCGGTGGGCGGCATCTTTTCGCCTGAAGTCGCGCCGAGCGGCAGCACGACGACCGGCACGACGACGACCAGGGCGGGGACGCCGCCGAGCACAGCGGGCAACACGGGGTCGCCGTTGTCGCCGCCCGCGTTCAACCTCAATACGATCTCTCAGGGCGTCAGCACGGCGGACTTCTACCTGGCAGTGCCGACGGCGGTCGTGAATTTCCTCGAATCGGACAATCACACGCGGCTCCTGGCCAAACCGCAACTGCGCGGCGCGGAAGGCTCGAAACTTACGCTGAAGCTGGGCACGAGCTTTCCGACGATCAGCACCAGCTACACGCCGATCGCCACCGGCGGCGCGGCCACGAATCCCTTGAACTCGACGACGTACCGGGATCTCGGCGTGAACATCGAGATGACACCGCGCGTCACACTCGAAGGGGACGTCCAGCTCGATATCATGATCGACGAT